>NZ_JBILVF010000035.1:0-27249 GCF_044370595.1 Mycobacterium sp.
GCCATTGCCCGCCCGACTCGACAGCGGTCAGATGCCCACGCACAGGTTCAGGATCGGGATCGGCGCGCAAACGCTGGCCGAGACCCAGGGAGTGGGGGCGTTCCAGGCCGGCGGCGGCGGGGGCGGGGGCGGTGGTGGGGGCGGCATCCCCGGGGGCGGTGGTGGGGGCGGCATCCCCGGGGGCGGTTGGCTGGCCGACGTGACCAGGCAGGTATCGGTGGGTACGTCGTAGAAGGTTCCGGGACCGCACTGAGCCGCGTTACTGACGGCAGGGACCGCCGTTCCCGTCAGGGCGGCAAGTGCGGCCGCGACAATGCCGGCGACCCGCCGTCCTCGGTGTCTCACCACACCTCGATGTCTCACCACGCCGGTTAATCGCGGCAACCGTCGACGGCGTTACCCGATGACGGAGTTCACGACTTCCCTGGCGGCCTGCTGCACATGCGCCAGATGCTCTGAACCGAGGAAGGACTCGGCGTAGATCTTGTAGACGTCCTCGGTGCCCGACGGCCTGGCAGCGAACCAGCCATTGGCCGTGGTGACCTTCAGCCCGCCCAACGGGGCGCCGTTGCCGGGGGCGGCGGTGAGTTTGGCGGTGATCGGCTCGCCCGCCAGTTCGGTGGCGCTGACCTGCTCCGGGGAGAGCTTGGACAGCCGGGCCTTCTGTTCGCGATTGGCGGGTGCGTCCATCCGCGCGTAGACCGGAGCGCCGTACTTCTCGGCCAACTCCGCGTAGCGCTGCGAGGGGGTCTTGCCGGTCACGGCCAGGATCTCGGAGGCCAGCAGCGCCAGGATGATGCCGTCCTTGTCGGTGGTCCACACCGAGCCGTCGCGGCGAAGGAAGGACGCGCCGGCGGACTCCTCCCCGCCGAATCCGATTGTGCCGCTGACTAATCCGTCGACGAACCATTTGAAGCCGACGGGCACCTCCACCAGGGTGCGGCCCAGGCCGGCGACCACCCGGTCGATGATCGACGAGCTGACCGCGGTCTTTCCGACGGCCACGCTGCCGGGCCAGTCCGGGCGGTGGGTGTAGAGGTAGTCGATGGCCACCGCCAGATAGTGGTTGGGGTTCATCAGCCCGGTATCAGGGGTGACGATGCCGTGCCGGTCGGCGTCGGCGTCGTTACCGGTGGCGATCTGGTAGCTCTGCCGGTTGGCGATCAGTGAGGCCATCGCGTTGGGCGAACTGCAGTCCATCCGGATCTTGCCGTCGGTGTCCAGCGTCATGAACCGCCAGGTGGCGTCGACCAAGGGGTTGACCACGGTGAGGTCCAGGTTGTGCCGTTCGGCGATCGCCGCCCAGTAGTCCACGCTGGCCCCGCCCAACGGGTCGGCCCCGATCCGGATGCCTTCGGCGCGGATGGCATGGATGTCCACCACATTGGGCAGATCGGACACGTACGCGTCCAGGTAGTCGTGTCGCTGCACATGCTGCAGCGCGCGCGCCAGCGGAACCCGCTTCACCTCGCGCAATTCGCCGCGCAGGATCTCATTGGCGCGCTTGGCGATTGCGCTGGTGGCGTCGGTGTCGGCGGGCCCGCCGTTGGGCGGGTTGTATTTGAATCCGCCGTCGCGGGGCGGATTGTGCGACGGGGTGACCACGATCCCGTCGGCCAGACCGGAGTCCCGGCCGCGGTTGTGGGTCAGGATGGCGTGGCTGACCGCGGGCGTGGGGGTGTAGCGGTCCGCCGAATCCACCAGCACCGCAACGCCGTTGGCGGCGAGCACCTCCAGCGCCGACACCCAGGCCGGCTCGGACAGGCCGTGGGTGTCGCGGCCGATGAACAGCGGGCCGGTGGTGCCCTGCGCCGCCCGGTATTCGGCGATGGCCTGGGTGGTGGCCAGGATGTGCGCCTCGTTGAATGCCCCGTCGAGGCTGGATCCGCGGTGCCCGGAGGTTCCGAAAGCCACCTGCTGGGCGACGTCGTCGGGATCGGGGCGCACGGTGTAATACGCCGTCACCAGGTGGGGCAGGTCGATGAGGTCTTCGGGGAGCGCCGTGTGTCCGGCGCGGGGATTGGCCACCATGAGGGCAATTGTGCCGCCGTAGCGCAATACTGTTGCGGTGATTGGGCGCACCGAGTGAGCGTCGATGCCCGTACCCTCGCCGCGGTCTTCGTCGGGGGAGCGATCGGGACCCTCGCCCGGGCCGCCCTGGCAACGACGGCCGTCCCCGACCCCGGACGCTGGCCGTGGCCCACCTTCGTGGCCAACATCCTCGGATCGGTGCTGCTGGGATTCGTCGGCACCCGATTGGCCACCTCTGATCTACGGCGACCGTTCTGGGGCACCGGAGTCTGCGGCGGGCTGACGACGTTCTCCACCGTGCAGGTGGAGACGCTCCTGATGATCCAGCACGGCAAGTACCTGCTGGCCCTCGGCTACACCGCCGCAGGGATCATCGCCGGACTGCTCGCCGTCCAGGTGGCCCGTGGAAGGGTGCGGCGGTGAGCATCGGGTTGTGGATCGGCGTCGCGGTGATCGGAGGCCTGGGCGCGGTGGCCCGGCTGCTGATCGAGCAGGGCGTCCGCCGCCAACTCGCCATGGCGTTCCCGATCGGCACGGTGGCCGTCAACGTCACCGGAGCCTTCCTGCTCGGCGTGGTGTCCGGCATGGCGCCGAGCCACCAGGTGGCCACCTTGATCGGCACCGGCTTCCTGGGCGCCTACACGACCTTTTCCGGCTGGATGCTGGAAACCCGGTCACTGGCCGAGGACCGGCGCTGGGGAGCAGCCGGGGCCAACATCGCGGTCAGCGTGGTGGCGGGTCTGGCCGCGGCGTTCGCCGGCCACTGGCTGGGCGGCCTGGTCGCGGGCTGACGGCGGCGAGCGAGGTCGCCTGCCGGCTGACGGCCAGCACCGAATCCCTCCCAGAGTTCAGGCCAGCAGCAGAATGCCGCCGGCCACCAAGGCCATCACCTTGACCGCTTCCAACCCCACATAGACCAGGTGGGAGCGGGAGCGGCCGGACTGCGCGGCGGCGGCGTCGGCCAGTACGGCGTCGGAGCGCCGCGTCAGGGCTGGGCGCACCCCGACCACTTGGGCACCTAAAGCCGCCACCGCCACCCCCAGCGCCACCACCGCGCCGACCGGCGGCCGGCCCAGAACCACGGCGGCCAGGGCGGTCGCGGCCAGCAGCACCTCGCAGACGTTGAGCGCCCGGAACACCAACCGCCCGATGCCCAGGCCGATCGGGATCGTCACGCCGGGGGCCCGGAACTTCAGCGGGGCTTCCAGAAAGGAGATGGCCAGCACCATGCCGAGCCAGATGAACACCGCGGCGACCGCCAACCCCGACCAGTGATTCACTGCCCCTCCGATCCCCTCTGTCGATCATGGCACGGTGGCCGATGAGAGCGGGGGCGCTGGTTGGACGCCGGGCTAGCGGGTTACTTCCACTGCCCGGGCGCGCCCCAGTTGGGCACGATGTCGTCGACGTTCGGGATGAACTGTTTGACCTGCCCGGGCGGCAGCGGATTGCCCGGAATGCCGATGTTCACTCCCGGCCCGGGGATACCGGGAACCCAGGGATGCCACGAATCTGCCTGCGCCACCGCAGAGCCCAGGCTCAACGCTGCGCCTGCCAGAGCACCTGCCGCGACCGCCCGCACGATCCCGCGCATCTGACCTCCCAGCCCCAGGGCAGGACATGTGTGTTGTCCCACTGCGGCTATAAAGGTAGCGGCACCGCGTGCCGCCTGGGACGCGCACGCCGGGAAAGGGCCGGGAAACACCCGGGGAAAGGCGAGGAGGTCGGCGTGGGTTCCCACCATCTACGGCCGTGGGCCGGATTCACCGTGGCACTGGCGGTCGGCACCTGGCTGACCGGTTGCGCCGTCGACAACTCGGCCGGGACCGGACCGTCGGCCCCCGCCGAGACGTCGGCGACGGCGCCGTCCACCGCCGCGAGTACGGCCACCACCCCGCCGGCAGCGCCCCGTTCCGTGAACTGGACCGCACTCGAGGCCGGGGACTGCTTGGCCGAAGCACCGCCCACCGACCCGGCGGTGGTGATGGTCACCCTCGTCGACTGTTCTCAACCGCATCTGGCCGAGACCTACCTGCGCGCGCCGATCCCGGTCGATGCCGCACTCGACGGCACCGCCAGCACCAAATGCGAGGCCGGGTTCGTCGAGTACACCGGCGGCCCATCCGCGGGCAGTCCGTTTGCCGTCACCTACCTGATCGACTCCGAACAGGACCGCACCTTCAACAACCCGCTGCCCAGCACCGTCATCTGCCTGCTGCAGGATCCCGGCGGCCAAACCCTGATCGGGTCGGCGCGGCGATAGTCCGGGGAACACACCGAATCCAGTCGCCCCGGTCGAGCACTCAGTGGTTGTGTTCGACGACGACCAGCGTTTCGGTGAGCGTGTCATCGACGGGTCGCGGCTGGTTCACGCTTTGCGATCACGACGCCGGCCAACGCCGCCGAACCCAGCGCCAGCAAGGCGAACAGCACGATCCGTGCCCGGCTCATCCCCCGTCGCCGTCGGGCAGTCCGGTGAGGTCGTCGGGGACATCCACCGCGTGCTCGTCCAGCGCCGCGCGGGGTACCACGTCGAGGGTGCGTTCGTGGGTGGCCGCAAGGACCACCGGGGCGGCGCAGCCGTCCTGGTAGGCCCGCAGCCAGTTGCGGGCGGTCACGCACCAGCGATCGCCGGGCACCAGACCGGGGAACCGGTACTGCGGCATCGGCGTGGACAGGTCGTTGCCGATCGAGCGTTGGTGGTCGAGGAACTCGGCGGTCACCACGGCACAGATGGTGTGCAAGCCGATGTCTTCGGGTCCGCTGGAGCAACACCCGTCGCGGTAGAAACCGGTCATCGGGTCGGTGCCGCACTCTTCCAGCGGTCCGCCCAGCACGTTGCGATCAGCCACGCCGATCAGTATCGCCCCTGCCCGCGGTTGTTAGATGTGGGGTATGACCAGAAGGGCACTGGGCGGGGCCGCGCTGGCCGCGGCGGGTGTGCTGCTGGTGACCTTCGGCGCCGCAGTTCAGCCGGCCATCTTTCCCCGCGCCGACACCATCGGCGGGCCCTTCGCCCGCATCCTGGCCGCATCCACCGATCTGGGTCCGGCCCGGTTGGACCGGGTCCGCCTGACGGCGTCCCTGCACACGGCCACCGAGCCGATCCGGCTGACGGCGTGGGCGCGGGGCAACGGGTTGTCGGTGCGCTGGCGCCCCGACGACACCTGGGCGGTGATCGAAGGGCCCGCAGCTGCCGTCGCCGACGCCTTCGGGGTTGCCATCCGCGATTACCGGCTGCGGGACGACCGTCTCCGGGATAAAGCCGACCATGTCTTTTATGCCTCCCCGCAGCAGCCCGCCGTTCCCCCGCCGACCCGCCCGGAGGTATCCGCCGTCGGCCGGATCCTGAGCTACACCCCCACCCGCGAAGCGCTGCCCACCGTGCCGCGCGACGTCCCCGACGGCGGGCTGCTGCCCACCCAGTTGCTCAAGGCCTACAACGCGACGCCCCTGGTGCGCGACGGCTACACCGGGAAGGGCCAGACGGTGGTGGTGTTCGCCTTCGACGGCTTTCTGCAGTCCGATATGGACGCCTTCGCCAGCACCTTCGGGCTGCCGCCGCTGACACCGGAAATCGTGGGCGGCATGCCGGAGCGGCGCATCGGTGAGGCGAATATGGATCTTCAGGTGCTCCACGCCCTCGCCCCGGAGGCGAAACTGGTTCTGGTCAACGCCCGTTCGACCACCAACAACGAGGGCGGCCGCGCGTTCGAGAAGCTGGGCAAACTGATGGAGTCCGTCGACCGGCAGTTCCCCGGTGCGGTGTGGAGTTTGTCCATCGGGTGGGGCTGCGACCGGTTGTTCACGGCCGCAGATCTGGCACCCGTGCGGGCCGCACTGGCGACGGCGTTGCGCAACGGCACCACGGCGTTCAACGCCTCGGGGGACCTCGCGGGCCTGGAATGCAAAGGGGGACATAACTGGGCGGATCCGCCCAGTCCGGACGACGTCGGTGTCGACGCGGTTGGCTCGCTGCCGGAGATGACCTCGGTCGGTGGCACAAAACTGTCCACCGCTGCCGACGGTGAATGGTTGGCCGAGCAGTCCTGGTACGACGTCCCACTCATCCAGGGCACCGGCGGCGGGGTTTCGACGCTCTTCCCGCGCCCGACGTGGCAGTCCGTGGACGCCGCCGGGCCACTCCCCGACCAGCGACTGGTGCCCGACGTCGCCGCGGTCGCCGACCCGAACACCGGTGTCCGAATTGTATTCAACGACAACGTCGTTGTCGGTGGCGGCACCTCACAATCCGCCCCGATCTGGGCTGGCCTGACTGCGCTGATGAACCAGAAACTCCTCGACAGCGGCGCGGAACCATTGGGTGAGTTCAACCCGCTGCTCTACCGGATCGCTCAGGGCTCGGCGTTGCCGGGGTTCCGCGACATCAGTCTGGGCGGAAACGCGGTCAGCCCGGGCACCGCGGGCTATGACGTCGTGACCGGGTTGGGCACCCCGAATGTGGAAAACCTGGTGAAGAACATCCTGTTGGCCAGGGCGGGCGGGTGAGCGGGGCAGTGACGGCCTCCCACGAGGGGGTGGCCGTAGCGCCCGGGCCCTACACCGCGCAGGGGGCGGCCCGGCCGCGGTATGCCGCCACGATCGGGGTTATGGGGCTGGTGTTGGCCGTCGCGGTGCTGATCGTGACGCTGTGGGACCGGGCGGTGGCCGACGAAACGGTCTACGCATGCCCGCCGGATTGCGGCCGCCCGCCGATTGCGGCGCCGGTGGCCAACCTGCCGCGGTTCGTCGCCGCAGGCGGTGAGTTCTCGGTGGCCTATCCCCCGCCGGGATCCGGTTATGCGGTCGACACCACCGCCAACGGCGTGACCGCCCGCCTGACCGGCGGTGACGGTGGGCTGCTGCGCCTGTTCAGCGAACCTGCGAACGGGCGCGACGCCCGCCAGGTGGTCGAACAGCTTCTCGCCAGGCAGTTCCCCAACGCTGACGTCGCCTATGAGCTACCCAACGCCACGGTCGGCTATCAGTTGGGCTACGGGGTCGTCGCCAACTTCCAGCCCCCCGGCCTGTCGAACCGGTACGACAGTCGGGCGATCGTGATCGCGGCGGTCAAGAATGACCTCGCCCTGGTGGCGACGGGGGAAGGGCCGTATCGCAGGTTCTCTCCGGATTTCGGGCCGGGGCCCCCGTCGGGGGCCAACGTCGAAATCGCTATCGACATGGGCCAGTACGTGGAGAGTTTCAGTTGGCGCGGCGATCCGCCCCGGTGAACGGGGCGGATCACTACGCGGTTAGTTTCCGCCGGTTACGACGTTGCCCGGCAGCGCAGTTGGTGCCGGACGGGCGGTCACCGACGGCGCGAACGAGCCGACGTTGACCTTCTCGGTGGGCGAGACGGCGGGCGCACTCGTCGCCGGCTTGCTCTCCGCCGGCTTCTCCTCCTTGGCGCACGCCGTCAGGGCACCGGAGCCCAGGATGGCGGCCGCACCGGCGACCAACGCGACCTGGCGAATCACACGGGTTGTAAACATGTTGAACCCCCACTTTCTTTTTACAGTGAATGACTACAGCCTAGCCGAACTGCTGCTCAGCTGAATTCCGGGACCGGCGGACACTTTCTGCGAAATCGGCGCGACGAGCGCGATGAGGCCCGGGCCGCGGCGCCACAGGACACGCAGAACGGGAAGTCCGGAATCACCTTCTCGCAGTGCACACACAGCACCGGATCGCCGGTCGGCGGATCGGGCGTTTCATGGAGCAGCACAGTCTGCACGCCGACCCGAACCGTCAGCAGCACGAAAGCACTTTGCACGAGGTTCACCGCGACTTCCTGGAAGTGCGGTAGCGAGAGAGCGTCGACCACCCAGACCCCGACAAAGAAAACTGCGGTCAGCACGGTGCAGATCGTCACCACCAGCCGCGCCCGGCGGTGATGCCGACCGAGGGGCCGAAACCACAACCACAGCCCGACCAGTCCGCCGAGGGCCATCGTGATGAGCGGGTCGATGAAACCGTAGGTGATGGCGTCGGCGAACATGCGCCAGGAACTTTGCGCGTTGAGCAGGCCCGCGAAGATCTGGGGGAACAGCCAGGTGATGCTGGCCGCACAGCCGTAGGACAGCGCCCCGAACGCCCCGATGACGAAGGCGTCGAGCGGCTCGGAGACGGGCACCCGCAGCAATCGGAGCACCACCGAGGGCAGCACCATGGCCACCGCTCCGCCGACGGTCACGGCCAACCCGAAACCGGCGAGCAGATTCTGCAGGGCCAGGCCGGCGGCCGTCGAGACGCCGTAGGAACCGGCCAGCAACCGGCCGGTCAGCAGCCACCATGCCACGGCAAGACTGGAACCGGTCAGGAAGGCGATCAGCAGGGCGCGTCCGGAGAGGTCCCGGAAGGCGTCGGACTGCCACATGTAGACGATGAACAGCACCGGTGCGCCCAGAACGGTGACCGCTCCGAGTGCCGCGTTGATCTGCAGCACCGAGAGCACCACCATCGTCAGCAGCAGCAACACCAACGTCAGCCGGAACGGCTGTCGGGCGGGCTGAGGCAGGCGCGCAAAGAGCGAACTGGTCACCCCGGGCCGGATGAGGTGTTCGCGCGGTGCGGCGGCAAAAACCCTGGGCCGCAGGAGAACATCCCACGGCCCGACTGAGGTATCGGAGGCCGCTCCGCACATTCCGCAGAACGCCGCCGCCGGCACCCCGGCATGGCAGGCCGGGCAGGTCCTGGCGTTCATGTCCTCAGGCGGTGTCATCGCCCGAATAACGCTAGCCCAACTATGCGGGTCAGCCGGTTCGTCGCTGGACCGGCGTGGACTCGATCGGTCCCGCGCCGGTCCGGTGGTAGACAGGAACGCCCGCTGGCCGGTCATCGCCCACAAAAGGAGAAGGGCAGCCGCTAACCGGCTGCCCTTCTCCCGATATTGATCCGTTGGGTCGGTTACCCGCGGGAGGCGCGGTCTGCGGTGTGCCTGCCGGTGTTGGACGGGTCATCGGCGGTATCGCCGCCGTCATGCGAGGGCACGGACTCAGACGTCGAATCGACCGATTCAACTGCGGTGACCGATTCGACCTCGGACTCAACGACCTCAGACTCGACGACCTCGGACTCGACGACCTCGGACTCGACGACCTCGGACTCGACGACCTCGGACTCGACGACCTCGGACTCGACGACCTCAGACTCGACGACCTCAGACTCGACGACCTCAGACTCGACGACCTCAGACTCAACGACCGGGGTATCCGCCTCCGACGCTGCCTCCGCCGGGGCCGTGTCCTCAACAGCGGCACCCGGTGCCTCCCCGACCGTCGGGGTCGCGGACACGACTGCCACCGCCGCGGCGGCATCGGCCCTGGGAGCCACGTCGTCGGCGTCGTCAGCATCAACGTCACCGTCAACGTCGTCGCTGTCGTCAACGTCATCGCTGTCGTCAACGTCATCGCTGTCGTCGACGTCGTCGCTGTCCTCGTCGGTCTCGTCGGCCTCGTCACCGGCCGCCACGCCGAAGCCACCCGGCTTGAGAATGTTCAGCAGGTTGGAGAGGCCGGGCAAGGTGCTCTGGGCGTAGGCCAGGACACCGGCCAGACCGGTGCCGTAGACGGTCGGATCACCCGGCACCTGGCCGGTAATGAAGACGCTGGCCACGGGGCCGACGATCGGGATACCGGCGACAAATGTCGCCAGCACAGGGGCGAAGTTGTTGAGGATGCCGCCCAGGTCAAAACCGCCGAAGACCTCGCCGAGGTCGAAATCGCCGAGGTCGATGTCACCTAGGAGGCCGCCCAGGTCAAACCCACCGAGAACTTCGCCCAGGTCGAAATCATCCAGAACCTCGCCCAGATCGAAACCACCGAAGATCTGACCGAAGTCGAATTCGCCCTGGGTGATCCCATCCACGACGGCGCCCAGGTCGATGTTGCCCAGGACGCCGCCAACGACGTCACCGAGGAGGTTCCCCAGAACCACGTTGCTGAAGACATTGCCCAGGACATTGCCGAGAATGTCGCCCAGCAGACCGCTGACGAGGCCGCCCAGGTCGATTCCGCCCAGGATGGCGCCCAGGTCAAAGCCGCCCAGGATGCTGTTCAGGTCCAGGCTCCCGAGGAGTGCGCCCAGGTCGACGCCACCGACGATGAAGGAGTCGCCCAAGAACCCCAAGCCCAACGCGCCCGGTAACGCAGCGGCTGCGCTGAGCGCGGCAGGACCGTCCGGGCTGACGAGACCGCTCCACCCATCAACTACTGCGGCCCCTGCGATGGCCACGGCGTTGGTGTCGGCCAGTGCTGTCAACTCGTACTTCGCCGTTGACAAGGCGGGCGGTGTCGGCAGACCACCAACGATGACGCTCGGGCCGGTTGCGATGGCAGCGGCGCTGATGAGCGCGATACCCGTGGTGGTAAGGGGTCGGATGTGGGCCACGTGCTACTCCCTGTGCTCGTCTCGTGAAATTGCTTATAAGATTCTGAGAGACGATAAGTTGCGGGTTCACTCGGCGCAAGTCCGCACAGGGAGGACACCCCGTGACGCGGCACCGTCAACGTTTAGTGCGCTGTCGCCGCCCACAGCAGGGCGGTCCCCGCGACGATCTCGACGATGAAGTAGAACCAGTTGGGGTAGAACGCTTTCGGCCTGTCGACGACCCCGGAGATCAACCTCCCGAGCGCCATCCCGCCGAGCGCAGCGGCGACGGTGATGAGAATGCCCTCCCGGGCGGAATGCCCGGTGGCCGCCAGTGCCAGCATGCCGGCAATCGCCAAGCCGAACCCGCCGTAGACGGCCCGCACCTCGGCCCGCGACTCGGGAATGGGCAGGGTGATGCCGAACGGGCGAATCAGCGTCGCGGGCCGGACTAGGGCGAAGATCCCCATTCCGAGGAAGAAGACGGCTGCCAGAACGATTACCAGGGTCATGGGCGTCCGGTCAGCCCTCCTCGTACAGTTCCAGCGGCAAGCCGTCCGGATCGGCGAAGAACGTGAAGCGCCTGCCGGTGTACTCGTCGACCCGGACGGCTTCCACTTCGACACCGCGCGACTGCAGGTAGTCGACCCACACGTCCAGGTCCGCCACCGCGAAGGCCAGGTGCCGCAGTCCCTGCGCCTCCGGGCGACTGGGGCGGGGTGGTGCGCCGGGGAAGGAGAACAGTTCGATCTGGGTGCCGTCAGCCAGTGCCAGGTCCAACTTCCAGGATTGCCGAGCCTGACGATAGTTCTCGGCAACCACCCGAAGCCCCATGATTTCGGTGTAGAAGGCTTTCGACCGCCGATAGTCCGAACAGATCATGGCGGCGTGGTGAATTCGGCTCAGCGCGGGCACGGGCGGGTTCAGCCGAACTGCTGACTGACCAGCGTCCAATGATTCTCCGGATCCTCCCGGTGATAGGACAGTTCGGCAAGACAGGCCCGCGCCAGCGCCAACCCACGGCCGTTTTCGGCCATCGCGTCGGGCATGCGAACCGATTCGAAGTCGATCTCTGCGGGCAGTCCGTCGTCAACGAACTCCACGCGCACGTGGTCGTCGAGCACCCGGACCTCCATCCGGATCTGCACATCCCGGTCGCGGCCGGAGTGATCGAGAATGTTGTTGCCGACCTCGGCGGACGCCGTGACGACATCCATCCGAATGTTCCCGGGCACTTCGGGGTGTTGGGCCCACACCCGTTCGAGGGTGCGCTGAACCTCGCCGGGAAAGTCCGGCTTGCCCACCGACGCCAACGCTCTCACGCTGGGATTGGCCAACATCCAGAACGGTTGACCCACCGCAGTGCCGGCCGCGCGCAGTCGCTTGGCGAGCGCACGGTAGCGCCGCCGGTGAACGCGGTCCCGCAGCAGCGTCCACAGCACCCGGAAGCCGTCCTTGATCGCATTGAGGTTGCTCTCGCCGTGGTACCGGTCGTACTCATAGCTGGGAACCTCGATGATGATCCCCTTCGCGATGGCGAACCGGCCGATGATCATGGCCTCAATTTCGAAACCGTCACCTCGCTTGGGGGTTTGGGCGGCGGAGTCGGGCAGGCATAACACGGGCAGTTGATCGGCCCAGAATGCGTTGTAGCCGTAGCACAGGTCGGTGAATCGGGTGCCGGTCAGCCCACTGGCCAAGACGTTGAGTCCGTAGTTGCCCAGCGCGCGAAACTGGGTGATGTCCTGGCTGCCGCCTCCCGGACAGAATCGGCTGCCCTTGGCCAGATCCGCACCCCGGGTCAAAGCTTCCACAAAGCGCGGGATCTCGTGCGGATCGGCGGAGCCGTCGACATCGAAGGTGACGATGACGTCGCCGTTGGCCTCCTCGAAGCCGCACGCCAAGGCGTTTCCTTTGCCCTTGCGGGTTTGGTAGACGACCTTCGCCGACGGCAGTGCGCCGCGGGCGGCCTCGGCGGACTCGTCGTCGCCGACGCTGACGACGACGATCACCTCGAAGTAGTTGCTCAGATACGGCAGGATCGCACGGATATTGGCGGCTTCGTTTTTCGCCGGAACGATGATGCTGACCCGCGGTTGGGCCGGTCGCAGCCCGCTGCGGCCGAGCGCGAGTTCGCCGGTGTAGTCGAAGTCGAGCGTGGCGGTCGCGGGAGCCAACGCCATTTCGCTGGGGTCCGCGGTCATCGTGTTCAGGTCCTCCGGTTGGCCCCGTGTGGCCGGGTTGTCCGTCGTCAACTCGATCGTAGCTTTTGGCCGGCGCGGTGATTGGCCTGTGCTGCCGGGGGTGCGCCTATAGCGACTTCAGGATCTGGTTCATAGTGTCGATCTCCTTCTGCTGGCTTTCCAGGATCGACGTGGCGAGCGCGACAGCCTGGGGGAACTGACCGTTTTTGATCTCATCCCGGGCCATCGTGAGAGCACCCTGGTGGTGTTTGATCATGCCGGTGAGAAACAGTTTGCTGGCCTCTACCCCCTGGGCGTTCTCCAGCGCTTCCATCTCAGCCGCCGACATCATGCCCGCCATGCCGGGCATCGACCCGTTCATCCCACCGTGGCCGGGCATATCCCCGTGGCCCGGCATGTCCGACATTCCCCACTGATCCAGCCAACCCTGCATCTGCTCGATCTCCGGACCCTGGGCGGCGCTGATCTGATTGGCCAGGTCAACGACCCGCGGGTCGATGCCTTGCTTCTCCAGGATGATGTCGCTCATCTCGATCGCCTGCTCATGGTGCGGAATCATCATCTCGGCGAACATCATGTCGGCCTTGTTGTGCGCGGCAGCCTGCGCAGAAGTCTGCGCGGACGAGGTGGCCGCCGGCGGCGCCGCGTCTTTGGTGGCCGTGTTGCCACACGCACCGACCGTGGCCACCGCAACCGCCGCGACCACCCCGGTAACCAACTTCGCTGCCTTGCTCACACGCATCCCTTTCGTCGGGGTGGCACAGGGCCAGTTGACACAGGGCCAGTTGACACAGGGCCAGTTGGCACAGGACTTCCTGTCAGCCTTCCTTGTCCACGTAGGTTGCGCCAGTCCTCCCTGATGAGAATTGCGGTGGCATCGCAACGCAGGGCGGCGCGCCCACCGTCATCGGCCGCCTGCCGCCACCCGTCGTGGCGGGCTGAGTTCGCAGGTGGTGCACCCTGACGTCACCCTCGACCGGTGTTGCTTGGCAACGGCGAAGGACACGATCGTCTCGACCAGTTGGAGAACGTCGCAGTCCCGATAGGCCGGCGCGTTGACCACCATCCACGGCCGCGAGCCATCCGGCCGACGTAGACGTCGAAGCGTCAGGACGTCCACCGGTGTGGTGAAAACATCTCTTCGCGTTACCGACCCGTCTGCGCTGACGTCGAGGATCTGAACCCGAAGCCACGCGCCGTCCGTCCGGCGCACCTGCACCCTCGACTCGGTCCTGCACACCGCGATCGTGGCTGCCGGCAGGGTTTGGCCCGTTCCGAGTTGAATGACATTGTCCAGCAGAGGAACCCGCAGAGTAGTGCAGGCGAGAAGCCGGTCGACGCTATCGGCAATGCGCGCCGGAAGCCTCACCGCCGTCAGTGTTCGTGCACATGGTCACCGTGCTGGAAATGCCGGTGACCACCGTGGAGGTGGTCGACGTGGTCGTTGTGGGCAACCTTCTCGCAGTCGTCATCCTCGGTGTGCGGCACCGAGTGATCCGGGTGGATCTTGGCCTCCGGATGACGTTCCCCGTCGTGGATGTGGTCGACGTGATCACCATGCACGACGGTCTCGTGCCCGTCTCCCGGGAGGTGTTCGTGGTCGCCGGGTTCGGTGTGCTCACTGGTTGCCATCGCTGCTCCTGGGCGCTCAAGACCTTCACGGACACGCAGGATCAGTGCCTGCGCGCAATCGCCTTCACCCCGGATCATGTTCGGCCGGAACACGATCCGTGAGATCGACATCGCCGACTCTAAAGCATAATGATAATCGTTGTCAATAAGCTACACCCGTCGGCCGAGTCAGCGCCGCGACACCTCGTGGGCCGGATAGGCGTGAATGACCGCCGAGGACAGCCGCGGCACCGCGTGGCTCAACGTGTGTTCGGCCTGGTGCGCCAGCGCGTGGGCCTGCTGCAGACTCATCGCCGGGTCGACGTCAAGTTCGGCGTCGGCGTGCAGTCGGTGACCGATCCAGCGCATCCGCACCCGCGGCACCCCCACCACACCGGGTTCAGCGGCAAGGGCGCGCTCGGCGGACTCCACGAAACCGGGATCCACTCCGTCGAGCAGTCGGGCGAACACATCGCGGGCAGCCGTGCGCAACACCGCCAGGATCGCCAGGGTGATCAGCAGACCCACGATCGGGTCGGCCAGCGGGAAGCCGAGCCACACCCCGAGAGCGCCGAAAACCACTGCCAGCGAGGTTAATCCGTCGGTGCGCGCGTGCAGGCCGTCGGCAACCAAGGCTGCCGACCCGATCCGCCGGCCAACCCTGATTCGGTAGACCGCGACCAGTTCGTTGCCCAGGAACCCGATCACACCGGCGGCTGCCACCCAGCCGAGGTTGTCGATGCCGACCGGAGTGATCAGCCGGCGAACGGCCTCGAAACCGGCGAGCAGGGCCGACGCGGCGATCATGACGAGGACGAACAATCCGGCGAGGTCCTCGGCCCGGCCCAACCCGTAGGTGTAGCGCTTGCTGGCGGCCCGCCGGCCTACGACGAACGCGATCCACAAAGGGATCGCGGTGAGCGCGTCGGAGAAGTTGTGAATCGTGTCCGCGGCCAGGGCCACCGATCCGGAAAAGCCGACGACGATCAACTGGAAGGCTGCGGTCAGCCCGAGGACCACCAGGCTGATCTTCACCGCCCGGATGCCCTGCGCGCTGGAGGCGAGTGCGTCGTCGACGGCGTCGATGTGGTCATGGCTGTGGGGTGAGATCAGCTCACGCAGGGCACCGATCACGCCGCCCCGATGGTGATGCTCGTGGGGGTGAGGGTGATCGGTGGGATGGGGGTCCGGTCGGCCCGCGAGGTGGCTCATTGCGCCTTCCCCCTGCGCTGACGGCCGGGATGCAGGCTGGCCAGTTCGCCTTCCTCGCGGTGATGGCCCGGTATCCCCGGCCCGGCGTGCTCGGCGTTGAACACCGCGTCGGTGACGAGTTGGGCGACGTGGGCGTTCTCCAGGCTGTAGTAGATCGTGGTGGCCTCCCGGCGGGTCCGCACCAGTCGTGCCATCCGCAGCTTCGCCAGATGCTGGGACACCGCCGGCGCGGGTTTACCGACGGTCTCGGCCAACTCGGTGACCGACATCTCCCGATCGGCCAGCGCCCACAGGAGTTGCACCCGGGTCGCGTCGGAGAGCATGCGGAACACCTCCACGATCAGGGCCACCTGATCGACGTCCAGACGCCGACGGCAAGTCTGCTTATCTGCGCGCATATGCAGATACTAGCGGCAGGCGTCCCCCCTCGCCGACCCCGGCCGGTCCGGCTGTGGATGTCGGGAACAAACCCGCCGCAGTGCGCGACTATTGGTGCATGGACTGCGACACCGCGCGGGAGGCGCTGTCAGCGCGCATCGACGCCGAGCGTGAACCCATCCCCGCCGCGCGCGTCGACGAGCATCTGGCTGCCTGTTCGTCCTGTCGGGACTGGCAGGCCGCGGCCGTGGAGCAGACCCGGCTTCTGCGCCGGCTTGCCGGACGCTCGCAGGTCACCGCGGTCCGGCCGCTGCCGCCGGATCCGGCCCGGCTTCGGCGTGCGGTCTCGGTGCCGTGGCCGCGCTGGGCTTTGGGGGTGGTGGGTGTGGTCCAGGTGGCGTTGGCCATCGCCCAGGGCCTGGGGGCCCATCTCGGAGTCGAGCATGCGGCCATGGGCGGACACATCCTCAACGAGTCCACGGCCTGGTCGGCGGCACTGGGTGTGGTGATGGTGGCAGCGGCGCTACGGCCCGCGGTCGCCGGAGGGTTGGCGTGGGTGCTGGCCGCCTTCATTGCCGTCCTGGCCGTCTACGTCGTCGTCGACGCCGCCACCGGACGAGTCACCCTCGACCGCGCCCTGACCCATCTGCCGGTGCTGGCCGGTGCTGCGCTGGCGTGGCTGGTCTGGCGTGATGATCGTCGTGACGGGGACTCCCCAAAGGGCACCGCCCTCACCGAGGACGTCACCGAGGACGTCACCGAGGACGCCACCAAGGACGCCACCAAGGACGCCACCAAGGACATCGTGTTACCGCCGAACGCTTCCCGGGGTCGTCGGCGCAGCCACCTCCGGCCGACCGGCGACTCGGCGGCCTGAACCTCAGAGCATCACGGCGAACATGATCGCCATGCCTGCCGCCATCGCGAACTGGCACAGAACGCCCAGACTCTGCCCCGCCGTGCCCGATCCCGACTGCAGGCGACTGGTGACGAACCGGTAGAACCAGAACACCGCGGCCACCCCGAAGCCGACCGCGCACACCCAGTTGAGGATCCCGATCCACGACGCGGAGTCCGCCCCGGTGTGACCGGGGGCGGTGAGTGATCCGTGCCCGGCATGGCCCGCGTGGCCGGCGTGACCGGCATGGCCGGACCTCGCCGTCATGTCCATGTCCATGTTGCTATCGGGGGCCGACTCCGCCGACGCCTTCGGCAGCGGCAGACCGCCCATGGCGGCATACATCCAGGCCATCGCCACCATCATCAGCGCGTGGTAGCCGTTGGCCGCCCGGTGCGCACGGCCGGTGACCGCGATGGCCGCGAACCACACTGCGGCGGCGGCGAAAAAGAGCATCGGGGCGCGCGTCGGAAGATCGGCGCCGCGCGGCCACGCCATCACCGCCATCGCAATCGCCATCAGGGCGTGCAGCGAGTGACTGATCAGGGTGGCCGGTGCATGCCGGCCGGCCACCATGGCCCGCACACACACCGCGGCACTGAATACGAACAACAGCGTGACCAACCACCGAAGTCCGACATCCTGGATCATCGCGCTGCTCCTGCTGTCATCGTCACAGGCAATAGGTCGACAACGGCGAGTGGAAAGTTCCCGGCGCCGCCGCAGCAGCGGCGGCGGTTATAGACTCGCCGGTGGAAACCGGATTGGAGCCTATGACGTCGACGGCCCCTCAGCCGACCCGTTCACGCGCCGGCTGGCTGCTGCTGGCCGGTTTCGCCGTCGCCGCGGCAGCCGTTGGGGTTTACGTGGCGGCTGTGCTCAGCCCGACCGCGGCGACGACGGCGGCCCGCAGCGTCGGCTACTTCACCGCCGCGGTGGCCGGAGCCGCCTGCCTGGGTGGCCTGATCGTCGTTTTGATCACCGCGCGACTCGACGAGCGCGGAGTCATCGACGCGGGCGCGTTCCGGGCCCACCTCGTCGTCGAACGGCTCTCGCCGCTGTGGACGATCGCCGCGTCGGTCATGGTGGTGGTGCAGGCCGCCGCGGACGCGGGTGTGTCGACGACGCGGGTGCTGAGCAGCGGCGGGTTCCCCGCCGCGTTGGGCGCATCGGAGAGCGCACGCGGATGGTTTGTGGCGGCGGTGTGCGCCGCGGTGCTCACCGCAACCTCACGGCTGGTTCTTCGTTGGGAATGGCATGTGCCGCTGCTGATTCCGGCAATCGTCGGGGTCGTGGCCGTTCCGGTCACCGGCGACGCCGGCCAGGGACCCGATCACGACTACACCACCAGCGCGATGATCGTGTTCGCCGTCGCCATCTCGGTGTGGGCCGGGGTCACGATCACAGCGGCGGTGGCACCGCCCGATGCGGCGCTGCGTCGCCGGGTGGTGTTCGTTCCGCTGAGCGCCGCAGCCGTGGCCGCCGCCTACGGCGCGCTGCTGATCGTGCTGCGGATCGGCGCCGCCGACCTGGCATCGGAGTACGGCCGGCTCGCACTGATGGCCGCTGCACTGCTGCTGGCCACTCTCATCACCGACGCGAAGGCGGTGCGGACCCGCACCGCCCCCGGCCCGGCCGGCGCGCTGGCCGCGATGGCAACCCTGGCGGCGCTGGCGTTGATGGCCGTGCAGACCGCGCCGCGACTGCTCGCTCAGCAGCCAACGGTGTTCGACATCCTGTTGGGCTATCAACTGCCGGGCGCCCCGACCGCGTGGCGGTTGGCGACGTTCTGGCGTTTCGACGTCTTCCTCGGCGCGGTGGCCCTCGTGCTTGCCGGCGGATATCTGTTCGGGGTGGCCCGGCTGCGCCGGCGCGGCGACCGCTGGCCGGTCGGCCGTACCGTGGGCTGGCTGGCCGGGTGCGCCGCGGTGCTGCTGGCCACCTGCTCGGGGATGCGATCCTACGGATCGGCGATGTTCAGCGTGCACATGGTCGAGCACATGACGCTCAACATGTTCGCACCGGTGCTGCTGGTCCTCGGCGCACCGGTCACCCTCGCGCTGCGGGTCTTGCCCACGGCGGGCGCGGGCAACCCACCCGGTCCCCGGGAGTGGATCACCCGGTTGGTTCACTCCCCGATCACCGGATTTCTCTCCCAACCGGCGACGGCGTTCGTGCTGTTCGTCGGCTCGCTGTACGCGGTGTACTTCACACCGCTCTTCGACACCCTCATCCGCTACCACTGGGGCCATGAGTTGATGGCGGTGCATTTCCTGGTCACCGGGTACCTGTTCTACTGGGGCATCATCGGCGTCGACCCCGGTCCGCGACGGCTTCCCTTCATCGGCCGGCTGGCCATGCTGTTAGCGGTCATGCCGTTTCACGCGTTATTCGGTATCGCCCTGATGACCATGAGTTACACCGTGGGTGGCAATTTCTACCGCAGCCTGGCCCTACCTTGGGTGTCCAACATCAACGACGACCAGCACCTCGGCGGCGCAATCGCTTGGGGCGCAAGCGAGGTGCCACTGGTGATGGTCGTCGTCGCCCTGGTGACCCAGTGGGCGCGCCAAGACCGCCGCGCCGCGGCCCGCTCGGACCGTCATGCGGAGTCCAGCTATGCCGACGACGAGATGGAGGCCTACAACAACATGCTTCGGGAGCTTGCCAAGAAACGCTGACCGCTAACGGGCCAGGGTGTAGTCGCCCTCCTCAGCCAGCGCGCTCTGAACCTCGTCATCGCCCAGCATCCGGGAGGCTTCGATGTGCACTGTTGAGACGCCCCCCGCCACCAGATCAACCCGCACGGAGTCCACGCCGGGCAGTGCGCTCAGCGCGCCGCAGACGTGGTTGACACAACTCTGGCAGTTCAGCCCGGTGACCGAAAACGTCTGAGACATATCAACCTTTCGGGTCGGAACCGGCGGCACCGAAGTTGCGCAGCCGCAGGCTGTTGGAGACGACGAAGAACGACGAGAAAGCCATCGCAGCGCCGGCGATCAGTGGATTGAGCAGTCCCGCGGCAGCGATCGGGATCGCCGCCACGTTGTAGCCGAACGCCCAGCCCAGATTGACCCGGATGGTGCGCAGTGTCGCCCGCGCCAGGTCGAGGGCCTGCGGGACCGACCGCAGATCGTCGCGCACCAGGATCACGTCAGCGGCGGCGATCGCAACATCGGTCCCCCGGCCGATCGCAAGACCCAGGTCCGCCGCCACCAGCGCCGGGCCGTCGTTGATGCCGTCACCCACCATCGCCACCACCGCACCGCGCTCGCGCAACTGCTCGATGACGTCGACCTTGCCCTCAGGCAGCACCTCGGCGATGACCTCCTCGATGCCGACCTGCGCGGCGACCTCGGCGGCGGCAGTGGCGTTGTCTCCGGTGAGCAGCACGGTGCGCAAACCACGCTGGTGCAGTGCTGCGACAGCTTGCGCCGCAGAATCTTTCACCGCATCGGCGACCGCCACCGCCCCGCAAACCGCGCCGTCGACAGCGACCAGCACGACGGTCTGGCCCGCAGACTCGGCGGCCCGCCGGGCAGTCTGCACCGACTCCGGCACCGCCTTGTTCCGCCCGATCCACTTCGGGCGGCCCACTTCCACCGCTCGCCGGTCCACGACGCCGGTCACACCACTGCCCGGTATCGCCCGGAAGTCCTCGACGGCGGCATGGTCGGGGGCGGCGGTCAGGATCGCGGTGGCGATGGAGTGCTCGGAGCCGGATTCCACCGCGGCCGCACACGCCAGTACCTCGTCGGCGGCCCACCCGTCGGCCGGGGTCACCGCGGTGACACTCAGATGGCCGGTGGTCAGGGTGCCGGTCTTGTCGAACACCACGGTGTCCACCGTCCGGATGGCCTCCAGGGCGCGATATCCCTTCAGGAAGATGCCTAACTGCGCGCCCCGTCCGGAGGCCACCATCATCGCCGTCGGGGTGGCCAACCCGAGCGCGCACGGGCAGGCGATGACCAACACCGCCAATGCGGCTGAGAAGGCATGCTCGGTTCCGGCGCCGGCCAGCAGCCACCCGGCGGCAGTCAACCCGGCGATCGCGAAGACGGCCGGGACGAAAACCCCGGCGATACGGTCGGCGAGGCGCTGGGCATCGGCTTTCTGCGCCTGTGCCTCCTCCACCAGTCGCACCATGCCGGCGAACTGGGTGTCGGCTCCGACGGCGGCGGCCTCCACGATCAGCCGGCCGTCGAGCGCGATAGTTCCCCCTACGACACTGTCCCCGGCGACCGCCCGGACCGGCTTCGATTCCCCCGTCATGGCGCTCATGTCGACGGCCGCAATGCCGTCGACCACTAAACCGTCGGTGGCGATGGTCTCACCCGGCCGGACCACGAAACGTTGCTGTTCCTTGAGTTCCTCTGCAGGGATGACCATTTCGCCGCCGTCGGGCAACAACACGGTGACATTCCTGGCACTCAATGCCGCCAGCGCCCGCAGCGCACTGCCCGCCTTGGACTTCGCCCGCGCCTCAAAGTAACGGCCCGCCAGGACGAACACCGTGACCCCGGCCGCCACCTCGAGGTAGATCGCGTCGCTGCTCATCAGCGCCTGCCACAACCCGGTCGTGCGGCGCTCCCGGTGCCCGGCGAAAATCGTGTGTAGCGACCACAGCGTGGCCGCAGTCACCCCCACCGAGATCAAGGTCTCCATAGAGGCCGTGCGGTGGCGGGCATTGCGCCAGGCAACCCGGTGGAAGGGCCACGCCGCCCAGGTGACGATGGGGATCGCTAGCGCGGTGAGCAGCCACTGCCAGCCGGGGAACCGGGTGCCGGGCAGGACGGCGAACATCACCGACAGATGCGACAGCGGCACAAACAGCACCGCGGCCACCGCCAGCCGGCGCAGCAGCGACCGGGCGGCCGCGGCATCGGGATCGGGTCGCTCATCGCCGCAAGGGGCGCGCAGGTTCGCCTGGTACCCGGCCCGTTCGACGACCTCGCACAAATCGGTCAGGGACAACGCTTCCGGCGCATCGACGGTGGCCACTCTGGTCGCGTAGTTGACCGACGCCCGGACACCATCGAGCTTGTTCAGCCGGGTCTGCACCCGATTGGCGCAGGCGGCGCAGGTCATCCCCGACACGTCCAGTTCGACGCGACGCACCCGGGGCGCCTCGATCGCGCCGACCGCGGTCGTGGTCATCGTCCTCCTCCGGGTGGGCGATCAGCTACCCGAACAGTCGGATAGCGACGGCCCGAAGTTCCGCTCGGACGCCAAATTACCCGCTGATCCCGCGCCCGCACCCCGCCGGGACCTCCCATCCCCTAGGGTGCTCAGAGTGATCAACGACGACGTGACCCAGCTGGCGCTGGCCGCCGGCCGTGGCGACCGCCGAGCGCTCGATCAGTTCATCCGGGCCACCGAACGCGACGTATGGCGGCTGGTGGCATTCCTGGCCGACCCCGGCAGCGCCGACGATCTGACCCAGGAGACGTTCCTGCGGGCGATCGGGGCGCTGCCCCGGTTCGCCGGACGGTCCTCGGCACGCACCTGGTTGCTGTCGATCGCGCGTCGGGTGGTCGTCGACCAGATCCGGCGCAACCAGGCCCGGCCCCGGACCGTCGCGCAGGTGGATCTGGAGGGCCTGCTGGACCGCTCGCACGGACGTTTCGAGGACATCGTCGAGGTCAAGGTGCTGCTCGACGGTCTGGAACCGGACCGGCGCGACGCGCTGCTGCTCACCCAGGTACTGGGCCTGTCCTACGCCGAAGCCGCCGAGATCTGCGGATGCCCGCTGGGCACCATCCGCTCCCGGGTCGCCCGCGCCCGCGACGATCTGATCACCGCCGCGCGGCGCGACGACCGGGTCGGCTGAGCCCTCGTTCGCGGCGAAGTCGCGTGGCAACATAGGTCTATGAGCGCACCCGCCACTTGCGAGAACCCCAACTGCACCTGCTCACCGTGCACCTGCGGACCGGGCTGCACCTGCGGACAGGTCAGCACAGCTGCCTGCACCAACCCGAACTGCACATGTACGACCTGTAGCTGCGGACCGGACTGTTCCTGCGGCACGACCTAGCACGTTCGGCCCCCAATCCGGCCGGGGGCCCGAATAATCGCCGTCATGGGCACAGATCGGAGCGCAATCCCCGCTCAGAAGCAGATGACGGGGATGCTCGGCCACCCCGTGGCAGAGAACCCGATTGACCGGATGTTCGACGCCGTCTACGCCCACTACGGTCTGCCGTGGCAATTCTGGAAGAACGACATCGCGACCGAGGACGACCTCGCACTGGCGGTGGCGGCGCTGCGTCCGCTCGGATACCGGGGCATGGCGGTGACGGTGCCGTGGAAGGTTGCGGTGATCCCCCTGCTCGACGACGCCGACGAGGATGTCCGCGCGATCGGCGCCGCCAATTACATGACCATCGAGAGCGGCCGGCTGATCGGTCACAACAACGACGGCAAGGGCGTGGTCAAGGCGATTCGCAAGGTCGCCCCCATCGAGGGCCAACGGGTGGTCATGTTGGGCGCCGGCGGCGCCGGGCGGGCGATGGCCGTCGAACTGGCCTGGGCTGGAGCAGCGCACCTGACCCTGGTTACCCGGCGGGAGGAGCAGGGCCGCGAGGTCGCCGACACCGTCACGAGAGTTTCCGGCGTGCCCGCTCAGTGGCAGCCGTGGGAGCAGCAGGTGACTGTCGGGCCGGGCACCGGCATGCTGATGAACGCCACGCACCTGGGCTGCGCGCCCGAGTTGGAGCCGGTCCCGGTGCGCTGGGACAGCGTGAGTCCGACCTGCGTCGCGATCGACGTCATCACCAACCCACGGATCACGCCGTTCCTGGCTGCCGCCCGCGATCACGGCTGCCCGGTCGTCGATGGCGTGGAAATGCTTGTGCAACTTGCGATTCAGATCTTCGAACGCTGGACCGGCGTGGTGCCACAGGAGGCGGTGTTCCAGCGGGCCGTGGCCGAGGCGCTCGGTGAGAACCCCGCCGATCAGGTTTGAAGGATGCGCAGCATGACACCCTCGTTGAAGAAGTCGAAGTCGATGTCTTCAACGTTCATGTGGTGGCGCACCCGATTGAAGAAGTCGTTGACTTCCCGGTTGAACGACTCGGTGGCGCGCCGCTGACGCCGCGGGGAGAACGCCATCGCCAGTTCCCGGGTCGTGGCGCTGTAGAGCACCCGTTGGGCGCTCTCGGCCACGTCACGCGGAGCGACCAGCCGCAACTCGGTCAGCAAGGTGACGGCGCGACGGACGTCGTCGTCGAAAGCACCGGTGGCCCTCATCAACTCCACCAAGGCCACCTCCCGGCGGCTGTCCGGCGGAATCGCCGGACTGATCGTCCGCGCCAGAGCGACGAAGTCCCGGTCGGACTCGGCTGCGGCCATCTGCCCCAGAACCGGACCCCACTCCGCCGAAGCCCGGGCCATCCCCGCCTGGACGACCGGTATGTCGGTGATCGTGGTGATGAAGCGGATCGACGCCTCCCGTAGCTGGGTATTGCGTTGGGCGCTCTGCTCGGAGGCCAGTTGCCGCTCGAAAGATTTCTTGGAGGTCCAGTACGCCGTGACACCACCGACCAACGTGCCGAGCAGGCTGGCAGATGCACTGATCACCGGGATCAGCCAACTCTGCTGTCCGCTCATCGCTGATCGAACCGGATCGCTACAGGATTGCGATCGCGATGATGAGGGCGAAAGCAAAGTAGGAGGCGACGACGACCAGGGCTTCGGGGACGAAGCGTTCCGCTGCCAGCACCGCGCCGATGTCGATCCCGGTGACCAGTCCGATCAGCCGCACGCAGAGCGCCTGGGCCACCAGCCCGAGGACGCCGAAGACCAGCGTTCCCACCAGGCCCTGGATGAGGTTTCCCGACGAGGAGTAGATGGTCATCACCACGATCAGGGCGATGGACACCACCCCGGCGGCTGCGATCGCCGCGGCGTTCGGCCGGCCTGCCATCACCAGCGTCCGCAGCGGCCCCGGTGTGGTCCAGTCGATGACGAAGAAGCCCAGCACCACCAGCGCCACCCCGAGGATCGTGTAGAGCGCGATGGCCGAAACGCCGTTCCCGACGGTCGACCAGTATCCGGGATCCAGAGCGGTAGCCAGCATCGAAACTCCTTAGCGGGTCATAACTCAATACGGTGTGGCACAAAAGCCGAGATGTTGTCGGTGATCAGGCCGGGACTCTCGCGGATGCCCAGGCCGGCCGACTCGTCGCCGACGATCCACGCCCCCAGGCACGGATGCATGTCGCCGAATTGCGGCAGCGGGTCGAACAACTGGTACACATAGCCTTCCTCCCCATAGACGCCACCGGTCTCCATCTGGTGGCCGGGGGCCCCGACGGTGATGTTTGCGCCTTCGCGGCCGAGTTTCGGTTTGCGCAGATAATCGGTGAGCTCGTGCGGTTCGTCGAGGTAGGCCGGTAGCAGATTGGGGTGCCCGGGATACATCTCCCACAGCACCGCCAGGATCGCCTTGTTACTCAGCAGCGTCTTCCACAGCGGCTCTATCCACATCGTTTCGGGCAGGAGATCCACTGCGCGGCGGCCGAATTCGTCGTCGAGCACCCACTCCCACGGGTAGAGCTTGAAGATCGAGGAGATCGGTGCCTCCTCGAGATCAACGAAGCGGTCGAGGTCGCCGTCGTAGCCGAGCTGCTCGATCGCCAGGGCGACCGTATGCAGGCCCGCCTCGGCCGCACACTCCTGCATGTAGGCCAGGGTCACGTTGTCCTCACCCGTCGGATCGGCCGAGGACCATGTGAAATGAGTTTCCTCGCCGGCCAGCCGCAGCCGGATCTCTGCCCAGCGCTCGACCAGGCGCTCGTGCAGGGAGTTCCACTGGTCGTCGTTGGGGAAGACGTCGGTCTTCCAGTGCCACTGCAGAATCGCGGCCTCGAGCAACGTCGTCGGAGTGTCTGCGTTGTACTCCAGCAGCACCGGCGGGCGTTTTCCGTCGTAACGCAGATCGAACCTGCCGTAGACGTACGGGTCGCTGCGCCGCCAGGACTTCGCGATGGGTTCCCAGCTCCACTCCGGCAGCCCGAAGTCTGCGAACCGCTCCGTGAGCACCACATGCTCGACCGCCTCCAGGCACATCGAGTGCAACACCTCGACGCTGGCCTCCATGGACAACACCTCGTCCATACCGAACACGTAGTGCACCGACTCGTCCCAGTAGGGGCGCACCGAGCCGTCGGCGTATCGGGCGGGTTCGTCGAAGCACATGCCCTGGGCGGCGACGATCTGCTCCCAGCCCGGCCGGGGAGCCCTGTGTTCCCGACGCACTCAGCCGCCCGAACTGCCGGCGCTGGACGACCCGAAGCCGCCGCGGGTGATCGACGAGCCGGACTTGGTCTTGGCGATCGTGCCGCTGGGTTGTGTCAGGGTCCCTCCGGTGGCGCGGGTGCCGACACCGCCGGTCGATCCGCCGTAGTAGTAGCGGTAGGGCGCGCCCGCCCAAATGAAGATGCCGCCGATACCCGGACTTCCCGACGCGCAATAACTGTCCGGCACCACCACGTTGTTTTCGTCCACACAGGAGGCCGTGACGTCCCGGTCGCTTTTGGACATTTGATAGCCGAGGGCAACCACCGCGACCACCCCGACCACGGCCACCGCTCCCATCAGGGTCTTCTTGCTCTGCTCGCGTCTGCGCTGTGTGTTGGCGGCCTGCTCCGCGGCGAACTGCTCGGCGACTTCGCGCGCCTTGCGCGCCTTGTCCCGGGCCCGCGCCTCGGCGACGGTGGCTGGGCGCGGCCGGGTGATTCCCGGCTCCTGGGAGCGGATGGCCCCGCGTGTCGGCGCGGCAACACTGTAGGCGTCACCGGCATTCTCCGGACGCGGTGGATGCACCGCGTTGTTATCTGGCTCGTTCTCCACGTCTTACACCCCGGGAATCGGTTGGTTCGATCGACGATACCTGTACCCGGAGATGCACTCGGCCGGATTGTGAACCCGTCGACCGGCTTATCGCGCAACCCCGCCGGTGCCTGGCGCATCGTGGCGGATCGACCGGTTGGCAGCGACGGCCTCCGCGCGCGAGGCCACACCCAGTTTGCCGAACAGGCTGTGCACGTGATTTTTGACCGTATGGATCGTCACGTTGAGCCGGGAGGCGATTTGCTGATTGGACAGACCCTCCTCGAGCAGTCGCAGGATCTGTCCCTCGCGGGCACTGAGCCCCGGATTGCGCTCTGACGACTTGGGGTCGGGTTGTCCCACAAGGGCATACACGTGCCGCATCAGGATGGCCGACACCGCCGCGGAGCATGCGGCGGGGCCCTTGCCGGCATCGTGGATCATCGCCAGCAGTTCATCGAAGGACTCTGTCCGCAGATGCAGACCCGCCACACCCGACTCCG
Source organism: Mycobacterium sp. (assembly GCF_044370595.1). GTDB lineage: Bacteria > Actinomycetota > Actinomycetes > Mycobacteriales > Mycobacteriaceae > Mycobacterium. The sequence continues at coordinate 27,036 of NZ_JBILVF010000035.1, forward strand.
CGCACGCCACGATGTCGGACTCGGCATCCGCGGTCAGACCGGTCACGATCACCCGGACATCCGGACCGATGTCGGAGGCCACCTGCAGAAGCGTCGCGCTGTCGCGGGTACCGATATCCAACAGCAGCACATCGGGGACGCCGCGATCCAACTGTTCGAACAGCGACGGAAGATCACCCGCGCCGCGGGCCGCTATCCCGTGCACGCTCAGGGC
>NZ_JBILVF010000036.1:0-27190 GCF_044370595.1 Mycobacterium sp.
TGCGGGTCTTCGAGAAGCGCCGGCAGCGGGGACAGGCCTTCGCCGAGGCCGAACAGGGGGTGAGCTATTTCCAGACCGCATCCGGACGGCATTCGCTGGCGCGGGCCATCGCCCGAAGCATCGCGGCCGGCGACTATCAGCCGCAACCGGTCGGTCTGTGGTTCCTGGAAACCAAGGGCAAGGTCCGCGCCGCGCACATGCCGGCCTTCACCGACCACGTCGTCGGCGCGGCGCTGTATCAACTTCTCTCCCGAAATGCCCGCTGCTACGGGCTTTCCGGGGTCTACTCCTACCTGCCGGGGGTCACCAACGCCGCCGCGATGCGGGCACTGGCGCGCTTCGTGCGGACCCACCGGGGCCGCGTCGGGCCGGCCGGGCCACCGCTGTATGTACTGCAGTCGGACTTCGACCACTACGGAGACGACCTGCCGGTGGGCTCCGACGCTGCGCTGTGGCCGATTCTGCGGGAGGTCACCGCACTCGGCAGCCGCGCCGGCGACGTGCCGGATACCGTCTGGAGTCTGATCTGCGCGCTGATTCGCCCCACTGTCCGGGACGCCGAAGGCACCCAGTTCACCCGGATACACGGCGTGGCGATGGGAACACCGCTGGTGCCACTCGTGTCGAATCTGGCTGTGGTGCCGATGGATCGGGCGGTGCTGGAGATCGAAGGAATCTTCTACGCCCGCTACAACGACGACTTCGTTCTCGCCCATCCTGACCTGGACGCCCTACACGAGGCGGACCACCGGATCGACGCGGTGCTGCCCGCTCTGGGCGTCAAGCGTAAACAAGCCAAGGAGATCCGGACCGCGCTGAGCGCAACGGGTATGCCGTCCACCGCTGATCCCGCCTACCGCGGAGGTAACCGGATCGACTGCCTGGGTTTGTCGGTCAGCCACGCCGGTGCCGTCACCGTGGGACCACACCGACTCCGTCGGCTGATGGGGCGGATCACCGACCGGATCGACGGGGCAGCAGGTGGCCTATCCGGCCTGCCCACGGACCAGAAAGCACATCACCTGGTGGCGGCAGTCAACGTCATGCTCGATGTCCTCAGTCCCTTTGCAGTTCCGGGGCTTTCCGCCCTCCTCGACACCAGCACCGATCGGGGGGTGCTGCGGGATATGGATTTCCGGATCGCACGCAAGATCGTGCAGGCGGCCACCGGCCGGCCCGGTGTACGCGGCTTCCGGGTGCTTGCGCCCCGCCGGTTGTACGACGGGATGGGGCTGGTGTCACTGGTGAAGCTGAAGAACTTGCGCTGAGTGCGGCGGTGCGGTTGCATTCGGGTGCGGGGGCGCGGATCCCGCTTGCGGGCGGACCTTCCGAGGGACCACAGAGGCTGCGGCTTTCGATCCCTCATTTTTTCGTTTTCTCCCGCGCCCTCGCACTCCGCGGCGACTGCTGGTGCATCGAGTCTGCGCCTGGATCGTCATTTGGGCCGGAAAGGCGATCTGAGCGCAGAATCGAATGGCGGGGACGCGGACGTCACCGGTAATAGCGGCCGAGGAAGTCCTCCCGCAGCGCGTCGAAGTCACCGGCCGGGATCGCCTCCCGGATCCGGTCGACCAGCCGAATGATGAAGCGTTCGTTGTGAATCGTGCACAGCGTCGCGGCCAGGATCTCCTTGGCCTTGAACAGGTGGTGGATGTAGGCGCGGGTGTAGTGCGCGCAGGTATAGCAGTCGCAGTCCGGATCCAGCGGCGTGAAATCCCGCCTGTAGCGCGCGCCGGTGATGTTGTAGCGACCCGCCGGCGAGTAGATCGCCGCGTTGCGCGCGACCCGCGACGGGGACACGCAGTCGAAGGTGTCCGCACCGGCGGCGATCGCCGCGAAGAGGTCGTCGGGTTCGCTGATGCCGAGCAGATGCCGCGGCTTGGCGTCGGGGAGCTCCTGCGTGCACCAGCCCACGATGGTGGCCAGGTTCTGCTTCTCCAACGCCCCGCCGATCCCGTAGCCGTCGAAGCCGCGGCCGTCGTCGTCGACGATGCTCTCCAGTCCGCGGCAGGCCTGCCGGCGCAGATCCTCGTAATGCGCGCCCTGCACCACCCCGAACAGCGCCGGCCGAGGAGCGCCATCAACCCGCTGTGCGCTCAGCCGCCGGTGTTCGGCCAGGCAACGCACCGCCCACGCCTGGGTTCGGTCCAGCGACTCCTCCTGGTAGGCGCGGGTGTTGACCAGCGTGGTCAATTCGTCGAAGGCGAAGATGATGTCGGCTCCGAGTTGGTGCTGGATCCCGATCGACACCTCCGGGGTGAAACGGTGGGTGGAGCCGTCCAGATGCGAGATGAAGGTGACGCCGTCGTCGTCGACCCGGGCCAGGCGCTGCTTTCCTTTGGCGACGAGGTCATCGGACTGAACCCGGCCGGGGTCTTCCATGAGCACCTTGCGGAAGCCCGCGCCCAGCGACATGATCTGGAACCCGCCGCTGTCGGTGAACGTCGGCCCGGGCCAGTTCATGAACGCCCCGAGGCCGCCCGCCTCGGCGACGATGTCCGGCCCGGGCTGCAGGTACAGGTGGTAGGCGTTGGCCAGCACCGCCTGGGCGCCCAGCTCACGCATGGTCTCGGGCAGCACGGCTTTCACGGTGGCCTTGGTGCCGACCGCGATGAACGCCGGGGTGTGGATGTCGCCGTGCGGGGTGTGAATGACCCCGCAGCGACCCCGGGCCCCCGGCAGTTCGGCATCGACGGTGAAAAACGGCACGTGGGTCATCTAACCAACAGCCGGTAAGTCCCAGGCCGGATGCGGCAGCGCCATCGGGATCGACACGGCCAACCCGACGCAGCCGATGACCAAACCGTCAGAGATCAGCGTCACCTGCCCCTAGCGGGTTTAGCGGACGACCCGGCAGCCTTCCGGCGACGGGGGGCCGCCGCCTTCGGACCCGCAATTCCCACCGCCTGCTCCAAGTCGCTCAGAGAGTCCTCCAGGTGGCCGAGCAGGCGCTGCAGGCTGGGCACGCTACGCCGGCAGCCGACCAACCCGAAGTCGAGGTTGTCGGCGTTGTTGGACAGCGTGATGTTCAGCGCTTGTCCGTCCAGCGCGATGGACAGCGGATAGTTGCCGGCCAACCGGGCTCCCCTCCAGTACAAGGGTTCCCGTGATCCCGGCACGTTGGAGATCACCAGGTTGAACGGCGGGGCAGCCGAGCCCAGCGCGGGGGACACCAGCGACAACAGCAGCGGCGAGATGTTGAACGCCGACAACGCCACCTGCTGGAGCTTCGGGAGTTCCTTGAACACCGCTTTGTTGTTGCGCATCGAGGCGCTGACCTCAGCCAGTCGCTGGGCTGGGTCCTCCCGGTCGGTGGCCAGGCTGGCCAGCAGCGCCCCGACCTGGTTGCCGCCGCTGGAATCGCCCTCGTCGCGCAGACTGACCGGCACCATGGCGATGAGCGGGCGGTCCGGAAGCGCATTCTGATCAATCAGATAGGCCCGCAAGGCGCCGCCGCAGGTGGCGAGCACGACGTCGTTGAGGGTCACCCCCGCGGCCCTCTTGATGGCCATGAACCGCTCGATCGGCCAAGACTGCGCGGCGCAGCGACGGGCCCCGCCGATCGGGACGTTGAAGAGGGTGCGCGGCGCCCCGACCGGCAGAGTCAGCTGTTGCTGCAGCAGTCCTTTGTTGGCCAGGTGCAACGCAGAGGGACCCAGTCCCAGAACGGATTCGGCCACACTTCTCACACCGTTCAGCGGTGACGTGCCTGCCTTGGCCTTCTTCGACGAGCGCCCACTACGGGCCCACACCACCCGGGCCTCGTCGTCCGCGGGATCGCTGGATAGCGCCCGGCGCATCATCCGCATGGCGCTGACTCCGTCGACCAGGGCGTGATGGATCTTGGTGTACACCGCGAAGCGGCCGTCGTTGAGACCTTCCACGAGGTGGGTCTCCCACAGCGGGCGATGGCGGTCCAGCAGGCTGCCGTGCAGTCGGGAGGTCAACTCCAGCAGTTCACGTACTCGCCCCGGCGACGGCAATGCCGAACGGCGCAGGTGGTACTCCAGGTCAAGGTCCCGGTCGAAGGCCCACGTCAGATTGGCGATGCCGCCCAGGAACTCAGCCGGATGTTTACGGAACGTCGGCGCGACATCGTCACGTTGGATCACCTCCTGGTAGAGGTCGCGGAGGAACTCCTTGCCGGCACCCTTGGGCGGTTCGAACAACTGCAGTCCCCCGACGTGCATCGGATGCTCGCGGGACTCCGCCAGCAAGAACATCGAATCAAGCGGTGATATCAGTTCCATGCCACGCCCGCCTCAGCTTTTCCACACCCCAGCGCGGTCAACACTATGCGCATGGATACCCCGCTGGGGGCCGAAAGCCCCTGTGCATCCGGGCCGCGGCCGCGGAGTGTGGAAGGCGTGACGACCTCGCGGTGGCTACCAGTGGCGCTGGCCGCGCTGCTGTGCGGGTGCGCAGCCGGTACCGACGTCCCACCGGTGGCGCCCACTGCGCCGGCCGCCATGACCACTACAACGGCCGCACCCACACCGACCGCACCGTTGCCGCGAGCAGAGGCCATCCGGGAGTGGGAGGGCATCGCCCGGGAGCACTTCAAGGAATCCGCGACAGCACTGCAGGAGGTGTCGGAGGCATCCACCGCCGAGGATGAGGCGGGCCTGCGCGCGGGCTGTCAGCGGCTGCACGACACCAACTCGATCGGCCTGCAACAGGATCTGCCCACCCCTGACCGGCAGTTGACCGCCGAGGTACAGCGAATGATCGACGATATGAACGTCGCGACCCACGCGTGCCTCCGGTTCGCGCTGGGGCGTAACCCCGCCGACGCCGACACCTACCAGGAGTACCTGGCCCGGTCGGTCGAACACCTGCAGCGCGCCAAGGCGATTCTCACAGCCGCCAGACAGTGATCAACCAGACAGTGATCAACCAGACAGTGACCACCCAGACAGTGATCAACCAGTGATCAGCGGCGCCCGCCGCCGCCTTCGCCGCCGGGGTGGGCGTTCCAGCCCGGCTCGGCCACCTCGGCCTCGGTCAACTGGTCGCTGGTGTCCGGGATGACGGTGGGAACGCAGTTCATCGAGAAACTGTCGGTGGTGTCGACGATGTCATTGCATCCGGCCAACAGGCGCGGCGCGGAATCCTGGCCCATGGCGGCAACAACCGGCGCCACGGCGAGGGCTATACCCACGCCGAGAAAGATCAGCCGCCGGCCGCGGTCGGAATTGGTCAGACTCATGGCGCACTCCAAATGTCGAAGACCTGGTACCGCCCAAGGTTAGACCGGGGAGCCGACCACCGTCACGGCTGCCAGACCTCAGCGCTCATCAAGTAGCCGACCTCGGGGTGACTCGCCCCGGCGGTGGGGAACCAGAACAGCAGGTAAGCCGGCGGCTGCCCCGGCGATTCCAGCCCCCCGACGTAGCTGGCGATGAAGTGCCGGGCGTTGGCGGCCTCTTTGGCCTCGTACTGCTCCTGGGAGAACAAGTCGGGGTTGCTGCGGTGACTCACCTCGGTCTGGGCAGGCGCCAGCTTGTCCCAGAAGTGGGCGGAGAAGTCCGACCCCCGATTCACCGACGCCAGTACCCTGACGATCTGCTTGACGGCGTCCTTGAACGCGCCGATAGCCGGGTCCACCGCGTCGAGGACCACATAGTAGGTCGTCATGTCGTCGGGTCGGTCGGTGGTCCGCTGGGCGATCACGTCGTAACGCGGCACCGGAAACGCCGGGTCTGGGGCGGGGAGCACGTCAACCACCGCTGCGGCCTCGGCCTGAGTGGTGGGCCCGCCGATCGACAACTGCGAGAAGGGCCGACTACTCACGCCGGCGACGTCGGCGACGACGCTCTCCGGGCCGGGCGCGCACCCGCACAGGAACCTGTCAATGAGAAATAGCTGTGGTTCTCGGCTATCGGTTCATGAATCTGTTTCCAAGACGGAATCTGCACAAACCGGTCGAAATCAGCCCCCGATCACCTCGTCGCCCGCCGCGAGCCAGCGACCGCGTGGAAACCCCAGACTGTGGAGAAACGCGCCCGGCTAGGCCACCGTGGGGGCCTTCGCGCTGCGCCCGATCTCGCTGAGATCGCTAATCCGGTAGGCCGTGACCGAGGTGCTGCCGACGGCGTAGAGGACGTCCCCGATCCGCACCGTGCGCAGCGTCGGCTCGCTGGGATGGATCTCCCCGACCACGTCGATGCCCTCCGCGCCGACCCGCAGCACCTTCAGGTACTGCCCGTACTTGTAGCCGGTCTGCGGGTCATAACCGCTGCCGGACACCGGCACGACGAGCAGTCCGTCCTGCTCGGAGTACAGCAGCGCATGGTGGTCGAACTGGGCATCCGACCACGACCACTGGTAGCCGGGGTCGAGGAACTCCCGTTCGATCTCGGTCATTTTCGCCCCATCCCGAACATCGAACAGGGTTGCGTGCACGTGGGTTTCCCAGCTGTCCGGCGCGCGCTCCTGGCCGATACCCAGGAGCAGACCGTCACCCACCAACTGCAGATAATTGGAGAAACCCGGCACGACCAGCTCACCCAGCAGCGTTGGCGCGGTGGGATCACTCATGTCCACCGCGAACAGCGGGTCGGTGCGCAAGAAGGTCACCAGGTAGGCGGTGTCGCCGACATACCGCACCGCGTAGAGCTCTTCCCCGGGCGCCAGGCCGGTCAGCCGGCCCACCTCGTCGAGGGTCCGGCCGGCGGTGTCCAACACATAGACGCCGCTGTCGTGCCGGGTGGTCGAAACGCCACCTGTGCTCCACTGGGCGCTGTTGGTGTGGGTGGCCACCCGCAGATAGCCATCGCGCTCGTCCATGGCGAACTGGTTGATCAGCGTGCCGGACACCAGCCCGGTGCCCTTCCAGGCGATCGCAGGCCCCGTGGTCGCGAAGCGGTCGATCCGGGTGTCGGTGGAGTATCCGGAGTCGGTGTATTGGTGCTCGGGAGTGGCGACGTACAGCGCGCTCTTGGTCATGTAGACCGTCGCGCCGGTAGATGCCACCAGGCTGCCTGCACTGTCGTCGAAGGCGGGACCGTCGGCGCCGCGATTGGAGTCCACGGTCACCACCGTCAACAGCGACCCCTGGTCCACCGAGTGCGGCGCGACGATGTCCTGGGCGCCGGCGAGCAGGCCGAGATCGACGGTCGAGCCGTCGGCGTCGACGCGGTAGACGTGCGGCAGCGACAGGTCCACGATCTGGTCGCCCACCCGCGCGATGTACTCGTCCCACGTCTCATAGGTGCGGTTGGCGATCAGCGCGCTCGGGTCGTAGCGGATCTTGACCTCGGCCGCGGAATCGGCCGGCACGGGCCCGCCGTCGGCGTTCTGGATGGGCACGTCGGTGTAGGCCGGTGCGGGCAGATTCACCGACCGCTGCGTCACCAGGTAGACCACCCCGTCGACGGCCCGCGAGCTCTCGTAGGCGCCGTCGAAGACGGTCGTCTTGAGCACCGCCGGGGCGGTCCGGTCGGCGACGTCGTAGACGGTGACAGTCGTCTGCGGCTTCCATGGCCCCCAGTGGCCGGGGTAGGCCATCTTGATGTGCGGCCCGTACCAGCCGTAGCCGGACTGGGTGATCACCGTCAGCTTGTCACCGGACAGGTACTGACCCAGCACGTAACCGGACAACGCCGACTCCGACGCCACCGTCAGGTCGGCGCCGGTGATCGTCAGGTGCCCGCCGTGAGCGGTGTAGATGTAGTCGCCGTCGGTCTCGACGAAGTCGGCCTCGTCGACGCCCTCCACCTGAGTGTTGGTGTCGGAATTGGAAACCGACCCGGCGTCGGCCTGGACCTTGAGGTACTCCGGGTAGGTCCCGTAGTAGATCCCGTAGTCGTATACCGGGACGGTGGTGCCGAACAGCCCCCCGTACTGCCGCTTGGCCAGACCGAGTAGATAGTCGCGCAACCGGGCGTCGGTGAAATAGGCCTCGTCGGCCGCCTGACCGGTGGACTGCCCGATGTTGAGGGCGGGGAACACCTGGAAGAAAGCGCGGCGCACCAGCAGCAGTGCGCCCTCGAGGAATTCGGTGACCGGCCCCCCGGGCAGACTCGAGATCCAGTTGGCGGTGGTGTCGAAGAAATTCGTGACGGCCGCGCCGATCTTGGCGATCGGCGCGGCCAGGGCGGACGGCGCCGTGGTGGCGACATCGGTGCCAGTTCCAGTGCCGAGCCCGGCGATGCCGGCCGCGGGCCGGGGCGTCACGGCGGTGCCAACTGCAGCGGCCGGGGCCGGCGCGTCCAGCCGCCCGGGTGCGGTGTCGACGGGTGCGCTGGCTACGGGCGCTGCAGCGTTGCTATCCGGATCCGACGGCGTTGCTGTCGACGCCGCTGGCGGCGCGGCGGCCGCCGGGGCGCGGGTATCGGAATTCGCCGTCCGGACCGCCGTGGTTTGCCGGCCGGCGACCCGGCGGCCGGTGGCAGACTCCTGGGCCTCCAGCACCTCGGGCAGGTCGGCGACGTCGGGGATCGGGGCGTCGGCGTCGTCGACTGCCCCCCGCCGGATGGTCTCCGACGAATCCGAAGCCGGATCAGCACGGGGGGCCCGATCAGCCCGGGGAGCACGTACTCGGGTCGGGGCGCCGGTGGCGGGCGACGCAGATTCCGACGAGGATTGCGAGGCCACCGACGGCCCGTCGGCATCGGCCGGGTCGGCGGCGGCGATGCCCGCCGCCTGCGGGCCGCCCAGGGACAGTCCGAGCGCGAAGGCCGCGACCCCCACCCGCGCCGCACGCTTGCCTGCCGACATAGCAACTCCTGTACCCGCGCGTCGGCGCGATTTTGCTGCCAAACCCGCCCAACGATAGCTGTGAATCAGGACACACGTCAAAGATTGGGCCCGCGGCGAGAGGCCGGATGGAAATTGGCGGTGGCGGAGGGATTTGAACCCTCGGACGGGGGTTACCCGTCACACGCTTTCGAGGCGTGCTCCTTAGGCCGCTCGGACACGCCACCGGCACAAATCTTACGGGCCCCGCCGGACTAGCCCAAATCACGCTGAACCGCGAAAAAGCTCTCCAGCAGGGCCGCGCACTGGTCGGCGAGCACCCCGCCGCGAACCTGCGGTCGGTGCGTGAGCCGCCGGTCGCGCACCACGTCCCACAGTGAGCCGACAGCGCCGGTCTTGGGCTCCCACGCCCCGAAGACCAGGCGGGCCACCCGGGCCATCACCAGGGCTCCGGCGCACATCGTGCACGGCTCGACGGTCACCGCCAAGGTGGCCCCCTCCAGCCGCCAGCCGTCACCGGCGACTCGGGCCGCGGCGCGCAATGCCAGGATCTCGGCGTGCGCGGTCGGGTCGGCCAGGGACTCGCGGGCGTTGGCGGCGCGAGCCAACTCGGTGCCGTCGGCGGCGAACACCACCGCACCGATCGGGACGTCGTCCGGTCCGGCCTCGCCGGCGGCGGCGATCGCCGCGCGGACCAGTTCCTCGTCGCCGAGCATCACCGGCGGGTCAGCGATCGAGGCGGTCGAGCACCGAGGACAACTCCTCGGCGAAGCCCATCTCCCGGGCGATGCGGCCGATTTGTTCGTCGGCGTACAGATCGGTCTCGGAGAGGATCACGCTGAGCACCGCGTCGGGCAGGCCGACGTCGGACAGGATTCCCAGGTCACCCTCCTCGAAGGGATCGCTGTCCTCCAGGTCCTCGCTGGCGATGTCAGCGTCGAGTTTCTCCAGCGCCTCCGCGGCGATGTCGTAGTCCAGAGCGGCGGTGGCATCGGAGAGCAGCAACCGGGTTCCCGACGGCGCTGGCCGCACGATGAGGAAGAAATCCTCGTCCACGTCGAGAAGCCCGAACACCGCTCCGGCGCTTCGCAATTCCCGCAACTCGGTCTCCGCGGCCGCAAGACTGTTCAGCGCGGCGGCGCTCAACGGCGAACACCGCCAGGTCGCGCCCTCGCGAACAACGGCAATAGCGAACCCTTCGGGGGTGTCGCCGGGACCTGCTGCCCCATTCCCCCGGTCTGCCCGCTGTGCCGCCATGGCCGCTTACGGTAGTCGCTGAGCAGGTCCCTTGACCAGCGCGCAGGCTGCCCGCCGGCCGCCGGTGTGCCAACCTGGAAGGCGTGAGCGATACACCGGTGTGCGTACTGGGGTTGGGACTGATCGGCGGGTCGGTGCTGCGCGCGGCGGTCGCCTCCGGGCGTGAGGCGTTCGGCTACAACCGCTCCTACCAAGGCGCTCAGGCCGCCCGCGCCGACGGCTTCGCGGCCGCCACCGAACTCGTCGAGGCGCTGTCCTGGGCCGCGGACCGACAGGCCCTGATCGTCCTGGCCGTCCCGATGCCGGCGGTGGGCCAGTTGCTGGCTCACATCAAAGAGCAGGCGGCCGACTGCCCGCTGACCGACGTCATCAGCGTCAAGGGCGCTGTGCTGCGGGAGGTTCGCGCCGCAGGGTTGCTGGACCGGTACGTCGGCGGCCACCCGATGGCCGGAACGGCCCACTCCGGATGGCTGGCCGGTGATGCCGCCCTGTTCCGCGGGGCGCCCTGGGTGATCAGCGTCGACGAACACGTCGATGCCGCGGTGTGGTCGCAGGTCATGCGACTGGCCTTGGACTGCGGCGGGGTGGTTGTGCCGGCCAAGTCCGCCGAGCACGACGCGGCCGCAGCCAGCGTCTCGCACCTGCCGCATCTGGTCGCCGAAGCGTTGGCCGCCGCCGCCGGTGAGGTGCCGTTGGCCTTCGCGTTGGCCGCCGGATCCTTCCGGGACGGCACCCGAGTGGCCGGCACCGCGCCTGATTTGGTGCGCGCGATGTGCGAAGCCAACGCCGACCATCTCATCCCGGCGCTGGATCACACCCTGGACCTGCTGCACCACGCCCGGCGGACGCTGGCCGAGAAGGGTTCGGTGGCTGAGTTGGTGGAGACCGGTCATGCCGCGCGAATCAGGTTCGAGAGCTTTCCGCGGCCCGATATCGTCACCATCTCCCTCGGCGCGCGGAACTGGCGCGAGGAACTCGCCGCGGCCGGGCGGGCCGGTGCGGTGATCAGATCCGCTCTGCCAGGCCCGGATAGTCGATGACGAATCCGTCGGCGTCGACGAGCACCGTTGTCTGGGCGACCGGCGACTGCAGCTTCACCGCACCGTCTCCCGAACCGGTGTAGGTGATCTCGGCGGCCTCGACCGTCAGGTCCGGCAGATAGACGTACACCACGGGCACGGTCACCGTCTCAGCCGAACGGTGCACACCGACACGTCGTATCGGCAGGGCGTTGAAAAACGGGCTCAGCACCATGTCGACGTCGAGGGCACCCCCGTAGGCGGCTCGCGAGTCCCCTTCGTGGTCAGTGATGAGCCACATGTTCTCCTCATCACGGGCAATCGACAATTGGCGGTCACGTTCAGCGGTGCTGACGTCCAGCGACAACCGCTTGGTGGCGCCGCTGTCATCGGTGACCAAGTCGTAGGCGGCGCTGAAGGCCGGGTACTTCTCCGAGGCGGCCGCGACGATGCGGCCTGACGCCTTAATCCGGTTGCCGGACAGTTGAACCCTGGTGGACTCGATTCGCGACAAGTCGTGCGAGCGCCACGTCAGCATTGCCGGCCACTCCCGCGTCGTCGCGTCGCCTTCAGTTACCACCCTTCTACCGTAAGGGACGACTCGCGGCTGCTGTAGTCCGGTGCCCGGCTCGGTGGACGGCTGACGAGCGCCACCTCGTCATCGAGGACCGGCTGCGGCAGCCAGCGGCGCAACCGCCCCGTCCCCGGCGCCGAAGCCCAGACCGCCATCGCGAGCAGACCGTCAAGAATCAGTGCCAGCAGGGTAACCATCAGGGCACCGACCAGGGCGAGATAGAACTGGCGGACCTTGATTCCGTCGATGAGATACCGGCCCAGCCCGCCGAGACTGGCGTAGGCGGCCACCGTCGCCGTCGCGACGATCTGCAGCGTGGCCGTGCGCAGGCCGCCGAGGATGAGCGGCAGCGCGTTGGGGACCTCCACCCGGGTCAGCACCCGCCACTCGGTCATCCCCATCGCCCGGGCGGCGTCGGACACCTTAGGGTCCACATTGGCGATCCCGGAATACGTGCCGGCCAGCAGTGGCGGAATGCCCAGCAGGGTCAGCGCCACCGTCGGCGGCAGTAGGCCGAGCCCCCACAGCAGCACCGCGAGGAGCAGCACCCCGAGGGTGGGCAGAGCCCGCAACGCGTTGACGGTGGTGACGATCAGGAACGAGCCGCGGCGGGTGTGACCGATGATCAGGCCGATCGGAATGGCGATGAGCGCCGATACCGCCACCGCGACGAAGGTGTACTGCAGATGCTCGAGGATCCGGTTGCCCAGGCCGGCCTTTCCGGCCCAGTTCTCGGCGGTGAAGATGAAGGCCAGCGCCTCCTGCAGGAAGTTCATGCCGCCGCCTTCGCGCGACGCACCGGGCGCCGGGTGCGGCCCTCGATGGCACTCCACGGGGTCAGCAACCGCCCGGCGATCAGGATCAGCACGTCGACGATGACGGCCAGCAGGAAGGTGGCGATGATCCCGGCGATGATCTGGTCACTCTTGTCGGACTGGTAGCCCTCGGTGAACCAGGTTCCCAGACCTCCGACTCCGATCACCGAACCGACGGCCACCATCGAGATGTTGGTGACGGCCACCACCCGCAATCCCGCGGTGAGAACCGGAAGCGACAGCGGCAGTTCAACTTTTAGCAACTGACCCAGCCGGGTGTAGCCGACGGCGGTGGCGGCATCGCGGACGTGGTGGGGCACCGCGTCGAGCGCTTCGGGCACCGCGCGCACCAGCAGGGCGGTGGTGTAGAGCGTCAGAGCGACGATGACGTTGGCCTCATCGAGGATGCGGGTCGGGATGATCAGCGGCAGCACCACGAACAGCGCCAGTGACGGGATGGTGAAGATGATGCTCGCCGTCAGCGTGGACAGCCGGCGCAGCAGCGCGTGCCGCCAGACGAAGGCGCCCAGTGGGACGGCGATCAGCAGGCCGAGCAGCACCGGGATCAGGGACAGCCGCAGATGGATCATGGCCAGGGCCCAGGCGGTGTCCAGATGTGTGGCGAGGTAGCGCAACGTTCAGTCCGTCTCCGCCTGGGTGGCGATCTCCCCCGGTTCTTCCTCCGGTTCGTCCTCGGCGGCGGCGTCATCGGCCGGTTCGTCGGCGTGTTCGGGGGCGTCCTCGTCGGCGTGTTCGTCGGCGTGTTCATCGGCGTCCTCGGCGGCCTGGTCCGCAGCGTCCCGGCGTTGCGACTCCATCTCGTCAACGACATCCTCGGCAGCGGTGCCACCGACCACGACACCGCCGTCGTCGACAGCCACCCCGATTCCCGACGGGGAGGACAGCGCCGCGTCCAACGCCGAGCGCAGAGTGCCGCCAGGGTGGAACAGGGAGCCGCCGGCGGTCACGCTGTCGTAGAGTCCGTGTCCCTGAGCGTGGCGTTCAACCCCGTCGGCGTCGATCCAGCCGAACGGCGTTCCGTCGTCGGCGGTAACCAGCCGCCATTCATCCGGGGCCAGCGCCAGCCCGTCGATCTGGTCTTCGGTGACCGTCGGAATGGGTTGCAACCCAAGGGTTGACGCGCTGAAGAACTGCAACAGCCGGTAGCCACGATCGGCGCCGATGAACTCCGCAACGAAATCGTTGGCCGGGTTGGACAGCAGCCGAGCCGGGGAGTCGTACTGCTGCAGGGTGCCGCCGACACCGAACACCGCGACCGCATCGCCGAGCTTGATGGCCTCGTCGATGTCGTGGGTGACGAACACGATGGTTTTGCGCAGTTCGCTCTGCAGTCGGAGGATCTCGGCCTGCAACTCATCTCGGACCACCGGGTCGACCGCCGAGAACGGCTCGTCCATCAGCAGGATCGGCGGGTCGGCGGCCAACGCCCGCGCCACTCCGACCCGCTGCTGCTGACCGCCGGACAGTTGGGCCGGATAGCGTTGGCCCAGTTTGGGATCCAGGCCCACCCGTTCGAGCACCTCGTAGGCGGCGAGCCTGGCCGCCCGGCGGGACCGCCCTTGCAGCACCGGCACGGTGGCGACGTTGTCGATCACCCGTTGATGCGGCATCAGCCCGCCGCTTTGGATGACGTAGCCGATGCCCAGGCGCAGTTTGACCGGATCCACGCCGGCCACGTCGTGACCGTCGACGGCGACCGTCCCGGAGGTCGGCTCAACCATCCGGTTGATCATCCGCATCGAGGTGGTCTTACCGCACCCGGACGGGCCGACGAAAACGGTGAGGTACCCGTCGGGCACCTCCAGTGAGAGGTCGTCGACGGCCACCGTCCCGTCGGGATAGCGTTTGGTGACACCGGTGAAGGTGATCATCTACTCCCCTATCGGGGTGTCGAAGGCGTTCTCGGCCACCCATTGCCGGGCCGCTTCGTCGGGGTCGATCCCCGAATTCCCCGACACCGCGCCGTTCAGGTCGGTCAGACCCTTGGTGGTCAACCGCGCCGACACCGCGTCAAGCACTTTTTTGAGATCCTCGGATTTCTTTCGCGAGTTGACAAGCGGCACAACGTTTCCGGGTAGGAAGTTATTCTTCGGGTCGGCGAGCACCACGAAGTTGTTCTGCGGGATCGCCGGCGAAGTGCTGAAAATGTTTGCGGCAGCCACTGTTCCGGTGGCCAGCGCCTTGACGGTTGCCGGCCCGCCGCCGTCGCTGATGGCCACGAAGTTGTCCGGTTTGATCTCAAGGCCGTAATTCTCCTTCAGGCCCGGCAGGCCCTGATCACGGTTGAGGAACTCCGAGGGTGCGCCGAAGGTCAGTTCATCGGCGTACGGGACGAGGTCGGCGATGCTGGTGAGGTTCCAGCGCTGTGCGAGTTCGGCGGTGACGGTGACGGTGTCGGTGTCGTTGGCCGGGGCGGGGTTGAGGATCGACAGGTCACCGGGCAAGTACCGGTGCAGCGCCAACTCCACGTCGCCGGGATCTGTGGCGGTGCTCTTGGGATTGACGTACAGCAGCAGATTGCCGGTGTATTCGGGGATCAGGTCGATGGATCCGTCTCGCAGTGCGGGAATGTAGGTCTCCCGGCTGCCGATGCCGAACTGCCGGACGATGGTGAACCCGTTGGCCTCCAGGGCCTGGGCGTAGATTTCGGCGACGATTTTGGACTCCGGGAAGTCCGCGGACCCCACCACCACCGATTTCAGGTCGCCGGAGGCTTGGCCGCCGCCCAGCGGATTGGCGCTGCCGCAGCCGGCTGCCGCGACCGCCGAGATCGTCAAGACAGCAGCAAAGATGCCGCGTAGAGACCGTTTCATCAGCGGAGTCTTCTCCCTGTTGTCCGCCCTGCTCTGGTTGACCTTAGCCGCTGGGCGATTTCCGTTACCGTCCCGTTGCCGCTTTGGTGGTTTCCTTCCCGGCCGTGACGAGCAAAGATGTCGTCATGAATCGCGAACCTCATGTGTCGCCGGATGAGCCCGCCGGTATGCCTCCGGCGACGTCATCCCCGATCGACGACCATCCGCCGGTCGAAGACGTCAAGTTCACCCGGGCTGCGGCCCTGTGGTCGTCGCTGATCCTGGGTTTCTTGATCCTCATTGTGCTGCTGATCTTCATCACGCAGAACACCGCCTCGACGGAGTTCGCCTTCCTGAGTTGGCACTGGAAACTTCCGCTCGGGGTGGCGATTCTGTTGGCTGCGGTGGGCGGAGGTCTGATCACCGCACTGGTGAGCGCCGCGCGGATGTTCCAGTTGCGGCGCGCAGCGAAGAAGAACCTGCACTTCGCGCTCAATCGCTGAGCGGCCGCCCCGTCACCGCTGCCGGTGCGGCAGCAGGTCCCAGACGTGCTCGATGTTGTTGACCCCGCCCACGGTGAAACGTCCCTTGCGCGAGTAGCGCAGCAGCGTCACCGACGCGTAGTCGATCGGGAAGCCCAGTGGGTTGGGTGTGTCGAGGACGTCGTGCAACACCACGTTGATCACCCCGCCGTGGGTGAAGACCGCCACGGTGTCGCCGTGATCGACGCCAGCGACCACCTCGCGAAGTCCGTCGAGCACCCGTGCACGGAAGGCATCGGTGTCCACCGATTCGGGCAACTGGCCGGCTGCCATCCGATTCCAGTCCTCGGGGCGCTGCGCCCGAACCTCCTCCAGTGGCATGTAGTGCGACATCCCGCGGTCGTACTCGGCGAGGCGTTCGTCGATGTCGACGGGCAGCGTCGTAGCCTCGGACACCGGTTCAGCGGTCTGAACAGCGCGGCGCTGTGGGCTGGAGATCAGCCGGGTGATCGGGAATCGGGCCAGCCCAGCCGGCAGCCGGAGGGCCTGTTGTCGGCCCAACTCGGCTAGGTCGGGGTCGGACCCTTCGCCCGGCTCGTTGCGCAGCGGCAGCGCGTGCCGGACCAAGAGCACCTGCATGTGCGCAGCCTAGTTACCGGCACGGCCCCTGACCGACTGGCCGATCCGGTCCGCCCTGGCGCTGCCGGCTTCCGCGGTGCGCGGTGCGCGGGGCTGCGCGCTGGACTCGGCGGGCGCCTCGACGGGTGCGCCCTGCGCCGCGCCGTCGACCGGGGTGGCGGTATCCGGGGCGGCAGGGGCCGGGGTGGCGGCGGGGTCCGGGGTCGCCGCCGCAGCGGGCTTCGCGACGCGCGTCTGAGCCCGCTTGCCCCGGACGGTCGACGGGACACGGTCGGCCGCGAGGCTCTCAGCCACGACGGGGTCTGCGGGAGCAGAGGTGGCGGCGGGAGCGGCCTGCGCCGGGGCGGCGGCGGCTGACACCGGGGCGGCATCGGCAGGGGAAGACGCCGCCGGCGCGGGCGCGGGCACGGCGGCAGACGGCCAGGGCTGCTCCGTGGCACCCGGCGGCCAGGCCGGGTTCAGCGGGTTGCAGTCCGGGCACAGCCACGGCAGGAACGGCTTGAACAGCGGGGTGAGCACCGTGTACGGCCACCCCTTGAGCAGGAAGCTCATCGGGACGAACGGGTTGAAATTCAGATCGCTGGCCTTGGCGAACCGGGTGAGGGAGGAGATGATCTCCTCGAAAGTGACCGGCTCCGGCCGGTTGGTCGACGGGTCGGCTTTGAGGTAGTTGAGGACCGAGTACTCCGGATCACGCGGATCGAGTTCGAGGTACGCCCCCGACCAGGCAACCGGCCTATCGACGTTGCCCGGGTAACCCTCGGGAAGTGGGTTGCCCATGGAACCCTCCAGCTCACTGACCGGATCGAGGACGACGTCGGGGAACTGGTATCCGCGGATCAGGTCCCAGGTCGGTGCCCGGAACATCGTGGCCAGTAGGGCGACGGGATCCGGGCAGACCGGGCCGGTGGTGCCCGTGCATCCCGCGTTCATCGTCAGGTTGGCCTTAGCCCACCAGGTGAAGCTCTCACCCAACGGCTGGGACAGCGGCGCGAACGGGATCAGCAGGTTGAACAGTGCGGCGACCTTCGGCGGGTCGGCCGGATCGAAGCCGAACACGTTGGTCGGGGTGTAGACCCACCAACTTCCGGTGACCTCGAACGAGTAGGACAGATCGTTGAGTGCATTGACAAAGGCACGCGGGATGCTGATGACCGCGTTGAGCAGGTTGGCCGGAACGTTGTTCCAGGATCCGGCATCGGGGTCATACGGGATCGGCGTGTAAGTCTGCGGGGCCCAGATGTCGCAGCCCTCGATGTTGTAACCCGAGCAGGCCTGACCGACCTCGACGGCGGCGGCGAGGGCCACCGCATGCTCCACCACCCGTGCCTGCCCCCGGGCCTCGGGCTCCTGCGGCGACGGCACAACCCCCGCCGCGGTCACCATGCCGGCGCCCGCGACGGCGATGGCCGCAGTGAGGTAGGAACGGACGGCAGCAGACATAGCGGGCCCTCTCAGAACGTCTCAGGAAAATATCAGGTTCGACAGTAACGGGATTGCCGGCTCACGCCAACCTGATCGGGCCGAAACGACCTCGCCGACCACGTTGACCCCCGCCCGATAGGGTGCGGACATATGGGACACGCCGACCGACTCTTCGACCTGACCGACCGGGTGGTCCTGGTCACCGGGGGTAGCCGGGGGCTGGGCCGGGAGATGGCCCTCGCCGCGTCCCGCTGCGGCGCCGACGTGGTGATCGCCAGCCGCAAGTTCGACAACTGCGTGGCCACCGCGGCCGAGATCGAGGCCGAAACCGGCCGCGCCGCAATGCCGTACGGAGTTCACGTCGGGCGCTGGGATGAGCTCGACGGTCTGGTGGAGGCGGTGTACGAGCGTTTCGGCAAGCTCGATGTTCTGGTCAACAACGCCGGGATGTCCCCGACCTACGGTTCGCTGACGGAGGTCACCGAGAAGCTGTTCGACACCGTGGTCGATCTGAACCTCAAGGGGCCGTTCCGGTTGTCCGCGCTGGCCGGGGAGCGCATGGTCGCCGCTGGCGGCGGGGTGATCATCAACGTCAGCACGCACGGCTCATTGCGCCCGCATCCGTCGTACCTTCCCTACGCGGCAGCCAAGGCGGGGCTCAACGCGCTGACCGAGGGGCTGGCCAAGGCCTACGGGCCGACGGTTCGGGTGAACACGTTGATGCCGGGGCCGTTTCTGACCGACATCAGCAAGGCGTGGGCGCTGGGCAGCGGGGAGGCCAACCTGTTCGCCGACTACGCCCTGCAACGGGCGGCCGAACCGGCCGAGATCGTCGGGGCGGCGCTGTTTTTGATGTCGGACGCGTCGAGTTACACCACGGGGTCGATCCTGCATGTCGACGGCGGCTTTCCCTGACAGCAGCCGGCCGGAGGATCGGGGCGCGCTTGTCCCGAAAGGCCTCGAGACCCGGTGCGGCGTGGTCCGCTTCGTGTGATGGACGTCCCGTGCGGTGTCCACCGACGACGCCCGTCACCCCGTCGAACGCCTAACCCTCGCTGCCGAGTGCCTCGAGGCGCTCGTCGACCCGGGACAGCGCCTCGTCGAAGACATCCACCTTGTCACTGCGCTTCTGGTTAGCCGGCTCAGCCGCACCGCGGCCGCCCTGTGCCTCTACCCGGGCCGCACCCTGTCGGCGTAGCAGGCTGAAGTTCTTCTCGCGCGCCTTACGAAGACGACTCTGCAGATCTTTCAGGGACTTCTCGTCCATCCGGGCCAGCGCCTCGGGGGCGGTCTGGTCGACCAACGAACTCTCGTCGGCGCTGAGGTTGACGTGATTGCTCATCCGTAGTTCCTAGCTCACGGCGTGACGATGTTGAAGTTCGGGTCGGGTTTGTCCAGCACACTCATCAAGGTCTGCAATGCCCCGGCGTCTCCGGTGACCTGAAGTCCCGGTGAACTCAGATCGCCCATCGCCGCGGCCATCAGCCGCATCTTCGTGCCCAATGCCACCGTCGCGGTGGCCGAGTCGGGGTCGGCCGGCCGCTTGCGGTAGACCAGCACACCGTTGCGCAGCGTCAGCCGATAGTTGGTGGCCAGGTCATCGAACGTCACATCTAAAGCCAGGTCGGCGTCCCAGGCGCGCGGGCCGTTCACCGAGATCGCCAGGATGTCGAACATCTGCTCAGGAGTCAGCTGACTGAGCATGGTCGGGGCCGTGGTGCTCACCGGCGTGCCGAAGTTCCCGGTCCGCAGTTCGGTCGAGCCGGACAGGAAGAAGTTGCGCCACGTCGCGCACTCCGCCCCGTAGCCGAGCTGTTCGAGGGTGTCGGCGTAGAGTTCCCGGGCCCCGGTGTGGTTTTCCTCGGCGAAGATCGCATGATCCAACAGCGTTGCCGCCCAACGGAAGTCACCGGAATCGAAGGCCTCCTGCGCGATCTGGACCACCCGGTCGATGCCGCCCATCGCCGCGACGTAACGCGGGCCGGCCTGCTGCGGCGGGTGCGGCCAGAGCCTGCCGGGATTACCGTCGAACCAGCCCATATAGCGCTGGTAGACGGCTTTGACGTTGTGGTTGACCGACCCGTAGTAACCGTGGGTGTGCCAGGCCTTCTCCAGCGCCGGTGGCATGGCGAAACTTTCGGCGATCTCGATGCCGGTGTAGCCCTGGTTGAGCTGACGCAGCGTCTGGTCATGCAGGTAGGCGTACAGATCCCGTTGCAGGGAAAGGTATTCCACGATGCGATCGCGACCCCAGGTGGGCCAGTGGTGGGAGGCGAACACCACATCGGTGCGGTCGGCGAAGCTGTCGACAGCCTCAGTGAGGTAACCCGCCCAGGCGCGCGGGTCGCGCACCAGGGCACCGCGCAGGGTCAGCAGGTTGTGCAGGTTGTGGGTGGCGTTCTCGGCCATGCACAGCGCCCGGAACCGCGGGAAATAGAAGTGCATCTCGGCCGGGGCCTCGGTGCCCGGGGCCATCTGGAACTCGATCTGAACACCGTCGAGGGTGTGCGTCTCACCGGTGGCGGTGATGTCGATGGTGGGCACGATGATGGCCACCTCACCGATCGACGGGGCCTGGCCCAGACCGCATCCCACCTGCCCTTGCGGACCGCGGTGCAGCGCGGTGCCGTACATGTAGGCGGCCCGGCGGGTCATCGCGGTCCCGGCGTAGACGTTCTCTTGGACTGCGTGCGCGGTGAAGCCCTCCGGCGCCAGCACCGGCACCCTGCCGGCGTCGACGTCGGCCTGGGTGGTCACCCCCAGCACACCACCGAAGTGGTCGACGTGGCTGTGGGTGTAGATCACTGCGCTCACCGCGCGATCACCGCGATGTTGGCGATACAGGGCTAAGGCGGCCGCGGCGGTCTCGGTGCACACCAGTGGGTCGATGACGATCACCCCGGTGTCGCCTTCGACAAAGGTGATGTTGGACAGGTCCAGTCCGCGCACCTGGTAGATGCCCTCGACGACCTCGTAGAGGCCCTGTTTGGCGCACAACTCCGACTGCCGCCACAAACTGGGATGCACCGACGCCGGCGCGTCGCCGCGCAGGAAGCCGTAGACGTCGTTGTCCCACACCACCCGGCCGTCGGCGGCGGTGACCACGCAGGGGTCCAGCGCGCCAAGGAACCCGCGGTCGGCGTCATCGAAGTCGGCGGTGTCGTCAAAGGGCAGCGTCGTCAGACTCTGCCGATGCAAAGACTCGATCACCGGTGTGGGGGCTTTAGGTTCCATATCCCGAATCATTCCCGACCCCGTGGGGGCTGGGGAAGCCCGACACCGGAAACGCGACTCCGGCGGCGACCGCCTCCGCGGCGGTTCGCCGGCCACCCACGATGGCCGGTCCCAGCGCCCGCGGCAGACCGACCGAGGGATTCCTCGAGAAGATCTCGCGCTGCTCCTCACTCGCGCGGGGGAACCTACACTCCCGACAATGAGCTTCGTTGAGGTCATCGAGACCGTGGGCAAGGCCATCGACGCGGTCGGGGTGGCGGTGATCGCCTTCGGTGCGCTGATCTCGGCGGCCGCCGCGCTGATGCGGCTGCGGGCCCACACGCCCGATGTCTACCGCTGGTTCCGCGAACAATTGGGACGGTCGATTCTGCTGGGTTTGGAGTTCCTCGTCGCCGCGGACATCATCCGCACCGTCGCGGTGACGCCCGATGCCCGCAGCGTCGCCATTCTGGCCGGAATCGTCCTGATCCGGACCTTTCTGAGTTTCTCTCTGCAGCTTGAGGTCACCGGATACTGGCCGTGGCAGGCCGCCCGCGCGCGGCGCCAGCCGAGCCCACCGCCGGCTGAGCCGGTGACACCGTGACGCGACGCGAGAAGCATTGGGGACAATCCACGGATGCAGCTACCGCAACGGCTTGCCCGGTTCAATCGCCACGTCACCAATCCCTTGCAACGCCTCTGGGCGGGATGGGCGCCGATGATGGGCATCCTCGAACACGTCGGACGCAGATCGGGTCGGACGTACCGCACACCGCTGACCGTGTTCTCCACCGATGACGGGGTAGCCATCCTGTTGACCTACGGCCCGGACCGGGACTGGCTGAAGAACCTCAACGCCGCCGACGGCGGCCGCCTACGCCGGCACAGCCGCAGCCGCACCGTTCGCGACCCGCAGGTGATGACCCGGGATCAGGCGGCCGTCCACGTCACCGGCGCCGGCCGAAGGGTGTTCAAGAAGCTGCCGTTCGAGAACGCGCTACTGCTCACGTGGGGCGAGTGACACAGCGGCCGGTCCACCGCCACGATGGCGGGATCCCCTGCGCCACAGCGCCCCCCGTGCCACTATCAGCCGATGCCCACACCCTCGCCCGACAACCACCCGCAATCCGATGACGAACCCTGGTACGGCGGGCCGGACACCTCTGTCATGCGGACCGTGATGAACACGGCACCCGGACTGCGGATCCTCATCCGACAACTCCGCCGGGCACTCCACCCGCCCCCTCCGCACTAGTGGCCGGGGCCGTCCGCCCGGGGTCCGGGCATGACGCCGCACAGTCCGCAGGATTTCGCAGCGGCCTGGTGATGTAAGACTTGTCGACATGGCGTCGGCGACCTACCACCACGGCAATCTGCGCCAGGCACTGCTGGAGCATGCCGTCGATCTGGCCCGGGCCGGTGGTCCGGACGCGTTGGTGCTGCGTGATGTTCAGCGCGCGATCGGGGTGAGCAACTCGGCGGCCTACCGCCACTACGCCGACCGCCAAGCACTACTGACCTCGGTGCAGATCTACGGGATGACCATGCTGGGCGAGGCCATGCAGGAATCGCTGGCCCGGGTCGCCAACCGCGGCCCGCGCGACCGGCGCGCCCTGGTCAGTCGTAGCGCGGTGGCGTGCCCGATGCCGGTCGAGCAACCGGTGATCAGGACAGCCTTCGACACCACAGCCATGCCGACAAAACTAGCCCAGCGGCGACCGGGGCGGCGATCCTGGGGGAACGCCGGTCGGCGGTCTACACCATCGGCAGCCGGATGCCGTGGGCGAAAGAGGCGCGTCACCCCCGGTGAGGTAGCTTCGCCTGCGTGGACCTGACCCACGATCTGACCCGGGTGGCGGACTGGATGTCCGAGCAGGGTTTGGGTGAGGGTCCGATCACCGACGTCGCTGAGATCACCGGTGGCACCCAGAACATCATGCTGCGCTTCCACCGGGCCGGCCGCGAATACGTGTTCCGCCGCGGGCCGCGGCATCTGCGTCCGATCAGCAACTCGGTGATCCTGCGCGAGACCCGGGTGCTGGGCACGTTGGCCGGAACCGATGTGCCGCACGCCGGGCTGATCGCGGTGTGCGAGGACACCTCGGTGCTGGGTGAGGCGGTGTTCTATCTGATGGAACCCGTCGACGGCTTCAACGCCGGTGAGGGCCTGCCGGAGTTGCACGCCGGGGACGCCACGATCCGCCACGCGATGGGACTGTCGATGGCTGATGCGGCCGCCTGCCTCGGTGCACTGGACTACCGGGCAGTCGGCCTGGGCGACTTCGGCAAGCCCGACGGTTTTCTGGATCGCCAAGTGCCAAGGTGGCTTTCCGAGCTGGAGTCCTATTCGAAGTTCGAGAACTATCCGGGCCCCGGCATCGGTGACGTCGCGGGCGTCGCGGCGTGGTTGCGCGCCAATCAGCCGTCGACGTTGCACCCCGGAATCATGCACGGCGACTACCACGCCGCCAACGTGATGTTCTCCCGCACCGGCCCGGACGTGGTGGCGATCGTGGACTGGGAGATGTGCACTGTCGGCGACCCGTTGCTGGATCTGGGTTGGATGCTGGCCACCTGGTATCGACCGGGCCATGAGCCGGTACTGCCCAACGAACTGATGACGGCGGGCGGGCTGGCCACCCCCGACGAATTGGTGGCACGCTACGCGACCAACACCACCCGCGACCTGTCCAACATCGACTGGTACACGGTGATGGCGTGCTTCAAGCTCGGCATCATCCTGGAAGGCTCCAACGCCCGCGCCGCAGCGGGCAAGGCGCCCAGAGAGATCGGCGATGTCTTACACACCGCCACGGTCCGGCTGTTCCAGCGGGCCGTGGCGATCATGGAGGGAGCCTGAGTGATCGACTTCGAGATACCGGCCGATCTGGCAGCGCGCCGGGATGAGATCCGCGCGTTCGTCGCCGAACAGATCGTTCCCTTCGAACGTGATCCACGACTGACGCGGCACGGTCCGAATGAGGAGATGCGGACCGAGATGGTCGAATTGGCCCGCAAGGCAGGCCTTCTCACCGTGCAGGCACCGCGTCGGTTCGGCGGCTGGGAACCCACCCACCGCGAGCAGGCGGTGCTGTTCGAGGCGGCCGGCTGGTCCACCCTGGGCCCGGTGGCGATGAACTGCGCGGCCCCCGATGAGGGCAACATGTTCATCCTGTCCAAGATCGCCAACGAGATCCAGGCCGAGGAGTTCCTGGTTCCGGTCATCGACGGCAGGCAGCGGTCGGTGTTCGCGATGACCGAACCCGGCGGTGCCGGCTCGGATCCCGGCCAGCTGAAGACCAAGGCGGTCTACCGTCCCGGACCGGCCGGCGGCGAGTACGTCATCAACGGACACAAGTGGCTGATCACCGGTGCCGACGGAGCCCGCACCTGGATCATCATGGCCCGGGTGGCGCCCAACCCGCACGGCGGTGACGGGCCGACGTTGTTCCTCTGCGACGGGAACACCCCCGGCATCGAACTCGAGCGGGTGATGAACACCATGGACCGCAACTACGTGCAGGGCCACGGGGTGGTGCGGTTCGACAACCTACGACTTCCGGCCTCGGCGGTACTCGGCGAGGTGGGCCAGGCGCTGCGCTACGCGCAGATGCGACTGGCCCCGGCGCGGTTGACGCACTGCATGCGCTGGCTCGGTGCCGCAGAGCGGGCGCAGTCGATTGCCGTCGAGCACGCCCGCACCCGGACCGCGTTCGGCAAGCCGCTGGGCGAGCACCAGGGTGTGGGTTTCATGCTGGCGGACAACGAGATTGCGCTGCAGCAGTGCCGGCTGGGGATTTGGTGGGCGTGCTGGACCCTCGATGGCGGCGCGAAGGGCCGACACGAGAGTTCGATGATCAAGGCCTACGTGTCCGAGGAGTTGTTCAAAGTCGCCGACCGGTGCGTGCAGATCCTCGGCGGAATGGGGATCTCCGATGAGACCCCGGTCGGGATGATCTTCTCCGACATGCGCGCCTTCCGGCTCTACGACGGCCCCACTGAGGTGCACAAGTACGCGATCGCCCGGCAGGTGTTGCGCGAACCGGGGGCCGGCGCCACGTGAGCGTCTTGGACTTGTTCCGTCTGGACGGCAAGGTCGTCATCGTCACCGGCGCCTCTTCCGGCCTGGGGGTGTCCTTCGCGCACGCGTTCGCCGAGGCGGGAGCGGATCTGGTGCTCGGTGCACGCCGGGTGGAGAAGATGGGCGGCACCGCAGCACTGGTCGAACAGGCCGGCGGGCGGGTGTACACCCGCAAGACCGACGTCGCCGACCCCGACCAGTGTCAGCAGCTGGTGGACGCCGCGGTGGCCGAGTTCGGCGCGGTGGACGTACTGATCAACAATGCCGGGGTGGGCACCGCGGTGCCGGCCACCCGAGAGACCGCCGAGGAGTTCCGGTCGGTGATCGAGGTGAATCTGCACGGCTCGTACTGGATGGCGCAGGCCTGCGGTCGGGTGATGCAACCGGGCAGTTCCATCATCAACATCGCCAGCGTGCTGGGCCTGACGACGGCGGGTCTGCCGCAGGCGGCCTACAGCGCCTCCAAGGCCGGCGTAATCGGGTTGACCCGGGATCTGGCGCAGCAGTGGAGCGGCCGCAAGGGCATCCGCGTCAACGCGCTGGCACCGGGTTTCTTCGCCAGCGAGATGACCGACGAACTCAAGCCCGGGTACCTGGACGGCCTGCTGCCGCGGATCATCATGGGCCGGTTGGGCGACGCCGCGGAATTGGCGGCCACTGCGGTGTGGCTGGCCTCCCCCGCCGGCGGTTATGTCACCGGCCAGACGATCGTCGTCGACGGCGGGTTGACCATCGCCTAGTCGGGTTTGTCTCCAGATCGTTGCCGATCGGTGATGCGCCGGCCCGAGAAGCGCGGTGTTTGTGTCGGTCCCCGCTGCGCCCGCGCCAGGTTCTCGGCGCGCCGCGGCACCACGAAGCCCGGCCGATCCTCAGTGCCGGCGCCGATCGCCACCACCGTGGTCGTTGCCACGTCGGCGGTACCCTCGGCGGCAAACACGAACGGGTTCACCGATTCACGGTCAGTGATCGGCGATCGCGTCATACCGATGACCCGCCCACGCGTCGCCGGTGCCGGTGTGGGCGGCGATCAGAGCGACCACCGCGACCGCGGTGGCGTTCCTCGCCGACACTTGGTTCACGTTTTGCGGTATGCCCGTACCGGTCCAGGCTGAGGGTCGGTAGGGTCAGATGCTGTGAGCGTCGGAGAAGAAGTACAGAGTTCGCTGGACCACTGGAGCGCAGGGGAGTGGCGGCAGTCGTTGTGGCATGCCACCGCGGCGGCGGCGCAGACTGCGGCCAAGCGATACCCCTCCCTGGAGCAGGAGGAGGCGTTCAAGGAGACCATCCGCGCCGACATCGACGTCTTCGGCGCGATGGCCGGACCCGACATCGACTTCGCCAACTCACGCTTCCCGCTGCCGGTCGACAGCGACCTCTCCGATCAGCGGCCTGACATCGCCGATGTGCTCTACGCGGTTCATCGCTACCTGCACGGCGAGGAGTCGGCGATGACCGCCGGATGTGAGGTGGTCCCCCACGTCCAAGGCGAACCGCTGTTCAACATCGCCAACGGGAGACTGTGGCTGCGCGCGTCGGCCGCACTCGGGTTGCTGGCCATCGCGGTGTTCTCCCCGGTGAACAAGGGGGAGGCGATACCGGGGTCCTACCACCTGGGCTGGCAGCAGCACGTCTTCCACGTCGTGGGCTGGTGGGGCTGGCGCGATCATTTCCGGGAGATCGTGACCAACGCCGACGTGCCGCGCTACGCGCTGGACTTCTCCCCCGAGTGGGAGACCTGGCGGCCCGTCGGCTAGGGGCATCCCACGACGCGAACGGTCAGCGGCGGGCCCGACACGCAGTCGGACAACGGAAGCCGAGCTCGTGCGACCGCATCGGCCGTGATGTCGCCGAGCGCGGTCGGTGCGTCCGACTCACGCTCCGCCCACGCAACCAACAACTGAAGGTGGCGACCATCGGCCAGCGCCCGACCCAGCACCTCGCCCAAGAGTCGACACGGCACGATCTCGGGCCAGTTGCCACCGGCGCGCCGATGCGCCACGTCAGGGAGCAGCGCGCAGCCGCAGCCGCCGATGGTGAATTCGGCTGCATGGGTCGAGGTCGGCGAGAGCGCCCTCCACGCGGGAGCCGGTTGGATCGGGTCCACGCTGCATCCACGCATTCGGACGCTCGGCGGCAGCGGCTCGTCGCTGAGAATGAAGACGCGCAGGCACA
>NZ_JBILVF010000093.1:0-12946 GCF_044370595.1 Mycobacterium sp.
TCCGGGAGGCCAGCGAGGAGCCCGGCTCGTTGAAGCCGATGTGGCCGTCGGTGCCGATCCCGAGGATCTGCAGATCCACCCCACCGGCATCCCGGATGGCCCGGTCGTAGGCCGAGCACGCCGCGGGGATATCGGCAGCCAGGCCGTCGGGCCCCTGCACCGCCCCGGGAGGGAAGTCGACCCGCGAGACGAACACCCGGTCGATGAAGTTGCGGTAGTTCTCCGGGTGATCGGCCGGCAGGCCCACGTACTCGTCGAGGGTGAAACCGCGGGCCTTGCCCAACGAGATCCGTCCGGCCTCGTAGCGGGCGACGAGTTCGTCGTAGATGGACAGCGGCGACGAACCGGTCGCCAGGCCCAGCACCGCATCCGGCTTGCGTGTCAGCAGCGTCTCGAACGCGTCGGCGGCCACCGCGCCGATCTGCTCGGCGTCCCGCAGGATGATGACTTCCATCGAACGCCTACTTGCTGGCGATGAACAGCGGCGCGCAGCACGCGATGGCTGCACCGGCGTTGACATCCTCGGCCACAACGACATTCGCCGGTTCACGTTCGTCCATCACCACCACCGGGACCACCGGGCTCAGCCCGGCGGCGACGATCGCCGGGACGTCGTAGATGATCACCGGCTGGCCGGCCTCGACGGTGTCGCCCTGGGCTACCTGGGCGGTGAAGCCTTCGCCGTTGAGGGTCACGGTGTCCAACCCGAGGTGGACCAGGATCCCGACGTTGTCGGCGGTCATGATCACGTAGGCGTGCGGCAGCAGTTTGAGGATCTTGCCGCCAACCGGTGCCACGGCGTAGATCACCTCGTGCGGCGGGTCGACGGCGGCGCCGTAGCCGACCATGCCGCCGGAGAAGACCGGATCGGGGACGGCCGAGAGCGCCATTGCGCGGCCCTCGACGGGTGCGAAGACGTGGGTCTGGCTCACCGGAGCCTCCTTTTTGCGGTGTTTGTCGCCAGGATAGAGATCAACCCGCCTTCCGGGAGGCCAAAACCGACTCTCCCGCCGACCGGGGGTCTAAGCTTCCGCTGAGCTGTGATTCAGGAAGGGCCGGGCCAGATGACCGACGCGACGAAAGCCTCAGGGGCACAAAGAAAATCGGGGTTGAACATCCCCGGATTCGCGCAACTGCAGCGGCTCGGCAAGAGCCTCATGCTGCCGATCGCGGTGCTGCCGGCGGCGGGCATCCTGCTGCGCCTGGGTCAGGACGACCTGCTGGGCCGGATCAAAGCCCCGGTGATCGGCCCGTTCTTCCAGGCCATGAGCGCGGCCGGTGGCGCGTTGTTCGACAACCTGCCCCTGCTGTTCGCCGTCGGTGTGGCCATCGGATTCGCCCGCAAGGCCGATGGGTCCACCGCACTGGCGGCCGTCGTCGGCTACCTGGTGATGCAGGCGGTGTTCAAGACCATGTCGCCGGTCGTGCTGGACGGGGTGCTCGACAAAGCCGGCAAACAGGCCCAGATCAACTACAGCGTGCTCGGCGGCATCATCGTCGGCCTGCTCACAGCCTGGCTGTTCGACCGCTACCACACCATCAAACTGCCGCCCTACCTAGGCTTCTTCGGCGGAAGGCGGTTCGTACCGATCGTGGTTTCGCTGGCCGTCCTGGTGGTCGCGTTCGCGATGAGCTACTTCTATCCGATCTTCGACGCCGGCCTGACCAGCCTGGGCAAGTTCATCGGCGGGGCCGGCGCACTGGGCGCTTTCACCTACGGATTCGCCAACCGGATGCTTATTCCCATTGGGCTGCACCACATCCTGAACTCCTACATCTGGTTCCTCTACGGCAGCTACACCAAGCCCGACGGCACCGTCGTCACCGGCGAACTACCGCGGTTCACCGCGGGTGATCCCACCGGCGGACATCTGACCGCCGGCTTCTACCCGATCCTGATGTTCGGCCTGCCGGCAGCGGCGCTGGCCATGATCCATGTCGCCAACGCCCGGCAGAAGAAGGTGGCCTTCGGCATCCTCTCAGCCGCCGGTCTCACCGCGTTCCTCACCGGAGTCACCGAACCGCTGGAGTTCTCCTTCATGTTCGTGGCGTTCCCGCTCTACATCATCCACGCGATCCTCACCGGTGCGTCGTTGGCGATCGCCTACGCACTCGACATCCATCTAGGCTTCTCGTTCTCGGCCGGGTTGATGGATCTGCTGCTCTACGGCACCGCCCCGGCGGCCAAGAACGTGCCCCTGCTCATCGTCATGGGCTTGGTCTTCTTCGTCATCTACTACCTGCTGTTCCGGTTCGTCATCACCAAGTGGAATATGCGCACCCCGGGCCGCGAACCGGAGGGTGAGTTCGAGGCCGAGGAGCAGGCCAACCTCAGCGACGGCAGCGACGCCCCCACCGCGATGCGGGCCGGTGCCGCCGGGGTCGCCACCGCGACCCTCGCCGACAGCAAGGCCGAACAACTGATCGCGGCCTTCGGCGGCCGGGAGAACCTCGTCAACGTTGACGCCTGCATCACCCGACTGCGGATGGACGTCGCCGACAAGTCCAAAGTGGACCAGGCCCGCCTCAAGGCTCTCGGCGCGGCCGGGGTGATCGAGGTGGGCAACAGTGTTCAGGCGGTGTTCGGCACCCAGGCCGAAGCGCTGAAGAACGACATCCTCGACGTGCTGTAGGGGGCTGCGGGCGGCGCGCGCGACCGGCGCCCTCCACGCCTGCGGGCTCACTGCGGTTTAGGCTGCCTGCAACCGTGAGGAAGCCTGTGACTTTGAGACAAGCCCTTTTTCGTGCCGCCGCGGCGACTGTGGTTGTGCTCGCCGCGGCACCTGCTGTCGGCCCGGCACCCGCCGCGTCGGCGGCGCCGTCGGCCAAGGGTGCCCACATCGCCGTGATCGGTGACTCCTACACGGCCGGATCCGATGAGGGCGGTGGCGGAGGGCGGTCGTGGCCGACACTGGCGTGGAAACTGTTGGCCCAGCGCGGACTTGCCGTCGATGCGAACGTGGCCGCGGAGGGCGGCGCCGGGTACGGGCAGCGCGGCAGTGCGGGCAGGGTCTTCGAGGATCTCACCGCGCAGGCGGTGCAGCGCGATGACGCGCTGGTGGTGTTCTTCGGATCCCGCAACGACCAACCGGTGGACCCGAAGAGATTCCCGAGCCTGGCTGCGAGCACCTTCAAGCTGGCCCGGTTCACCGCACCGGACGCCAAATTCCTGATCATCGGGCCGCCGTGGCCGACCGCAACGCCGCCGCCGGAGGTGTTGAAGATTCGTGACAGCCTGCGCGCCGTCGCTGCCGCCGGCCCAGCGCAATTCGTCGACCCGATCGCTGAGGGATGGTTCGTCGACCGCCCGGAACTGATCGGCGCCGACGGTGTTCATCCCACCGACGCCGGCCACCGGTACATGGCAGAGCGGATCGCCCCGCTGATTTACAGTCAGCTCACCATTCGGGTCTGATGGTCCCGGCGAAGAGCGCTTGCCGCCGGGCTGTGACGGCGTTGGTCGTGACCGGGGCCTTAGCCCCTTTCGCGGCCAGTGGGTGTGGGCCAGCGCCGTCGGCCACCGACCGCACCGGCGCTGCCGTGCCGTCCAACATCATCGACGGCCCCTACGCCCGGTTGCTGGCCCAAGCGGCCGATCTCGGCCCGGCCGGTCCGCAAAAGGTGCAGATCACCGCGGCACTGCACCGGCCGCAGCGGCCGGCCAACCTGATCAACTGGGCGGCAGCGCGCGGGCTGTCGGTGCGGTGGCGCGACGGCGATTCCTGGGCGATCGTCGAGGGGCAGTCCCAGGCGGTGGCGCAGGCGTTCGATGTTGCGGTGCATGACTATCGGAGCCAAATCGGGGAGCTTTTCCATGCCTCCCGGCAACAGCCCGCCATCCCCGACGCGGCGCGGGTCGAGGTGGCCGGTCTGGGGCGCATCCTCAGCACCACCCCCTATCGCGAGGGACGTCCGCCCACCCCGCCGCGCGATGTTCCCGACGGGGGTCTGTTGCCGACTCAACTGGGGAAGGCCTACAACGTGACACCGCTGACCGAGGCGGGATTCACCGGGAAGGGCTCCACCGTCGTGGTGTTCAGCTTTGACGGGTTCGCCCAGCAGGACATGGACAACTTCGCCGACTGGTTCGGCCTGCCGCGGTTCACCCCCGAGGTCCTCGGCGGTATGCCGGACCGCCGCACCGGGGAGTCGACGATGGACCTGCAGATGATCCACGCCGTCGCACCGGACGCCAAGCTGGTCATGGTCAACGCCCGTCCCACGGTGGAGGGCGGCGGAGCCTACGAGAAGCTGGGCCTGCTGATGGAGTCGGTGAACCGACGCTTCCCCGGGGCGGTCTGGAGCTTTTCGATCGGCTGGGGCTGCGATCGGTTGATGACCGCCGCCGATCTGGCCCCGGTCCGCTCAGCGCTGTCGGCCGCCCAAAAACAGGGTACGACGGCGTTCAACGCCAGCGGAGACTTGGCCGGACTGGAATGCCGCGGCGGCAAGCACTGGTCGGATCCGCCCACCCCCGACGACGTCGGACTGGACGCGGTGTCCTCGCTGCCGGAGATGACCTCGGTGGGCGGAACCACCCTGTCCACCGACGCGACCGGCCGGTGGCTGGCCGAACAGGCCTGGTACGACGTGCCGTTGACGCAGGGGACGGCCGGCGGGGCGTCGCAGTTGTTTCCCCGGCCCAGTTGGCAGACCGTCGACGCATCCGCCGGACCGCCGGACCGTCGGCTGGTTCCCGACGTCGCCGCGGTCGCCGACCCGTTCACCGGAGTGAAGTTCGTCTTCGGCGGTGAAGTGGTCACCGGCGGGGGCACCTCGCAGGCCGCCCCGGTGTGGGCCGGTCTGGCGGCCATCATCAACCAACTGCTGCGCGAGCAGGGCCTGGCCCAACTGGGTGACCTGAACCCGCTGCTGTACGAGGTGGCCAAAGGCGCTGCCGTTCCAGGTTTTCGCGACATCGAACTCGGCGGCAATGCGGTCAGCCCAGGCGAAACCGGCTATGACATGGTGACCGGACTGGGCAGTCCCAATGTGGAAAACCTGCTGAAGAACATCATCCTTGCCCGCACGATGGGCCGATGACAACCCCGGAAGAGTCTGCTGCGCAGTCGAATCCGGAGGATGTCGAGTCCTTCGAGGGCTACGCCGTGCCCGCGGGTCGCTACACCGCAAGTCCCGGCCGCGGGCCGCGCTACTTCCTCACGCTGGGGGTGTGGGCGCTGGTCCTGGCGACCGGCCTGGTGGTGCTGTCCTTTATCGACACCCGGGTGTCCGATGTGCCCACCCGTTACATCTGTCCCCCGGATTGCGGACGGCCGCCAACCGGGTTGCCGGTGGCGACCAATCCGCGGTTCACCGCCGCCGACGGTGCGTTCTCGGTCTCCTATCCGGCCCCCAGTGCGGCCTATGAGGTCAACCTCGAGCCCAACGGCGTGACCGCGGTGCTGACCGCCGGCGACGGCGGGACGTTGCGACTGTTCAGCCAACCCGCCCTGGGGCGCAGCGCCGAACAGATCGCCAACTCGTTGATGCAGGAGGGATTTCCCGACGCCGAGGTTGACTACGAACTGCCCAACGCGACCGTCGGCTACCAACCCGGCTACGGCGAGGTCGCGAACTTTCGGCCGCTGGCCGCCTCGCAGGCCTCCGACCTGTTGCGGGTCATCGTGGTCGTGGCGGTCAAGAACGACCTGGCGCTGATCGCCGCGGCCCAGGGTCCGTTCCGGCAGTTCACCCCTGGTTTCGGGCCCGGCCCGCCGTCTCCGGCGAATCTGCAGATCGCCCAGGATATGGGTAAGTACGTCAACAGCTTCAGCTGGCGGGGCGATCCGCCGCGCTGAAAACTACCGGGGCCCTTCCCCATTCGGCGGAGTTGGCCCATCGGGGCCGGTAATGGCGGTACCGTCGGGATCTGGCGGGGGCTGTCGGTTCAGCCAATCCTTCAGCCGGAACAACTGACTGGCCACCAAGCCCATCCCCACCAGCAGGAAACCGCCGACGATCAGTGCAGTGGTCATGTGTCCACCCCTTCCCGCGCCCTGTCTGCAACCACCACGCAACTATCCTCAGTCCAGTGTCCCAGGCCTCCCGCGATGATGTGCGCGCCGCGCGAACGCGGTTGGACGGGCTGACCCTGCGCGACGCCGCCCGGTTGGGTCGCAAACTCACCTCGTTGCGGTCCCCGGTGAACGCCGCCGCCCTCGCGGCACTGACCCGGCAGATCGAGGCGGCGGAGTCGGTGATGGCCGCCCGCAAGGCGGCGGTTCCGGCCATCAGCTACCCGGACCTGCCGGTCAGCGCGCTGCGCGCTGAACTGGCCGCCGCGATCGCCGAGCACCAGGTGGTCATCGTGGCCGGGGAGACCGGCTCCGGCAAGACCACCCAGTTGCCCAAGATCTGCCTGGAGATGGGCCGCGGGATACGGGGCACCATCGGGCACACCCAACCGCGGCGGCTGGCTGCCCGCACCGTCGCCGAGCGCATCGCCACCGAACTGGGCAGCCCGCTTGGGGAGGCGATCGGCTACAGCGTCCGGTTCACCGATCAGGTCAGCGACCGCACCCTGGTGAAACTGATGACCGACGGAATCCTGCTCGCCGAGATCCAACGCGACCGGCGCCTGCTGCGCTACGACACCCTCATCATCGACGAGGCCCACGAACGCAGCCTCAACATCGACTTCCTGCTGGGCTACCTGCACCAGTTGCTGCCCCGGCGCCCAGACCTGAAAGTCATCATCACCTCGGCGACCATCGAACCGGGGCGGTTCGCCACCCACTTCGCCGGTACCAGCCCCGCACCGATCATCGAGGTGTCCGGACGTACCTATCCGGTTGAGATCCGCTACCGCCCTCTGGAATTACCCCCGGAAACCGATGACAGCGAGGACCCCGACGACCCCGACCATGAGGTCGTCCGGGTTGAGCCCCGTGATCAGACCGAGGCGATCATCGATGCGCTGCGGGAACTGTCGACCGAGCCGGCCGGCGATGTGCTGGTCTTCCTCTCCGGGGAACGGGAGATCCGCGACACCGCCGAAGCGATCCGGACGGCCTTCCGCAGCGCGCCGCGTGACATCGAGGTGCTCCCGCTGTACGCCCGGCTGCCGACCGCCGAGCAGCACCGGGTCTTCGTCCCGAACGCCAGTTCGCTGACCCGGCGGGTGGTGTTGGCCACCAACGTCGCCGAAACCTCGCTGACCGTCCCCGGCATCCGCTACGTGGTCGACCCGGGCACCGCGCGGATCTCGCGGTACAGCCGGCGCACCAAGGTGCAGCGGCTGCCGATCGAACCCGTCTCCCAGGCCTCCGCGGCGCAGCGGGCCGGCCGCTGCGGCCGCACCGCCCCCGGCGTGTGCATCCGGTTGTACTCCGAACAGGATTTCCTCGGCCGACCCCGCTACACCGACCCGGAGATTCTGCGGACCAACCTGGCGTCGGTGATCCTGCAGATGGCCGCGCTGCGACTAGGTGATGTGGCCGACTTCCCCTTCCTGGACCCGCCGGAGCGGCGCAGCATCAACGACGGTATCGGCGTGCTGCAGGAACTCGGCGCGTTCGACCCCGCCGCTCAGATCACCGACGTCGGCCGCAGACTGGCCCAGTTGCCGGTGGACCCCAGGCTGGGCCGGATGATCCTTCAGGCCGACACCGAGGGTTGCCTGCCGGAGGTGCTGGTGCTGGCCGCGGCGCTGTCCATCCCCGACCCGCGGGAACGGCCCGCCGACCGGGAGGAGGCGGCCCGCCAGAAACACGCCCGCTTCGCCGACGAGAGTTCGGACTTCATGTCCTACCTGAACCTTTGGCGGTATCTGCGGGGTCAGCGGAAAACGATGTCCGGCAGTGCATTCCGGCGGATGTGCCGCGAGGAGTTCCTGCATTACCTGCGGGTGCGGGAGTGGCAGGACCTCGCCGGGCAGTTGCGCGGTATCGCCGCCGGGATCGGGTTGCGGGCCGAGGCGGATCTCACCGAGCCGGCCGACCCGGCGCGGGTGCACGCGGCGCTGATCGCCGGGCTGCTGTCCCATGTCGGCCTGCGCGAGGGTGACTCCCGGGACTACCTCGGGACGCGCAACGCCCGGTTCGTGCTGGCGCCCGGGTCGGTGCTCACCAAGCGGCCGCCGCGCTGGATCGTGGTTGCCGACCTGGTGGAAACCAGCCGGCTCTACGGACGCACCGCGGCCCGCATCGAACCGGACACCGTCGAACGCGTTGCGGGTCATCTGGTTCAGCGCAGCTACAGCGAACCGCACTGGGATGCCCAGCGGGGCGCGGTGATGGGTTATGAGCGGGTCACGCTGTTCGGCCTTGTACTGGCCGCCCGCCGCCGGGTGGGTTACGCGGCGGTCGATCCGGTGCTGGCCCGTGAGTTGTTCATCCGGCACGCATTGGTGCAGGGGGAATGGCAGAGCCGACATCACTTCTTCGCCGACAACGAGCGACTGCGCACGGAGTTGGCCGAATTGGAGGACCGCGCCCGCCGGCGCGACCTGCTGGTCGGTGAGGACGAGATCTACGCCTTCTACGACGCCCGCATCCCCGCTGAGGTGGTGTCCGCGCGGCATTTCGACGGCTGGTGGCGCACACAACGGCACCGCACGCCGGACCAGCTGACCATGAACCGGGCGGATCTTCTTCGCACGCCCGATGACGCGGTCGGAGCCGACCTGCCCGATCAGTGGCAGGCCGGTGAGGTGTCGCTGCCACTGAGTTACCGGTTCGAGCCCGGAGCCACCGACGACGGTGTCACGGTGCACGTGCCGGTCGCCGTACTGGCTCGCCTCGGCGGCGAGGCGTTCGGGTGGCAGGTGCCGGCGTTACGCGAGGAACTGCTCACCGCGCTGATCCGGTCGCTGCCCAAGGATCTGCGGCGCAGTTTCGTCCCCGCACCCGACACCGCCCGCGCACTGCTGGCTGATCTCGATCCCGGCGAGGAATCATTGCTGGAGGCGGTGCAGCGGGAATTGCGCCGGTACAGCGGCATTCTCGTCCCGCTGAGCGCCTTCGACCTGGAGAAGATCCCCGCCCATCTGAGGGTCACCTTCGCGATCGAAGGCCCCGGCGGTGCCGAACTGGCCCGGGGCAAGGATCTGAGCGCCCTGCAACGGCAACTGGCCGGCCAGACCCGGCGCGCTGTGGTCGACGCGGTGGCCGAGGGGTTGGAACGCCACGGGTTGTGCGAATGGCCCGATGTCCTCGAGGAACTGCCGCGCAGCGTCGCCCGCGGCGGGGTGCGCGGCTACCCGGGTCTGGTGGACACCGGCGGCGGAGTGGATCTGCGCGTATTCGCCACCGAGACCGACCGAGACGCCGCGGCGCACCGCGGGTTGCGGCGGCTGCTGCGACTGGCCGCACCGTCACCGGTGAAATCCCTGGAGAAGAGTCTTGATCCGCGCACCCGGCTGATGCTGGGCAGCAACCCCGACGGATCGCTGGCGGCGCTGCTGGAGGACTGCGCCGATGCGGCCGTTGACGTACTGGCACCGCAACCGGTGTGGACCCGCGCCGAATTCCAGGCCGCCCGCAAGCGGGTCCGGGAGGAGTTGGTGTCGACCACTGCGGAGGTGCTGCGCCGGGTGGAGAGACCGCTGACCGCCTTGCAGGAGGTACACCGGGTGCTGCCGGACGCCCCGACCGCGGCCCAGACGGACGCGGTCGCCGACATTCGCGGTCAGCTCGCGACTTTGGTCGGCAGCGGCTTCGTCACCGCCACCGGCGCGCGGCATCTGGCGGATCTGACCCGCTACTTGACGGCGATCGTCCGTCGACTCGAACGACTGCCGCACGCCCCCGCCGCTGACCGGGAGCGGATGGCGCGGGTATCTGCGGTGCAGGACGCCTATGGCGAACTTGTGCAGGCGATTTCACCGGCCAGGGCGGTGTTGGAGGATGTCACCGACATCGCGCGGATGATCCAGGAGTTCCGGGTCAGCCTGTGGGCCCAACAGTTGGGCACCCCACGTCCGGTCAGCGAACAGCGCATCTACCGTGCCATCGACGCGGTGCTGGACTAGGAGGTGCCCATGGCGACCGTCAAGCGCAATGGTCCGGTCACCAGGCCCATCGACCTGGTGCTCTCCGGCGGCGGGGTCAAAGGTGTGGGACTGGTCGGCGCCGTGGTGCGGTTGATGAAAGCCGGATACCGCGCCCACCGGGTGGCTGGCTCGTCGGCGGGCTCGATCGTCGGTGCTATCGTCGCCGCCGCCGCCCGCTCAGAACAGTTGGGCCCGGACGACATTCGCGCGATGGCGATGAGCATCGACTACCGGAAGTTCCTCGACCCCGGACCGATCGAACGGGTACCGCTGCTCGGGCCGGCGTGGGCGATTCTGGACGGCAGAGGTGTCTACAAAGGCGATTACGCGCGGGAGTTCGTGGCCACTCAACTCAAGGGTCTCGGCGTGGAGACCTTCGGCGACCTGCGACTCGACGACGACGAATTGCCCGAGGAACGGCGCTACCGACTGGTGGTCACCGTCACCGACGTCACCCGCGGCCAACTGGTCCGGCTGCCCTGGGACTACCGCAGCGTCTACGGCCTGGACCCTGACGAACAGTCGGTTGCCGAAGCGGTCCGCGCGTCGATGTCGATCCCGTTCCTGTTCCATCCGGTCACCCTGACCAGCGCGGCCGGGCTGGAGTCGACACTGCTCGACGGCGGGCTGCTGTCGAACTACCCGATCGACTCGCTGGACCGGTTGGACGGCCGGCCGCCGCGCTGGCCCACTCTCGGGGTGACGTTGCTGCCCAACCTGCCGGCCGGCAACGACCGGGTGATCCCCGGCCTGGCCCCGCTGCGGGTGTTCAGCGGACCGCATTTACTCGAGCAGGTGCTGACCACGCTGCTGGTCGGTCGTGACCAGGCCTACTTGAACGAGCCCTGGGTCAGCGCCCGCACCATCCGGGTGGATTCCACCGACGTCGGGGTGGTGGACTTCGGCATCTCCCGCCGGGAGATCGACGCGTTATACCTCAAGGGCTATGACGCGGCGACGAAGTTTCTGTCCGGCTGGGACGAAGCCGCCTACCTCAAGCAGTTCAGGTCGAGGCGTTAACCCTCGACGCGCTTCTTGAGCCCGTTGAGGGCCTGGTCGACGATCGTCGCCGCGGCCTTCTTCTTCATGAATCCCATCATCGGGACCTTCGGGTCGATCTCAAGTTCGTAGGTCACCTTGGTGCCGTTCCCGTCGGGCTGCAGGGTGTAGGAGCCGATGAGCTTCTTCATCATGCTCGACTTGGGCTTGCCCGCGTCATCGGAGTTCAGGGTCCACCGCACCGCATCGTTGCCCGTCCAGACATAGGAGATCTCGTAGGTGTCCTTACCCAGCGGGGTGGCGATGGAGAAAGACGCATCCTTGGCGCCACCGTCGTCATGGGTGGTGATGATCTCCACGCCGGTGAAGCCGTCGCTCCAGTTGGGGTAGTCCGCCAGGTCGGCGATGACCGCCATTACCTCTTCCGGTGTGGCGTTGATCTTGATCGACTCCGAAACGCTGTCCGCCATTGCTCCTCCATCGTTGGTCGGCGACTGCGCAGAAGGTTAGTGGTTGCGCCGTCGCAGTCGGGGTCATTTAGGGACGGCCGGTGGCGACGGGGACGGCGCCGCTGTGCGCTACCGCGTTGTCCAGCACAAGATCCGCCACCCGGTCGCGGTGCTGCTCGGCGCTGCCCAGCAGGGCCGCGTCGGTGGCGGCGCGTTTGAAATACAGATGCGCCTGGTGTTCCCAGGTGAAGCCGATACCGCCGTGCACCTGGATGGCGTCGGCGGCGATGCGACTGAACGCCGCCGAGCACGTCGCCTGCGCGATACTGGCCGCCAGGGCGGGGTCATCGGAGCCGGCGGTCAGCGCCCACACCGCGTGGTAGGCGGTGGATCGGGCGTGTTCGAGGTCGACCAGCATGTCCGCCAGTTTGTGCTTGATGGCCTGGAACGAACCGATCTGACGGCCGAACTGCAGCCGCGACTTGGCGTACTCAACCGACAGGTTCAGCAGATGCTGTGCCGCACCGACCTGCTCGACAGCCAACAGCGCCGAGCCGACCTGCAGGGCGTGGGCGATCACCCGCTCGGCATCCTCGCCGGCGGCGATCCGCTGCGCCGGGGTGCCGTCGAGGACGATCGCGGCCTGCGGACGGGTCAGGTCCATGGTGACCAGCGGAGTGCGCTGCGCAGCCGCGGCGTCCACCACGTACAGCCCGAGTCCGTCGGAACCGTTGGCCGCCACCAGCAGTGCATCGGCGGCGTCACCGTCGACGACATGGTCCACGGTGCCGGTCAGCGTGACGTCCGCACCGGATCCACTGGCGGTGCAGGTGATGCGCTCGGCATGGAAGGCGCCGGCCGCGTCCTCGATGGCGAAGGCTGCGGTGCGTTCGCCCTCCACCAGAGCGGCCAGCAGTTCGTCGCGGGTCTGCCCGGCCGGAGCGGCCACCAGAGCCGGGATGGCCAGGTACACCGTGCCGAACAGCGGGCCGCAGGCCAGGGCTGCGCCGAACTCCTCCACCGCGACCGCCTGATCGACCAGGGATCCCCCCACCCCGCCGTCGGATTCGGCTACGGACATGCCGAGCACACCGAGTTCTGACCCCAACCGCCGCCAGACGGCCGGGTCGAACCGGACCTCCGACTCCATCAACCGCCGCACGACTGCCTCGTCGAAGTTCTCCGCGCAGAACTTACGCACCGCGGTGCGCAACTGCTGCTGCTCCGGGGTGAAAGCGAACTCCGCAAGCTTCTCAGCTATTCCCATGGGCTGATCCGCAAGCTCCTCAGCTATTCCCATGGGCTGATCCGCAAGCTCCTCAGCCACGCGGCACCTCCTTCCACGGCATCCCCGCATCAGCCCGCAGGTCGCCGGGCAGACCCAGCACCCGCTCGCCGAGGATATTGCGCATGACCTCCGAGGTGCCGCCCTCGATGGTGTTGGCCCGGCTGCGCAGATAGCGCTGCTGGATCGGACCCCGCCAGTCACCAGTGCCCGAATTCT
>NZ_JBILVF010000086.1:0-13863 GCF_044370595.1 Mycobacterium sp.
CCGTACATGGAATAGCTGTGGTAAAGAAGTCCTTCCGGCCCCAGCAGATCCATGCAGAACTCGTAGATCTTTTGGTTGAGCTCCGCGCCCACCATCTTGCCGATCGAGCCTTCGGGTCCGGGGCCGCCGGTGGTCGTTGCGGCAGCCCGGGACCGCTCCGAGGTCAGCCGCTGGGCCTCTGAGCGCAGCCATAACTGGGTCAGACGGTCGCGCAACACCGGGGTGTGTCGATCGGGCCGCGACGCCCACAACTGCACCGCATCGGCGATGGCGCCGCCGCCGCGACGGCTGCCACTGGCACCCAGGGCGCTGCGCTCATTCATCAGCGTCGTCATCGCCACCCGCCAGCCGTCCCCGACCGCACCGAGTCGGTGGATGTCGGGAATGCGCGCGTCGATGATGTAAACCTCGTTGAATTCGGCCTGACCGGTCATCTGCCGTAGCGGCCGGGTCTCGACACCGGACGCGTGCATGTCCAGGACGAAGTACGTCAGCCCTTTGTGTTTGGGGGCATCCGGGTCGGTGCGGGCCAGCAGCAGGCCCCAGCGGGCCTTGTGCGCCAGGCTGGTCCAGACCTTCTGGCCGTTGATGATCCAGTCCCCGTGGCCGGACTCGTCCCGTACCGCGGAGGTGGCCAAGCCGGCCAAATCGGATCCTGCGCCCGGCTCGGAGAACAGCTGGCACCAGATGTCCTCGGTGGTGGCCAGTGGACGCATGAAGAATTTCTTGATCTCGTCGTTGGCGGCGTGCTCGCGGACAGTCGGGGCGGCCATGCCGTAGCCCATCGGGTTCAGGCCCAGCGGCACCGGGCCGCCGGCGCCCTGCAGGATAGTGTCGGCGACGGCCTGCAGCCCCCGGGAGGCGCCCAGCCCGCCGAGGCCTTCGGGGAAATGAATCCACGACAGCCCGGCGTCGTAGCAGGCGCCGAGAAATTCGGTCACCGGAACCTGTTTGGGGTCATGTTCGGCAACAACCGTCTGGGCCAGTTCCGCGACCCGATCGGCATCAGCAGAAGTGCTCATGCAGCCACGATAACCGTGTCCCGGCGGGCGTAGACCAGGGTGGCGTAGCCGAAGGCCCCGCGGGGGCGGGATGGGCCGGCGGGAGACGAGCACCGCGGTCATCAAGCGGCACTACCCACGAAGTGACGTCGTCTAACATTCCGGGCAGCGGGGGGTGCGGGCCTCAGCGGTGGCCCGGGGTGAGGAGGCCGCCATGAACAAACGCCGTGCATTGACGGTGGTCGCGATGGCCTACATCATCGCCGTCGCCGTAGCGGCCGCCTGGCTGCTCTGGGGACCGAGCACCGGCCGGCTGTGGTTGGACACCCTGATCGCCGATGTGCTGGCCACGCTGGTGATCTTCGGCTTCAGCCGCGCCTACCGGAACTCCAGTTTCTACGACGCGTACTGGAGTGTGATCCCGCCGCTGCTGGTGGCCTACTGGTGGTGGCAGGGTCCGATCGGCCTGTCCGGTCCCGGAGCGCTGCGCGGATGGCTGATGGCGGTGGTGGTCGGCTACTGGGCGGTGCGGCTGACATCGAACTGGGCACACGGATTTGCCGGTATGCACCACGAGGACTGGCGCTACCCGATCCTGCGGGACGGTGCAGGCCGCTTCGAGTTCCTAGCCGACCTTTTCGCCATCCACCTCTTTCCGACGATCCAGGTCTTCGTCGGCATGGTGCCGGCCTACATTGCCCTGACCCGGCCCGGTGACGGACTGGTGTGGCTGGCCTGGCTGGCGTTCGCCGTCGGCATCGCCGCTGTCACCCTCGAACTGGTGGCTGACACCCAGATGCGCCGGTTCGTTGCGGCCGGCCGGCCCGGGGGCGTGATGGATCAGGGGTTGTGGGCGTGGTCGCGTCACCCGAACTACCTCGGCGAGATCGGATTCTGGTTCTCGGTGGCGCTGTTCGGTATTGCCGCCTCGCCCCGGGACGCCTGGTGGTTGTTCGTCGGGGTCGCGGTGATGGTGGCGATGTTCCTCGGCGCCAGCATCCCGATGATGGAAAAGCGGAGCCTGGAGCGTCGTCCGCAATACCAGGACGTGATCGCCCGGGTGCCGCGTCTGGTGCCGCGTCCGCCCCGCCGGGCCCGGATGTGAATCGCCCGCGGGTGGTGGTGGCCGGTCTGGGCGACAGCGGACTGCTGACCGCGATCCGGCTGGCCCGGTCGGCCGATGTGGTCGGCATTTCGGCGAAGCCCGCACTGGTCAGCGGTCAGGAACTCGGGGTGCGACTCACCCGCCCGGCGGACTGGGCGCGTGACTACTGGGTGTCCTTCGACCGCTACCGCGCCCTGGACACCGTCCGGACGGTGCACGCTGAACTGACCGGGGTGGATTTGGCTTCCCGCACCGTTCACGCACGGCGGCCGGACGGGACGCCCGTCGCCGAACCCTATGATGCCCTGGTCATTTCGACCGGTGTGACCAACGGTTTCTGGCGCACACCGGGATTGCAGAATGCCGATGAGGTCCGGGTTGAGATCACCGCGGCCCATGACCGTCTGGCCGCCGCCGCATCGGTGATGGTGATCGGCGGCGGTGCGGCGGCGGTCAGCGCTGCGGCCAACATCGCGGCCCGGTGGCCGAGCACCGCGGTGGATCTGTACTTTCCCCACGACCGCGCACTGCGGGAGCACCACCCGCGGACCTGGGACCACCTGCAGCGCCGATTGGATCGGCTGGGTGTGGGCGTGCACCCCGGACACCGGGCTGTTGTCCCGGAGGGATTCAACTGCGACGCCATCACCGACGGGGAAGTGCGATGGTCGACCGGGCAACCGCCGGCCCGGGCCGACGCGGTGCTGTGGGCGCTGGGCCGGGTGCGGCCCAACACCGCCTGGCTGCCGCCCGACCTGCTCGACGCCGGCGGATTTGTCCACGTCACATCGGAATTGCGGGTTCCCGGGTACCGCGGCGTCTTCGCCATCGGGGATGTCGCGGCCACCGACCCGTTGCGGTCCTCTGCCCGCAATCGGGCCGATGGGATCCTGGCGCACAACATCCTGGCCGAACAGGCGGGTCGTACGCTGCGGTCCTACCGTCCACCGCGCCGCCGCTGGGGGTCGGTGATCGGTATCCAGGCCGACGGGGTGGAGGTGTTCGCGCCGAACGGTCGCCCGTTTCGAATACCGG
Organism: Mycobacterium sp.; assembly: GCF_044370595.1. Classification (GTDB taxonomy): domain Bacteria; phylum Actinomycetota; class Actinomycetes; order Mycobacteriales; family Mycobacteriaceae; genus Mycobacterium. The sequence continues at coordinate 3,142 of NZ_JBILVF010000086.1, forward strand.
CGTGGTCGGTGCGACGGGTGCTCATGCCACTGATCGTGCGACGCGCGATCTACCGCGGTGTGCGGGTGAACCAGCCGCTCGGTTAACCGACCCGCCGCCTCTGAGCGCGAGTCACACTGGAGTGATGGATCCGGTGGCGGCGCTGCGGCAAATCGCCTGCTACAAGGACCGTGCCCGGGAGTCATCGCAGCGCTGGACCACCAGACCGGGGACCGTCTGGGCCGCAGCGAAAGCTGGCAGACCCTGTCCGGCGTCGGGCCGAAGACCGCTGCCGTGATCGCCCAGGCCTGGTCGGGTCGAGAGCCGGATGTGTTGGTCGGATTACGCAGCGTTCGCCGATCAACTCGGCTGCGCATTCTCCATCGACACCGACACGCACGCCCCCGGCCAACTGGACTTTCTCGGCTACGGCGCGCAGCGGGCGTTGGACGCCGGAATCTCCGCCGACCGGGTCATCAACACCTGGTCGGCGGACCGGCTGCTGGCTTGGCCGGCCCGCTGACCGCCGCTACGGCGGAGGCGGCGGCGGCAGTCCCGGCGGCGGTGGCGGTGGCGGGGGTGGCGGCGGAGGAGGCGGAGGCGGAGGCGGTGGCGGAGGCGGAGGCGGCGGAGGCGGCGGCGGCAGCGGCAGGAACTCCGGCCCAGGGGGTGGCGGTGGCGGGGGCGGAGGAGCCGCTGGGATGGTGATCGGCGGCAGACCCGGAATATTGATGATGTTGACGCCCGGGGGTGGCGGCGGCCCCGGGTCGACCGGGGGCGGCGGTGGCGGCGGTGGCGGCGGGTTGTAGTCGGGGATGTACTCCGGGGTGTAGCGCGGTGAGTCGTCGTAGGTCGGGGTGTAGGCCGGGGGCCGCGGCGGCGGTGTGTAGGCCGGCGGCGGGATGTAGACCGGCGGCGGGATGTAGACCGGCGGCGGGTTGTACACCGGCGGCGGCGCGACACCGTTGCTGGTGTTCACCGTCACCACCGATCCCGGCATCAGCAGCCCGGCGGGGGTGGTGCCGACCACGGAGTCCTTCTTGGCGGTGCTGTTCACCTGTGCCGGGTCATCCGGCACCTTGAAGCCGGCATCGCGGAGGCGCTTGATGGCCGCATCGAGTTTCATCCCCACCACGGCGGGGACCTCGACCGGTGGGGCGCCATTGACGTAGCGCGGATCGGTCGGCGGCAGCGTCACCGGTCCGAAACTCGTGGCAATGGGGTTCATCGCCAGGAACCACGTCTGAGCCGGGGAGGTGCCGCCGTACAGGTTGCCCTCACCGCCGCACTTGCGTAGCGGGAACGTGCACAATGCCGCCGGCTGCGGGGAGTCGTCGAAAATGTAGCTGGCAGCCGCCAACTGGTTGGTGTAGCCGAGGAACGCCGACGAGCGGTGCGATTCGGTGGTGCCGGTTTTACCGGCCATCGGCAGTCCCCATCCGGCCGCGCCGGCCGCCGGGGCGCCGGTACCCATGGTGGTGTCCTTGGCCATCGCGACGGTCAACGTGTTGGCCAGCCCCTCGGGCACCACCTGCTCGCATTTGGCGGTCGGGACCATCACCTCTTGGCCGCGACGGTCGAACACCTGCTCGATCGGGTTCGGGGGGCACCACATGCCGCCGGATGCCAGGGTGGCCGCGACGTTGGACAACTCCAGGGCGTTGACCTCGAACGGGCCGAGGGTGAACGAGCCGATGTTCTCCCGCTTGATGTAGTCGGCGAGGCTCTCGTCACTCTTGGGCACATAGTCCCGGGCGCTCCCCGGCTCACCGTAGGAACGCAGCCCCAACCGCACCGCCATGTCCACCGTGCGTCCGACTCCCACCTGCTCGATGAGCCGGGCGAAGGCGGTGTTGGGCGACAACGCCAACGCGTCGGCCATGCTCAACGGACTGCGGTAGGGGGCGGCGTTCTTGACGCACCACGTCTTGGGCGGGCAGCCCGGGGTGGCGCTGTCGCCGAGCCCCTGACCGGCGAAGAACGGCGGCACGTCGAGCAGGGCGTTGATACCCATCCCGGAGTCCAGCGCCGCGGCGCTGGTGAAGATCTTGAACACCGAACCGGCGCCGTCGCCGACCAACGTGAACGGCTGCGGCTGCACTGTCTGGCCGGCTTCCAGCTTCAGTCCGTATCCGCGGTTGTTGGCGATCGCCAGCACCGGGTGGCGGTCCTTGCCGGGCCGGATGACGCTCATGACGCTGGCCACGCTGTCCAGGGCGGGGTCGGCGACGGCATTGATCGCGTTCTTGACGCTGGTCTGCACCTTGGGGTCCAGGGTGGTCTTGATGAGGTAACCCTTGCGGGCGACGTCTTCCTTACTGATGCCCGCCCGGGCTAGATACTCCAGGGCGTACTCGCAGAAGAACGCGCGGTCGCCGGCTGCGATGCAGCCCTGCGGCAGGGAGGCCGGCTGCGGCAGCACACCAAGGGGCTGCTGCTTGGCTGCGCGCAACTCCTCCGCCCGGTCGGGCAGGTTCTCGATCATGGTGTCCAGCACCACGTTGCGGCGCTCCAGGGCGCCCTCCGGGTTGGTGTAGGGATTCAGCGCGGTCGTCTGCTGCACCAAACCCGCGAGCAGCGCCGCCTGCTGCCAATTCAGTTGGGACGCTTCGACGCCGAAGTAGGTTCGCGCCGCGGACTGCACCCCATGGGCGCCGTTGCCGAACGGAACCAGGTTCAGATAGCGGGTCAGGATCTCCGCTTTGTTCAGCGACTTACCAAGTGCCAGCGCCATCCGGATCTCCCGCAGCTTGCGGGCCGGGGTGGTCTCCACCGCGGCCTGGCGCTCGGCATCGGTCTCGGCGTTCACCAACAGGTTGAAGTTCTTGACGTACTGCTGCTCGATAGTCGAACCGCCGCGGGTGTCGGTGCCCCCCTTGAGGAAGCCCGCCAAACCAGTGAGGGTGCCCTGCAGGTCCACCCCGTTGTGGGCGGCGAAGCGCTTGTCCTCGATCGAGACGATCGCCAGTTTCATGGTGTCGGCGATGCTCTCGGTGGGCACCTCCCAGCGCCGCTGGACGTACAGCCAGGCGATCGGCTTGCCTTCAGCGTCGACCATCGTCGACACCGCCGGCACGTCACCGTCCACGAGGTCCGCCGACCGCTGGGTGAACAGGTCCGACGCACGGTTGCTGGCCATTCCCAGGCCGCCCACGACCGGAAACATCAGTCCCGCGATCAGAACACCGGCCAGCAGGCACAACAGTGCCAATTTCCGGACGGTGGGCCGCGTCGGGGGGTAGCGATCCGACATTCCGTCCACCCTAAGCCGAACCGAACGGGCGGTCCAACGCGGGCACCCCTCGCCGCCCGGCTCAGACCGCCGTCACAACGATGCCGTCGTCATCGCTGAACGCCAGATCGCCCGGACAGAAGTCGACACCGCCGAGGCAGATGACGAGATCACGCTGGCCGGCACCGGTTTTCTCACTCTTGCGCGGGTTCGTCCCCAGCGCTTTGATACCGATCCGCAGGGTGCGCAACGTGGCGGCGTCGCGGACCGCGCCATTGATGATCAGCCCGGACCAGCCGTTGGTGCGACCGAGGTCGGCGATGACGTCACCGACCAGGGCCGTATGCAGCGAACCGCCGCCGTCGACGACCAGGACCCGGCCGTCGCCGGGCTCGGAGAGGACCGACTTCAGCAGCGCATTGTCCTGGAAACAGCGGACGGTGGCGATCGGCCCGGCGAACTCGCTGATCCCGCCGAACTGGCGGAATTGCAGATCGCAACTGCGCACGCCGGCACCGATGTCGTCGACGAGGTCGGCGGTCGGCCGGAAGGTGACGGTCATCGTGGTTCAGCCGCGGCGCAACCGACTCAACACCAGCGCCACCAGGCCGGCCGCGGCCAGGCCGAGGGAAACGGGAAGACGGTAGTCGCCCTGTGGGCCGGACCGGGCCACGGCCGGACTGTCGGCCCGCTGAACCGAGGGCTTGGCATCGGTGGCCGACTGCCGGGCAGGAGAGTCGCCGGCGGTCAGCGCCGCGCGCGGCGGCGGTGCCGTCAATGCGGGCCGGGCAGGCGCGGGGACGGCCTTCTTCGCGGGAACCTTTTTGGTGGGAACCTTTTTGGTGGGGGCCTTCTTCGCGGGAGAACTTTTAGCGGCTGCCTTTTTTCCGGGAACCTTGGCGGGAACCTTGGCGGGAACCTTGGCGGGAACCTTGGCGGGAATCTTTGCCGGAACCTTCGCGGCTGGAACTCGTTTGGCGACCGTCTTAGCGGGAACCTTCTTGACCGCCTTCTTCGGCGTGGCGGGGGCCTCTGCGGCGTCCTCCTTGTCCTGGGAATCTGCCATCTACCCCTCCTCGCTGTGCTGCGCGATGATTCCAGTCTGGCTGCGCCGGCGGTGCACTGCCCACAGCAGTGCACCGGCGATCAGTGCGGTCAGGCCAACAGCGAAGGGCCACATCGGAACCCGACCCGCTGGGTCCGGATTCTGCACGGCCGGGCCGGGCTGACCCGTTCCGGGCACCGTCACTGTGAATGACCACGATCCCGACACTACGTGGCCGTCGGCGGAGGTCACCCGGTAGTTCGCGGTGTACGTGCCGGCCGGTCCCAGCGGCCGCACGCCGACGCTGACCGTCGCGCCCCGAACCGCGGCATCGCCGCTGGACCACAGATTGCCGTCCGGACCCACGACCGTCATCGCCGCGAACGTCGGCTGCAGTTCCTCGTTGAATGTCGCGGTCACCCGTTCAGGTCCGGCGGTGAGGGTCGAATCGGCGGCCGGGTCGGTCGCGGTCAGGGCGGTGTGCGCGGAAGCGCTCGGCACCCCGGCGGTGGCGGCGGCGATCAACAACACGCCGAGGAGTAGCCGCACCAGGAGCACTAGAGGACCCCCAGCCGAGCCATGATGTCTGCCTCGATGCCGTCGAGTTGCTCACCGATCGAGGCCTGCGCGGCCCGGCGCCGGGGTCCCGGCATGTTCTCCGCGGCCGGCACCGCGGCGGCCAGCGCGGTCAGCCGTTCGGTGATGGCGGACACGAACTGGCGGGTCTCGGCGTCGGAATTACGCTCGTCGACCAGCCGCAACGACTGCTCGGCGCCGGCGATCCGCGCCGACAGTCGTCCGCCGGCGCCGGAGAACTGGCCCAGTTGGGTCAGCGGAACGCCCAGCCGGTCGGCGCGGCGTTCGTCGATGACGCCGCGGGCGGAGATCGCGGCGCGGTAGGCGACCGGCACGACGACCGGCGCCAGCAGCCGGGAGGCCGTCAGGGTGCGCCGAATCCGTCCCGGTGCCAGTAACTTGCCCTCACGCGCGGCGCGAAGTTGAGTTTCAGCAACCTTCAGCGCGGTTCGGTCACTGCCTTTCTGCGCCCGCAGGGTTGCCTTGGCTGTCTTCTCCTCGGCGCGTGCGGAGGCCTTGATGCGTTTGCCTTCGTTCTTCGCGGCGAGCTTGGCTTCCATTTTCGCCTTCGCCTTGAGGGCACGGGCTTCGGCGCGCCTGGTCGCGCGACTCTTTCGCTTGGTGAACAGGCCCATCGCAGCTGCCTTTCTCCTCTGGGGGCGGCGGCACACATCGGCCCGACGACCGACCCGTGCGCTAAACCCTATCGCCCGGACCAAGCCGCGATTAAGCGACCTGCGGATATGCCACAATTGGAGGGCTTCTGCAAACTCCGGCGCCGTCTTGGGCGCCCCGTTCGTGTCAGGGATGTTCGTGAACCGGTCGGTGATCACAGGGACGATCGCCACTGTCGTGCTCTGCGCCGGAGCCGCCGTCGCCGCGGCGGCACCCGCAGCCGCCGACCCGTCTGGATCGGGCACTGTTGCCGATACCCCCGGCACCGATACCCCCGGCACCGAAACCGCCGGCACCGAAACCGCCCGCACCGAAACCGCCCGCACCAAAACCGCCGACACCCCGCGCCGACGCGGGCAGGCCCCCACCCGGACGCCGGGCACCGACGCGGCCGGTGCCGTGACCACACCGTGGCCCTGCCCGTGGCCGCCCATCGTCGCGCCGGCACCCGCGCCGGATCCGGCGGACGGGGGCAGTGGCAACGGCCTCATCGCGGGTCTGCCGGTGCCCATGCCGGCGGCGGCGCCCCGGATGGTCGCGGAGCCGGAACTCCCCGAATTCGACGCCCCATCTGACGCCCCATTCGACGCCCCATTTGACGCCCCATTTGACGCCCCATTTGACGCCCCATTCGACGAGGCGCTGCCCCAAGCCCCGACTGTCAGTGCGCTGCCGGCCGCAGCCGCTGATCCGCCCGCCGCGCCACCGCCAGCGGCAAACCCGCCGGACCCCGCCCCGAGCAGCCCGCCGGTGAGCGGCCCAACCGCGCCAACGCCGCCCAGCCCGTCGGCCGCGGCCGCACCCGTCTCGCTGCCCGGCCTGCCCGGCCCGCCGGACTCGGTTCGGCTGGGGTACCCGGAAGAATTACGCAACGCCGACTTCACCACCGTGGCTGCCGCGGCGCTGCCCGGTGTGGTGGCGATCGTCGGGATGACAGCACTCGGCGGGCTGATCGGGTACCGCCAGGCCAAGGCCGGTTACGTCATGCAGGCGGCCGGGGCGGCAGGGTTCCTGCGATGACCGGAGGAACGGGCGATGTCAGCTGACCGCCAGGTGACCCAAGCCGTCAACGACGTGCTGGCGCTCGCGCCCCGTCGCGGGGAGGTGTCCCTGGCGCGGCTGGTTGCGGCGGTCGGTGCGCACCGGTCACGACCGATCGAGGTCACCACCGCCGAACTACCACCGGGCGTTTCGGGGCAGTGGCGTCAGTTCGCCGACCACGACGAGTTCCTCATCCAGGAAGGCCTGCCCACCGCCGACCGGACGTTGGCCCATGAACTGGGCCATCTGGTGCTCGGTCATGAGGGGATCCCGGTAACCGAACTGGCCAGGGAGACAGCCGAATTGGCCAGCGATGATCTGATCAGCTACATGCTCAACCAACGCACCGGCTGTATGGGGCCGGGTGGCGAGGACGTCGAACAGCAGGCCGAGGATTTCGCTGCTCTGCTGCTGCACCGCCTCGGCCGATTGCCCAGTGACCGCACGTCGATCGTGCAGGTTCGCCTCGGTGAGGCGTTTGGTTGATCGTCTGGATCATCGCCGGTCTGCTGGGGATGGCGACCGGACTGCGGATCGGTTGGGCGCTGGTCAACCAGCAGTCCGTCGTCAGCAACGCGATGATCATCGCGCTGGGCAGCTTGGCTGTCGTGGCCGCCCTGAACTGGCCGCCACTGGCGTTGCTGGTCAACACCGGCCTGCGCTGGCCGAACATTGCGGTCGGGCTGAGCCAGGTGGCGCTGGTGGCCTCGGCCGCGGGCAGTTTCGTCATGATCACGTCGGTGGCCTCGACGGCGCGGCCGGAGGTCACCCGTCGGCTGGCGGTCATCCAGTACTGCGTGGCGGCGGCGATCGCGGTGATCACCCTGGTGCTGTTCACGGGCGACGGACGCGAACCGGAGATGGCCCCCAAGGAGTACCTCGCCCGCAACCTCGGCCTGCCCGGTGAGGTGCTGGACTGGCTGATCCCGCTGCTCTACGTGCTGCTGGCCTTGACGGTGGTGGCCTGGGTGGGCATGCGGCTGTCCAGTGCCAGCCGTCGCGGGCGCGCTCTGCTGCTGTTCACCGCCGGCATGGTTCTGATCGTCGCGGCCAGCGGCTTCTTGCTGTCCCGGGCGGTCGGCGCCCCACGGCAAGCCGGTGTCAGCACCGCGGTGACCCTGTTGCTGTGCGCTATGGCCATCGTTGCGGCTGGGGCGTTGCTGCCCTCGATCGAGGACTGGATCGGTGCGCGCCGGGAACTACGTCTCATCGAACCGCTGCGCCAGGAGATGCACCGCCGACACCCCGACATCGGGATCGGCGTGCGGCCGCGCGGACCGTTGGTGTTCCGGGTGGCCGAGCGGCTCTCGCTGATCTCCGACGCGCTGTATCTGGAGAGCCTGCGGGCACAGCAGCCCGGGGCAACTGAGGATCCCGAGCCGCCTGCCGGGCTCACCTCCGCTGAACAGGCACGCAGCGTCGCGATGTGGGTCAAGGCCCAGGGAGCCTTCCCCGGACGCCGTTGGCTGCACCAGCCCCCGGACTGCTCGGACCGCGACTGGATTCTGCAGATAGCCCGGCAGTACCGGGAACTGAACGACCTGGCCGGAACGGACCGTCGACGTTCAGCGCGGCCCAGATCCGACCGGGCGACCGGCTGACGGGTCAGGCTTCGAGGTGCTCCCGGCGGCGCAGTTCATCGACCTTCTCGACGACGTCCTGCTGAGCTTCCGGCGACAGACCGACCGCGCGTGAGGCGATCCGGCGAACGCCCTCATCGCGCATGTGGGCAAGCCAGGTCAGTTCTTTGTCGAGCTTTTCGTAGTACGCGTCGTCGGTGAAGTACTCCGGTTTGATGCGAAAGAAGTTGGCAAGCGCCGTCATCGTCGTCGCGGACGGATTGGTGCGGTTGCCGGAACGCAGCTGGGACAGGTACGGGGCCGACATGGTGACACCCTCGACCTTGAGCGCTGCGATCACCTCGGCGGACGTGTGCGGACCCCGACCCGGCGGGTAAACCGTGTCGAACAGCCGGTTCAGCCGCGCGGCGAACGTTGTACTCATCGAATGACCTCCATGCGTGAATTCTCGAGCCTCAGAAACCCTTTATCGTCTTTGCTGACGAATGTACAGCGAGGTCGTGCGATCGGCCAACTGCAAACTCCGATTAGCCCATCCTGTTGCGATCCGCGCGGGGCACGACAGTCGCCGCACAGTTGCAGCGCCCGCCGGGAGATGGAGGCCAAATGGGCTGCTGCGACGAGTAAGGATACTTATGCTTGCCTGCTGTTCATTAGCCGGGATCTTATTCCGGCCGACCGGATACTCTGCTCGGGGCGCCGCCGGGCAACCGTCGAACTCGATGCCCAGACGCCCCTCGCCCCCCGCGCTCGATTTGCTGGAAACTCAGGAAATGTTCAGGTTTCACTCAGGTTTGTGATGCGGGGGCGTCACGCCGCGAGCAGCATCGCCAGGATGGCGGTATCGGGGTGGCTGATGGGATCGACGCCGACCCGGCTGACCATATTGGTCACCGTCCCGTCGGCCTCGGCCTCCACCCAGGCCGCCCGGTGCTCCAAGCCCAGATGGGGCAGCCCGGGCAGGAGTACGCAACCCGATGCGGCCCCGGAGCACTCCGGCAGCGACGGTGTCGTCTCACTGGGGGGATGCAGCATCATCAGCGCCGGTGGTTGACGGTCGGCGAAATGGCCCGGCGCAACCGCCGATTCCCCCACCACAGTGCCTTCTGCGAGGACAAGTCCTACGGTTCCGGGGTGCGCCTTCTCCGGTAACTCCTCGCGAACACCGAAAATGGTTGTGGTGGAGAGTAATCCGGGCAGTGATGCGACCCGCACCGCCATGGTCAGAAGCTGCGCCCACTCCTTGGTCGAGTTAGGCCACCGCCCGGAAACCACAAAGCCTTTCAGTGAACCGCGGGCATGGAAGGGCGCAATCTCGATGCGGCGTCCTGAATTGTCCATCTCGCCTCCGCGACACCTCGTTACAGCCAGTGCGACACGACAGCGGGTCCGTTCGTCCAACAGCATGGGGCACAGCAGCGCTGGCAGACAATAGGACGCGAGTGCTAATTACGCAGAAGGGGCGTCGCGCGTGTGCGCCACGCCCCTGGCGGCCGGGCTGATCAGCCGAAGATCAAGCCTTTGGTCTTCGAAATGGCGCCGGCGTAGCGGCTTTGTACGTCTTCCCAATTGACGACATTCCAGAATGCCTTCACGTAGTCGGCCTTGACGTTCTTGTATTGCAAGTAGAACGCGTGCTCCCACATGTCGACCTGCAGCAGCGGGATGATCCCGAGCGGCACGTTGGCCTGCTGGTCGTACAACTGAAAGGTCAACAGCCGATCGCCCAGGCTGTCATAACCCAGCACCGCCCAGCCGGAGCCCTGCAACCCGTTGGCGGCCGCGGTGAATTGAGCACGGAACTTGTCGAAGGAGCCGAACGCGTCGTCGATTGCGGCGGCTAAATCGCCGGCGGGCTTGTCGCCGCCGTGGGGTGACAGGTTCTTCCACCAGATCGAATGGTTCACGTGGCCGCCAAGGTGGAATGCCAGATTCTTCTCGTTGAGGAAGATTGCGGCGTGGTCGTCATTGGCCCGGGCCTCCTCGAGTTTGGCGACCGCGGCGTTGACGCCGGCGACGTAGGCGGCGTGGTGCTTGCTGTGGTGAAGTTCGTTGATCTGGCCGGAGATGTGGGGTTCCAAGGCCCCGTAGTCCCAATCAAGGTCCGGCAGGGTGTAGTCAGCCACGCGATTCCTTCCTCTCTCGATGCAGTGCGTTGGTGCGTTCAAGCGGTCCGCGCGCCTCCAACATTGCTCTATCCACGGCACGCACCGCAAGGACACCGCAACCCGGCTGGCACCTTGGGTTCAGGCCGGCACAGGTGGGTTCAAAGCAGAATGAGCACGCCCAGCCCGACCAGCAGAACCAGGGAGATTGCGGCCGCGCGCAGGGCGGCGACGTAATAGGACCTCGTCGACGTCGGCGACGACCAGGGCGACACCCCGGAGGCGTGGGGGTGATCGGACGGCGCCGTCATCGCCACACCTGCCCGACATGGCTAGTCAATGACCTGACCCCCTGCGCGTTTAGTGAAGTGTGTCACAGCCGTGTGAGGTGATCATAGGGCCGTCCTGGCAGGTGTTCCAAAAGAGTCCTCCCCGCGCGGGTGAGCCAGTGCCGCCCCAGCCGCGGCGGGCGTGTCGTTCGGCGCGTCG
>NZ_JBILVF010000150.1:0-8324 GCF_044370595.1 Mycobacterium sp.
CACTCGCCGCGGCATGGCCGTTGTTGTTGCCGGGTTTCATGACGGTCGGTCGCCGAGACGACGCACCCCGTCACTGACCACCCGGCCCTGGACCGATACCCGCCCGTCGGGGTACCAGGAGGTGAGGATCTGCGATCCCCGGCCCTGGGTGATGGTGAGGTCGCGGCGCAGGTGACCGGTCAGGCGAACCGCGGCCGAACCGGTGGCTTCGTCTTCGGGCACGCCCGGTTCGTTGGCGAACATCCGCGACCGGATGTGTCCGCGGTCGCGGTCGAGCCACGCCCACAGGTAGTGGTAGCCGTCGTCGGCGTAGTCGGCGGGGTCGGCGGCAAGCACCTCGTCCGCTGCCGGCAGGGCGTGGATGACGAACTCCGGGCCCCATCCGGCGCTGGCCACAACGGCGGTCAGATCATCGGAGTAGCGGACCTGCAGCATGCCCGCCGGGACCTGCAGGGTAGCAATGGGGGTACCGCGCTCGCGTAGCCACCACGCCGCCCCCACCGTGGGGTGCCCGGCGAAGGCCAGTTCGGTTGTCGGGGTGAAGATCCAGGCGTGCGCCGTCGTAGCGCCGGCCGCGGGCAGGTCGACGAACACCGTCTCGCTGTAACCCAAGTCGGTCGCGAGCGCCTGCCGCCGCGGCACCGGAAGCGCAGCCGAATCGACAACTCCGAGGGGATTGCCGAAATTGCCTGCGATGTCAGTGAATACGCGAAGCACGGCTACTTCGATTCCCCTCACGCGCATATCGCTCATATGGGATGGACACTACATGCCGCCGCCGCGCCGCGGCCGCTGCCGTGGTGGTTCACCTCCCGAGAACTGATCAGGGTTCGGGCCAGGTGGGGCGGCGCGGTGGAGGTGGACGTACGCCTGATGCAAGGTAGAGAGATGACCGAGATCGCCATCGTTCTCTATCCGGGATTCACCGCCCTGGACTTCATCGGCCCCTACGAAGTTCTGCGCAATTTGCCCGGCGCTGAGGTCCGTTTCGTGTGGCACGAACCCGGACCAATCACCGCGGACTCGGGTGTCCTGGTGGTCGGGGCAACACACTCGTTCGATGAAATCCCCTCGCCGGACATCATTGTGGTGCCAGGGGGCATGTCGACGTTCGAGCACGCACGCGACGAGAAGCTACTCCAGTGGGTTCGCCGTGCCCACCAGACGGCAACATGGACCACCTCGGTGTGCTCCGGATCCCTGATCCTGGCCGCCGCAGGCGTGCTGGCGGGCAGGCGCGCCACTTCCCATTGGATGGTGGTGCCGATGCTGCGGACCTTCGGCGTGACGCCCGCGAACGACGAGCGGATCGTGCAACAGGGCCGCATCGTCACAGCCGCCGGAGTCTCGGCCGGAATCGACCTGGGGCTGTGGCTGGCTGGTCAGCTGGGCGGCGAGGCGTTGGCCAAGGCGATCCAGCTCGTCATCGAATACGACCCCCAACCGCCCTTCGATTCCGGCCACGTCTCCAAAGCGTCGGCGGTGACCAGAGCCTCCGCGACGGCGATGCTGACCAAACAGACGATCGTCGAACGCCAACTAGGCCAGTCGGTCCGGCTGTTATGGAAGGCGGCTCTGGAGCGCGCCAGGAAACGGAGGTAGCCGGTCTGGTCGGCCAGGCGCAGCGCGGTCGAGGTGATTGCGCACGGTGCGCTGCGAGAGGTGCAAGCGGCGAGCTGATTCCGCTGCCCCGCAACCGTATTCGATCCACTGGCCGCCTAGATCGGAAAGCAGCGCCGGAACGTCTCCAGGTGGCGGACCGAGCCCTTGATCCGCAACTTCCGGGTGAGCACCGCCCATACCGGGTTCTTCTCGCCGCGGGTGATCGCCAGCCAGGTGTCGGCGTCGGCATCCACCGACAGGTCGGGATCCCCCGATCGGCCGGGCTCGATCTGCAGTGTCCCGTTGTCGATGACGTAGGTGGCCTGCAGCGAACTGCTGCCGCGGAAGGCGAAATGCACTCGCAGGCAGACGTCCTTGGCCGCTTTGGCGGCGAACACCAAAGGCGAGCCGGCCACGAACGCCTCCACGTTCGCCGGGGCGAGACCGTTGGTGACGTGCCGCACCTGCTTGTGCGGGAAGCGGGCGCGGACGTGCGCTTCGGCGTCGCTACCGGCCACCACGTAGACCGGTTCGGCCTTCTCGGTGAGTGGTCTCACGACCTCGGCCACGTGCTGCTGCCGGTCAGCGAGGTAGGTTCCGATCACGTCCTCTCCGGCCGGGCAGACCGACATGCAGTAGGCGGCCTTGTAGTTGGCGCCGAACGACAGGCTCTGCCAGACGCTGGCCGTTTCCGAGGTCGTAACCTTCTGCTGGTAGTCCGAGCGTCCGGTGCTGTCGGCGACCTGGCCGACCCAGTCTGCGAAGCCGCCGAGGAACTCGCGGTAGTTGTGTGTGGTGCAGGCGGCGAAGTCGAAGCCGCCGTCGGTTTTGATAGCCCCGACCGGGCAGGCCGCGACGCATAGTTTGCAGCCCAGGCAGGGGTTCCAGTCGATGGGCTGCCCCTGGCGATCGTCAGCGATCTCGGCGTCGGTGAGCACCACCCCGATGAGGATGAAGTTTCCGAACCGGGGGTGGATGACGTTGCGGTGGATTCCCATCTGACCCAGGCCCGCGGCCACCGCGATGGGTTTCATCGAGATCGTCCAGATCTTGCCCGGGAATCGGTCGACCTCCATCGGGAACCCACCCGGCGGGCACACAGCGCGGTGCCCCCGCGTCTCGAGTTCTCGGGTGATGCGCCGCGCCACCTCGTTGGTCTCGTCGATGCTGTGGTGGAATTCGGAGTTGGCCACGGAGCGGGCCGGCGCGCGGACGTTGCCGCGATTCATCTTCACCACGAACGCGATCGCCGTGCGTGCCCCCGGCAGCAACTCCTCGATGTCGGCCCGCTGCGCGGCCATGTCCTCACGCTCCACCGACACCAGCCCGACGTCGTCAGCACCCGACCGCAAGGCGAGCGCCCGGATCTCCTCGGCCCCGGCGCGGATCTTCATCGGTTGGGCAGGGCGATCCGGGTAGGCCGTCAACGTGAGCTTTGAGGGTGCCGGCCGGTGCTGCGGCTGCTTGGTCCCGTCGAAGATCGGCAGCCTCGGCAGTCCATCGTCGATGTCGTCAGCCGTCATGGCGAACCTTGCGGACGATGGCCCGGACCGGACCGGCGGCGACAGCGGTGAAGGGTGTGGTGACCGGGAATTCGTGAGCGCTGGAATGTATTTCGACATCGCGGATGATCGTCGCCAGAGCCATGGTGGCTTCGAGCATAGCGAAGTGGTCGCCGATGCAGGAGCGCGGACCGCCCCCGAAGGGCAGGTACTGCCAGCGGTCGCGGCCCGCCGAGTTCGGCGGACTGAACCGGTCGGGATCGAAGATCAGCGGCCTGTCCCAGAGGGCGGGGTCGCGGTGCATGGCGCTGATCCCGACCACCAACTCCGTGCCGGCCTCGACCCGGTAACCGGCGACGTCGATGTCGGCCGTCGCGGTCCGGGTGACCACGGGCGCCGGTGGGCACAGCCGCAGTGCCTCGTGCAGTACCGCGACGGTGTAGCGCAGGTGTGGGACGTCCGCCGGGGTCAGCGGGCGTTGACCGAGACCGGCCACCTCAGCACGCACGCGGTCCTGGACTTCGCGGTGGTGGCCAAGAACCCATAGCGCGTACGTCAGCGTGGTCGATGTGGTGTCATGCCCGGCGATCATGAAAACGACGAGTTCGCCGCGGATCTCGGCGTCGGACAACTCCCCGCCGGTCTCGGGATCCCTGGCTGCGATCAGCGCCTGCACCAGCGGAGCGTCGCGGTCCGGGTCGGCCCGGCACGCCTGGAGGATCTCGCCGGCAAGCCGATGCAGAGCGGCGCTGGCGGCGCGGGCGCGGCGGCGGGCAGGAGTTGGCAGCCACCGCGGGGCGCGGAAGGGATTGGCGCCGCGGTCGGCGGTGTAGCTGATCGCCGTCCGTACCGGCTCGGCCACGGCATCGGTTTGAGATTCCAGATCCAGGCCGAGCACCGATCGGCCCAGCGCCCCCAGCGTCACCCGCCGGGCTTCGGTGTCCAGGTCGATCCGCGCACCGTCGGGCCAGCGGTGCGCGACTGCCTCGGCGATCTCCGCCATGTGCCCGCCGAATTGATGCACGCTCTGCTTGGTGAATATCGGCTGGAGCGCCCGCCGGCGCGGTAGCCATTGCCGGTAGCGCATATCGAACAGGTTGGGTCCCAGCAGATTTCGGATTTCGTCGTGCACGGAGGTGCGCTCTAGTTTCTCGGGGCTATGGGTGAGGATGTCGCGGGCCGCCCGGGGCGAGGTGGCCACGACCACCTGCGGCACAAGCGACGGCGGGCCGAGATAAAGCCGGGTCACCGGTCCGCCGGCGTCACGCAGCACTTGCGGCCCGGAGTCGAATCTGCGGATCACGGCCAGTTGGCGTCGCAGCGGCAGCGGGTTGCGTGGCGGCGCGTCGGTGACGGCGACGGTGCCCGCGTTGCGCTCCATGCCCCTCCCTTCGGACTTCTTGATGATTAGTCAAGAACTTTCTTGGTGAGAAGTCAAGAAGGGAACTACCCTGCAGTGATGCCCCCGAACCGACGCAGCATCCCCCGGGCGGACCGTCTCGATGCGGTCATCGCCGCGGCGCGGCATCGCTTCGAGGCGCACGGCTACAAGGGCACCAGCATCGCCGACATCGCCGGGGACGTCGGCGTCAATGCCGGATCGATCCACTGGTACTTCCCGACCAAGGACGACCTTTTCGCCGCCGTCGTGGCGCGGGTGGCCGAGGAGTCGCGGGAGTCGGTCGAGGCCGACCTGGCGTCGGGTTCCAGTCCGATGGACACCCTGGTGAGCTTCCTGGCATCGGCCGAGCGGTACCGCGGTATGCACATCGACGCCCATGACCGAGTCGGCCAGAGCGATGCCGTTGCCGCGGTGCATGAGGAGTTTCATGCCTGGCTCGACGATCTGCTGCTCGCGGTGGTGCAGCCCGGGTTGGGCCGTGGCACCGACGTCGTCTTGATTGCCGACACCGCGCACATCATGTTCGAGGGACTGCTGGGTAGCACGATCCCCCGCGACCGGCCGTTCGAAGAGATCGTGCGCTTCCTCGTCGACATGCTCGTGGCGGCCGCTCCCCAGGCTGCTCGCCGTAAGCGCCGGCCAGCCAAAATCACCTCGGCACAGACGGATTCGTCGCCCGATGAGATCGGCTACTTCCGGGCGTGATGGCCCAGGCGGTTTTCTGGATTTCGTGGCGAGTCCGGGAACCCGACCCGTTGTGGCAGGACTGCGATCCAGACGACGATCCTGATCTCAATCACCACGCTCGACTCACCTCCTGAGCAGAGGAATGATCAGGGTTCGGGCGAGGCGGCGACGACGGGCAGCGGACCAGTTGGCAGCATCGAGGGGCAGCAGCAGTCCTTCTGCGACGATTCCGATGGCGTCGGCGGCGTCTCGCTTTGAAAGACCTTCGACGAGCCTGTCAGAGACGAGTCGGGCGACCAGGCTGGTCCACCAGCGGTCAAACGCCCGTACGAGTTCGCTTATAGCTGGAACAACGTTGGCCGCAGCAGCCGACACCAGTGCCGGCCAGACACCGTCGGGATCCGCGTCGACTGTCCACTCCATAACCGCCCAGAAGGGATCGTCTGCGGTGGCGGCAATTTCGGCGACTCGGCGTCGCCGCTCCTCGAGTTCGGCGCCGACTGCACGACGGAGCAGTTCATCCTTGTCGCGGGTGAAGTGCGTAATGACCGTTGTGGAGGCTCCAAGTTCGCTCGCCACCTTACGGATCGTCACACCGCTGACGCCGTGCGAAGCGATGACGCGCAGGGTCGCGGCCCGGATGTCTCGATCCCGACTTTCGCCGTCTACTTGCCGCGGCATGTTCGCTCCCTCCTCCCGGTTGCTGCTCCTGGGCAATCGCTGTTAGTTTATTTATAACACTAGTTGTACAAAAATTGTCCGTCTACGTCCGGAGGGCTGGGAGGACCATGAGCGCGACGACGGACGCCGAGGTGATCGTGATCGGCGCTGGATACGCGGGTCTGGTCGCCGCGCTCGGACTGACCGACCGCGGACGCGACGTCATGGTGCTGGAGGCGAGGGACCGGGTAGGGGGCCGCGTCTGGACTCATCGTGACGCCGGGGTTCCCCTAGACCTCGGCGGGATGTGGGTTGGCGCCGGCCACTCGCATTTCCGGGCGCTGCTCGACCGCTTCGAGCTCACCACCTTCCCCACGCCCGCGTCCGGGAGTGCTGCGTGGTGGGACGGAACGTCGGAGACGCTTCGTCGAGCACGGCCGCTCCCGCTACCGGCGACGGCACTCCCGGCTGCCGTCGCTGGACTGCTGCACGCGGAGTGGCTGGTTCGCCGTGCGTCGGTCAAGGGCCGGCCGAAGGAATGCGCCGACCGGCTGGACGGCGTAACGGTGGCGGACTGGCTGAGGCGCTGGGTACCGTCACGGCGCGCGCGGGCGACGATCGAGACAGCGCTCGTGCTGCTCTACTCGACAGAACTCACGCAGGTCTCGATGGGGAATCTGGTGTCAATGGCAGACCAGCCTGGTGGCCTGCTTGCGGAGTTGGGCACCGACGGGGGTGCCCAACAAGATCTCGTGATCGGTGGGGCCGATGCGGCTGCGCTGAAGATCGCCGCACTCCTGGGCTCCCGGCTGCACCTCGCAACGCCAGCTCGAGAGATCCACCACGACGTGGCAGGAGTGCGTGTTGTCACCGACGATTCGACCATCGCTGCCAGGTACGTCATCGTCGCGCTGCCACCCCCGCGAGTTGGTGGGCTTGCCTGGAAACCGGGGCTGCCACCGTGGCGGGCGAACTTGATCGCGCGGATGCCCATGGGGTCGGTGACGAAGCTGCTGGCGGTCTACGAACGGCCGTTCTGGCGGGACGGTGGCTGGTCTGGCGAAGCGATCGATCCCGACGGGGCGGTGTCCTCGGCGTTCGACGTCTCGCCGCCCGGCGGCCCTGGCGTGTTGGCGTCACTCACCTGCGGAGCCAAGAGCGTCGAACTCGCACAGCATCCTCCCGGCATCCGCCAGGAGCGGATATTAGAGGCCCTGAGCAGGTGGTTCGGCCCCGCGGCCCGCCAACCCCGGACGGTCGTGAACGTGTCCTGGGAGAACGAGATCTACAGCGGCGGCGGCTACTCGGCCGTCCCCATCCCAGGCACGTTGAGGCTGGCGCAGCGGGTCGCCGAGCCCCTCGGACGAGTCCACTTTGCCGGCACGGAAACCGCTGCCCGGTTCGCCAGCTACATCGACGGCGCCATCTCCTCCGGTGAGCGCGCAGCTCAAGAGGTCCTCGCCCAACTCGACTGAGTGATGGTCAGATCCCGATCGCAGGACGGTGAAGTCCGGTCGCACGACGGCTGCACGGTTTCTCCGCGGGTTCGGACCTGCGACGGGCCCTGGCCAGGGTGAGCACTCGCCGCGAACTCAACCTGCTGCTCGGCCGCCTGGACCGCGACGTCCCGTTTCCGCCCGCCGCCGGTGCCCGAGTCCGACAGGGCTCCGCGGCGCCGGTCGGCGCCGATGTGGTCAACTCTGGCGGGTGAGGCGCTCGGCCCGGATTATCGCGCGACGATGGCTGCCTGGCCCTACCATCGAAGTGTCCGGATTCGGGAGGCCTGCCATGGGGACTGCCCTGTATCGCAAAGCAGCCCTGGTGTTCCTCCCCGCCCTCTTCGGCACTCCGCTGGCGGCCGGGGTCGCCGCGGCCGATCCCGGCGCTTCGGATTCCGCGGGAACGGAATGCCAGACCGTCGATTCGACGATGCTCGACGTTCCCCGCTCAGACAGTCAGGAACCGCGCCTGCGCATCCCGGTGCCGCCGGGCTGGGAACAACCCCCGGCTCTGGACCCCGCCGACGACACCATCAGGATGGCGCTCCTCAACCCGGGGCTGGCTGCCGACGGATTCACCCCGAACGCGGTCGTCGCGCTCAACCGGATCAGCGCCGAGGGAGCCGATGCCCAACAGATTCTCGACGCGCAGAACGAGATCCTCGTCGGCAAGGCCGGTGCGACCGATCTGAGCACCCAGGCCGACCAGGCCTGCGGCCTGCCGGCGATGACGAGCACCTACACCGCACCGGCCACCGGAGCGGTTCCGCCGCGCAGTGCCGCTACCCGGGTGGTGGTGTACCAGTCCGGCGACGCTACCTATGTCGCGACGCTCACCATCCAGGCGGTCGACCTCGACAGCGGCAGCTACGCCGAGGACGCCCAGAGCATCATCGACGGCTTCCAGGTGCTGTCGGCACGCTGACCTCCGGACGGGAGAATTCGCATGGGAGCAGAACCTCTGATGTACGG
>NZ_JBILVF010000151.1:0-8309 GCF_044370595.1 Mycobacterium sp.
CTTCCATCTTCGAAACCGGCTGGTGGTTTCCGCCCTGCACTGGGACGCCCCGGTCAACGGCCTGCTCAAGAGTTCCATCAAAGCCACCATCAAACACCTTATGTGCCTTGAGTATTCGACGGTCGCTATCCAGAACAAGGCCATCGACGACTTCCTCGCCGGCCCCGAGCACATCTTCTCGATCCTGGAATCGGCGCTGCCGGAGGTGCGGGCCCTGCGCCAGCAGTACCCCGATGCGGTGGTGCTGCCCGCCGCCACCGCGCTGCCCCCGCCCAGTGGGCGGACCAAGGCGCACAAGCCGCCGGCCGCGCTGCCGGTCATCGGAATCCGGTTGGCGCGCGGCCTGGTCCACCAGATGAGCCAGGCCGACCCGGCCCACCACGAACGCCCGCAACTCAACGTCGCCACCCAGGACGCCCGCTGGTTTCTGCTGTGCAACGTCGACGGTGTCACCGTCACCACCGCCGACGGCCGCGGCGTGGTCTACCGCCAGCGCGACCGGGCTAAAATGGCTGCATTATTCAAAGAGTCGCTGCGCCAACACATCCGGCTGTACCGCAAGTACGACCACATGCGTCGGGTCTACCGAGAAGCGCTGCCCGAACTGTCCAGCCAGCGCAAATGGGAGACGGTGCTGTTCGACAAAGCGGCGATCAATGCCTGAGCAGCCCGAGCAGGTACCCCAGGCCAGCCCGCCCACCGGTGAAGTGGCCGCGCTGGTCGAGGTGCAGTCCCGACTCGGCTCGCCGCCGGTGGTGGGGGTGGCCAGGTCCATGTCGCACTTCGGTGAGCACGCTGCCGGTTGGGCGGCGCTGTCGGCGGCCGGCGCGCTGCTCTCACCGCGTCGCCGCCGGGACTGGCTGCTGGTCGGCGTCGGCGCGGTGGCCGCCCACGGCGCGGCGATCGCGATCAAACTGGCGGTCCGTCGCCGCCGCCCGCACCACCCCGACATCGCCGTCAACGTCTCGACCCCCAGCGCGCTGAGCTTCCCCTCCGCGCACGCGACCTCCTCCACCGCCGCCGCTATGCTGCTGTGCCGAGCTACCGGCTCGCCGCTGCCATTGGTCGCCGTGCCACTGATGGCGCTCTCGCGGCTGGTGCTGGGGGTTCACTATCCCACCGACGTGCTCGCCGGCATGGCCGTCGGCGCCACCGTCGCCACGGCCGCAACCCGGCTCGGGGCGAGCCAGACGGGCACCCGAAAGGACAGGGACTGACCATGGGCGAGACTACGGTCACCGGTCCGCCGAGCAGCCTGCCGGCCGGGATCATCAGAGCGGTCAGACCCCGGCAGTGGGTCAAGAACCTCCTGGTCTTCGCCGCCCCGTTGGCCGCACTGGGCGGCGGCGCCCACTTCGATCTGTCGGTGCTCTACAAGGTCTCGATCGCCTTCGTGGTGTTCTGCATGGCGGCCTCGTCGATCTATCTGATCAACGACGCCCGCGACGTCGAAGCCGACCGGGCGCACCCGACCAAACAGTTCCGCCCGATCGCCGCCGGCGTGCTGCCGGTGGGGATGGCCTATGGGATCGCCACCGTCCTGGCGGTGGCCTGCCTGGCGATCTCGTGGTGGGTAACCCCGAAGCTTGCTCTGGTGATGGCGGTCTATCTGGCCATCCAGCTTGCCTACTGCTTCGGCCTCAAACACCAAGCGGTACTGGACATCTGCATCCTGTCCTCTGGCTTCCTGATCCGGGCCATCGCCGGGGGTGTGGCGGGCGGCATCCCGCTGTCGCAGTGGTTTTTGTTGGTGATGGCCTTCGGTTCGCTGTTCATGGCAGCCGGAAAGCGGTACGCCGAACTGCAACTCGCTGAGCGCACCGGCGCCAAGATTCGCAAGTCGCTGGAGAACTACACCAGCACCTACCTGACGTTCGTCTGGACACTGTCGGCCACCGCCGTGGTGGTCTGCTACGGGTTATGGGCCTTCGAACGGGACGGTGACGGCGGATCCTGGTTCGTCATCTCGATGGTGCCGTTCACCATCGCGATCCTGCGCTACGCGGTCGACGTCGACGGCGGCATGGCCGGCGAACCGGAGGACATCGCGCTGCGCGACCGGGTGCTCCAACTTCTGGCCCTGGCCTGGATCGGAACCGTCATTGCCGCCGCCGTCCTCAGCTAGCGCGCCGGCTGCCCGTGCCCAGGCGCGCTTCCCGATGCGCGCGCCGGCCTTGCGGCCATCGGCGCTCACCCGGATCAGCCTGTGGTTCACCGTTGCGGCGGTCTCGGTGTTGTGGTTCTGGGGAGCCTGGCAGCGGCGGTGGATCGCCGATGACGGGCTCATCGTGCTGCGGACCATCCGCAACCTGCTGGCCGGCAACGGCCCGGTGTTCAACGCCGGGGAGCGGGTGGAGTCCAACACCTCCACGGCCTGGACCTACCTGGTGTACCTCGGCAGCGTTGTCGGCGGTCCGTTGCGGTTGGAGTACGTGGCGCTGGCGCTGTCGCTGATTTTCAGTGTCGCCGGCGTGGCGATGGCGATGCTGGGCACCGCCCGCCTGTGGGCCCCGTACCTGCGGGCCCGCCCCGCGGTGTTCCTGCCGGCCGGGGTGCTGGTTTACATCGCCATCCCCCCGGCCCGCGACTTCGCCACCTCCGGCTTGGAGAACGGTCTGGTGACCGCCTGGCTGGGTGGTCTGTGGTGGCTGATGGTGCGCTGGGCTCAGTCACCGCAGCACAGCGGATCAAACCCGGCGGGGCTGGCGGGGTTGGCATTCGTGGCGGGCCTGAGCGTGCTGGTCCGCCCGGAACTGGCCCTGATCGGCGGGGTGGCGCTGATCATGATGCTGATCGCCGAACCGGCCTGGGGCCGTCGAGCGCTCATCGTGCTGGCCGGCGGCCTGCTTCCGGTGGGCTACCAGATCTTCCGGATGGGCTACTACGCCCTGATCGTCCCGCAGACCGCGCTGGCCAAGGACGCCTCGGGCAGCAAGTGGGGCCAGGGGCTGACCTACCTGAACAACCTCACCGGCCCCTACGCGCTCTGGCTTCCGGCGGTGCTGGTGATCGGACTGGTCGCGGTGCTGCGGGCCGGCCGGACGCCGGGTGAGCAGCCGGAACGCGCCCGGGCCACCGGGCTTGCCGCCCGCGTCCGCACCTCCTCGGCTGTCGTGGTCTTCATCCTCCTCAGCGGTGTGCTGCAGGCGCTGTATTGGATCCGCCAGGGCGGTGACTTCATGCACGGACGGGTGTTGCTGGCGCCGCTGTTCTGTGTGCTGCTTCCGGTCGCGGTGATCCCGCTTGTCATCCCGCCGGGCTTCCGTATCGCGGATCTCGCGAAGGGCATTCCCCGCGAGAACAGCCACCGGCTGGCCGGGGCGGCGCTGCTGTTGTGGCTGGCGTTGGCCGGTTGGGCGCTGTGGGCGGCCAACTCACCCGGCATGGGGCGCGACGCCACCCGGGTCACCTACTCCGGGATCGTCGACGAACGCAGGTTTTACTCCCAGGCCACCGGTCACGCCCATCCGCTGACCGCCGCGGATTATCTGGACTATCCGCGCATGCGCGCGGTCCTGGTGGCCATCAACAACACCCCGGACGGCGCTCTGCTGCTGCCGTCGGGCAACTGGGACGTCTGGGATGTCGTGCCCCAGAAGCCGCCGACCGAGCCGCCGCCGCCTGGGGTGTCGGCCGAGGACTGGCGTCGTCAAAATGCGACACACACCGTGTTTTTCACCAACCTCGGCATGCTCGGTATGAACGTAGGGCTGGACACCCGGGTGATCGACCAGATCGGTCTGGCCAACCCGTTGGCCGCCCACACCGCGCGCCTGGCGGACGGCCGAATCGGCCACGACAAGAATCTCTTCCCGGACTGGGCGGTGGCAGAGGGGCCCTGGCTCAAGGAGCGCCCGTGGATCCCGGAGTACCTCGACGAGGGCTGGGTGGAGCAGGCTCAGGTCGCGCTCGGCTGCCCGGACACCGTCGAGATGTTCACCGCCATCCGCGAGCCGATGACCCGGCCGCGGTTCATCGGTAACTTCAACCGGGCCTGGGATTTCACCCGCTACCGGATCGACCGGGTGCCCCGCTACGAATTGCTGCGGTGCGGCCTGCTCGAACCGCCCACCGACAAACCGGACTACACCGGACTACCCGCGACCGGTCCCTAGCCCGTGGTGTGAAAGCGCTAGCGCGGCAGTGGAATCCCCTGGAAGTGGGTGAACACGCCAGCCGGATCCCAGGTCGACTTGAGGCCGCGCAGACGGGTGAGGTTGTCGCCGTAGTAGGCGTCGGCCCAGTCCGGCAACTCGGGGTCGGGGAAGTTCTGATAGGACCGCCCGGTGGTGTGTGGGAGCACCGTCTCCCACAGTCGCTCCTGCCACGCCCGAATCTCCGGGGGTATCGGGCTGACGGGCAACTGCGGCTGCGCCGGAGTCGGCCACCGCGAGGCCATCTCGACCAGGATCCGGGCCGCCCGGTGTACGTAGGCGGTGTCGGTCGGGGCCACGTCACCGACGGCTCCGCCGACCCAGCCGAAGAGCGACATCGTGCCGTTGCGGTCAGTGGGACTCCCCTTGGCGGGGAAGCGGCTGACCACCTCCAGTGCTGCGGAAAGGGCGTCGCCGGTGAGGAATTCGTCGGCGTAGAGCGAGCGGTCCCAGAACGAGTAAGCCGGATTGAGCGCGGTCGTGTACCACCGGTAGGCGTCCCACCACGGGCCTTCGGTGATATCGACGGTGACCCCGGGGATGGTGAGTAACGGCTCCAGCATCTCGCGGGCGGGTTTCGCACCGGCCAGGCACTGCACCTTCAACGTCGCGTCCGCGTCGCCTTCGCGGTGGGCCAGCAGGATGGTGCCGGTCACGGTCCGTGCGGCGTCGGCCCGCAGCCGCTGGAAGGCAAGTGCGGCAGCCAGGGCGGAGTCGCGGCCCCGGAAGGTCAGCTTGCCGAAGGTGGCACGGTCGACGGGTACCTCCACCAACTCGAAATCCAGTTCAGTGACCACACCGAAATTGCCGCCGGCACCGCCGCGCAGCCCCCAGAAGAGGTCGGGGTTCTCGCCGGCGCTGGCGGTGACGAGGTTGCCCTCCGCGGTGACCATGGTGACCGCGCGAAGACGGTCGGCAGTCAGGCCCGCCCACGGTGCGTTGGGGCCGATGCCACCGCCGAGGGTAAGGCCCGCCACGCCGACCGCCGGGCAGTTTCCGCCCGGCAGCAACAGCCTGCCGGGGGCCTGGGACAGCAACTCGGACAGATCGGCGTTGATGACCCCGGCCTGAGTGGTCAGGCGGTTGCCGTCGATGCGGGCAGCCTTGAGCTTCCGGGTGCTGATGATGATGCCCTGCGAGACCGAGGCGCTGGAATAGTTGTGTCCGCCGCCGCGGATTGCGAAGGCGGTGTTGGTTTCCCGTGACCACCGCACCGCGGCGGCGACGTCATCGGCGTCGGCGCAGAGGACGACTGCGGCGGGCTGCAGGGCCGCGAAACGCAGGTTCCGCGGGATCACCAGATCCTGATAGTCCGGCTCGCCGGGAAGCACCACCGCCCCGCGCACCACGGCGTTGAGGTCGACCAGCCCGGTCCGGCTGGGCGTGGCACACGATGCGGCCAGACTGGTGGCCGCCAGGCCCGCAGCACTGATGAAGCCGCGACGGCTGAGCTGGGCCATGACGTCAGTGAACCACCGGTCCGTCCCAGACTGCGCGGGGCCCGGCGGCCTCACGACGGGGGCAACGGCGTGCTGAGAGGGCCCGCAGCAGTGGCTTACCGCGGAATCTGATCGCGCAGCGGCAGGTCGAGTCGGATATCGGAGATGTCGACGACACCGATCGAGGAATTGGCATACGACGATGCGTAGGCGACGATCTGCAGCGTCAGCGAGTCGCCGGCGCCGACGCTGTACGCGATGCTCTCCATCGGGACCGACACCGAGTTGGTCTGACCGTCGAGGGTCACCGGGACAGCCGTGACGGTGTTGCCGACCACTCGGCCGGTGGCGTTGTCGACCAATTGGGCGAACACCGCCTTGCCGGTGCCGACCCCTCGGTAGGTGAAGCTCAGTTGCGGAGCACCGACGACCTGGCTGCCCGCTGCAGGGTTCACCGCGACATCGATCGCGTTGTCCGCAGCGGTGGCGAACGTGGCGTCCAGTGGGAACGTCAGGAGGAACTCCGGCAGGGACTCCGGTCCCCGCAGCGGTCCCGAACCGCCGATCAGCGGGATGATCGGCAGCAGTCCGCCGGTTCCGGTGGCGGTGTACGGCACCGGCTGATTGAAGCCGGGCTCGAACGGCATAAGCGAGGAGGTATACCGGCTGCCCTTCTGGTCCCACCACTGGAACGTCGGGATGTCGTCGGCCGCCGAACCGGTTCCGGCGACATAGGTGTTCAACCAGGACATGCTGTCGGCTACCAGCCGATCGCTCTGGGTGGGGTCTGAGGGGTCCAGGCAGTAGCCGTGGGCGCCGCAGAACCAGAGCATCTTGACCGGCGTTCCCCAGGGATTGGCGAGGATGCTCTGCGCGTTCGCCGCCGCCTCCGACAGCGGGAAGAGCCCATCGACGGTGCTCTGGAGCAGCAGCGTCGGGGCCTTGACCTGATTGAGCAGTACCGTCGGGCCACTGCTTGCGAACACCGCCTGAGCCGTCTCGCTGACCCAGTTGAAGAGCAGCCCGGAGGCGATCCCGGCGTAGATCTGGGGATTGATCCGCGCCTCCGCGTCGATCAAGGCGAGGATGAGCGCCGCCGACCACGCCGACTTGAACACCTCGCTGGGATACAGCGACGAGGTGAGCGAGTTCCAGGTGATTGACGGGACGACGGCGTCGACCCGCGGATCGGTTCCGGCAACAGGCAATTGAATGCCGCCACCGTAGGAGCCACCCACCATTCCCACCGCCGGGTCGTCGGGACCGTCGAGTTCGACGAGCGGATTTTCGGCGGCCCAACTGATGAGCGCGGAGACGTCACGGCCTTCGTAGAACGGATTGTCCATCTGCAGCACACCGGTGGAGGCGAACTCTCCCCGCGGATCCCAGGAGATGACGTTGTAGTTCGCCTCGCGTAGCACCTTGATCGGCGGAACGAGGGAGGCCGAGGTGGTGCCCTGCACCGTGTTCACGTACGGATCGGTGGATCCGGGGGCGGCCAGCCCGGGGCCGCGGAACACCAGCGGAGCGACCTCGCCGGACTTGATCTGGGCGGCGGGGAAGAAGTTCGCGCTGATCAGCGTCCCGTCGAAGGAGGTCACCCGGTAGGTGAAGGCGAGTGGAGTCCTCCCCGGCGCGAGCGACGTCAGGTCGACGCCGATCGTGGCGAGGGTCGACGCGCCGATCAACGGCGCCAGAGCTGTGCCGAGGACAGGGGTCTGCTGCAGCAGCTCGATGATCTGATCGGCGGTCGTTCCCACCACCGGCAGCCCGGTGAGGAACGAGCCGAACGGCGTCACCTCGGTCACCCGCACTTGGAAGGTCTGTTCGCCCTTTCCGGCTCCGGTGTCCAGATCCCAGGTCAGATAGGGAAGCACGGTGAAACTCTGGGGGTCATTCGCCGTCGGGCTGACGGGGACTGTGCCCATGGCCAGCTTGCCGACGGCCCCGCCTTTGCTGACGGGCTCGTAGGTCAGACATGACGTCGTCGTACTGTCCGAGCAGGAGGTGTCGCCGTATCGCGCGCTGGTGGCCTTCAGCGTGCCCTGCACGATCCCGTCGACGAAACGCACGGTCGGGCTGACCGCGATCTCCTCAGCGGCGGCGACACTGGCCGCCGGTGCCGGTGCCGGTGCCGGTGCCGGTGCCGGTGCCGGTGCAGGAACGGTTGACGCCGCCGGTGGTGCGGCGGTTGACCCCGCCGCCGGTAGCGGGGCGGCTGAGGCCGCCGCAGCCGACAGGGGAGCGTGGGGCTGCCCTATTTCGCGGCGTGCCGCGGCCAGCAGCGCCCATGAAGCCGCAGATTCGACGGGCGCAACCGGATCCGGTTCCGCCAGTTCCGTCTGTTCCGTGGCGGCTGCCGGCCGGTTGGCGCTCACCGCCGCGTCGACCACCGGCGGGCGGGCGGCCGCTGCCGTCGACGGCGTTCCCGGACTCCGGGAGGGCCCCGGCCCCGCACTGTCCCCGGCGGATTGCCGTCGTGGTGATGTGGCGCGGGTCGCACCCGCATCAGAACCCGCGCGTTGATCCGCCCGGGCGGTGGTGTCAGCCGGGGAGGCCCAGCACTCCCCGGCGCCCCCGACGCTCAGCGCGGCTCCGACTCCCAGGGCGACCGCCAGGCCGCCAACCCTTCCGACCGTCCCCGATGGCCGCATCCCAACTCCTCCCGGACGCCGCCCTCGCGGCTCAGCCGAAAATTTCGCGCAGCGAAAGCAGA
>NZ_JBILVF010000037.1:0-26585 GCF_044370595.1 Mycobacterium sp.
TCGGACCAGCCCCTCCAACCCGCGGGCCGTCTCGTAGATGGTCCGCACGTCGGGGTCGGTGTCGATGAGCCCCCGAACCTCCGCGGCCTCTTTGTAGCGCTCATGGGTGGGATCGGTGATGCCCGACAGCGGTATGTCCTTGGCCATGATGGGCGGCGGCAGTGCCTTGGTGATGCGGTCGGCGATCGCGAACCCGGGCTGGCCGTAGTGCACCCGAGCGGCGTCCTTGAGGGCGGCTTTGGTCTTGATGGTGCCGAACGTGATGACCTGCGCCACCCGGTCGCTGCCGTACTTCTCGGCGGCGTAGCGCACCATCTCGCCGCGGCGGCGGTCATCGAAGTCGATGTCGATATCCGGTGCCGAGGGCCGCTCCGGATTCAAAAAGCGCTCGAAGAGCAGCCCGTGCGGGATGGGGTCGATGTTGGTGATCCCGAGCGCATATGCCACCAGCGAGCCGGCCGCCGATCCCCGGCCCGGCCCCACCCGGATGTCGACTGAACGCGCGTAGTTGATCAAGTCGGCGACGATCAAGAAGTAGGACGGGAAACCCTTGCCGCAGATGACGTTGATCTCATAGCCGGCCCGTTCGGTGTATTCCGGCGGCACTCCGGCCGGAAAACGCCGCCGCAGGCCGGCGTCGACCTCCTGACGCAGCCAGGATCCCTGGTCGTGGCCCTCGGGCACCGGGAACACCGGCATCCGGTTGCGGGGGGTCCACACGTCGGCGTAGGACTGCACCCGCTCGGCGATCAGCAGGGTGGAGTCGCATGCCTGCGGGATCTCGGTGTCCCACAATGCACGCATTTCGGCGGCAGATTTCAAGTAGTAGCCGTCACCGTCGAATTTGAACCGGTTGGGGTCCGAGAGCGTCTTGCCGGTTTGCACGCACAGCAGGGCCTCGTGATTGTGTGCGGCGTCCCGGGTGACGTAGTGGCAGTCGTTGGTGGCCAGCGGCGGGATACCCAGTTTGCGGCCGACCTCGAGCAGACCGTCTCGGACCCGGCGTTCGATGGACAGGCCGTGGTCCATCAGTTCCAGGAAATAGTTGTCGGCGCCGAAGATGTCCCGCCAGGTGGCGGCGGACTGCAGCGCTTCGTCGAATTGGCCGAGTCGCAGCCGGGTCTGCACCTCGCCGGAGGGGCAGCCGGTGGTGGCGATGATGCCCTCGGCGTGTTCGGCGATGATTTCGGCGTCCATCCGGTTCCACTTGCCCAGTTGGCCCTCGAAGGAGGCCAGCGAGGTCAGCTTGAACAGGTTGCGCAGGCCGGTGGCGTTCTCGGCGACCATCGTCAAGTGGGTGTAGGACCCGCTTCCGGAGACGTCGTCGGACTTCTGGCCGGGATCGCCCCAGAGGATCCGGCGGGTGTCCAAACGAGAACCGGGGGCGACATACGCCTCGACGCCGATGATCGGCGTGATGCCGACCTCAGTGGCGGCGGTGTAGAACTCGCTGGCACCGAACATGTTGCCGTGATCGGTCATCCCGATGGCGGGCATCTCCAGCCGTTGCGCCTCGGCCAGCATGGGCGTGATCTTGGCGGCACCGTCGAGCATCGAGTACTCGGTGTGGTTGTGCAGATGCACAAATGAATCGCCCATAGGCCCGTCAGTTTAGGGGGCCGCACCGACGCCTTGGGCGTGTCGGGCGTTCGTGTCTTGGGCGGGGTGAGGCTCTAGGTTTCGTCGCGGAGCATGCGGGCGATCTCCTTGGCCTGCTCGGGGGTCAGTTCACCGGAAAGCTGAAGCACCTGTCCGTCGATCGGGGCGCTGATCTTGGGCCCCCAGACCACGGTGCCGCCGCGGACGAAGGCGACCTGTTTGCCCACCTGCCCGGCGGTGAACTGGCCGAATTGCGTGGCCGACTCGTTGGTCATGGACATCTGTACCAATTCGACACCGGTGAGCGGGTTGCGGAAGGAGTCGACGTTGGTCAACTGGACCCGCAGCGCTTCGGGCTGCAGTTCGTAGACCGCGGTCTTGGCGATGTCGCAAATCCGCATCGGCTGATCGGGTGGGGCCGGGGTGGGCGGCGGGCACTGGTCGGGGGTGGTGACGAACGCGCTCACCACCGGCCGGACCGGGAGAGGTTTGATGGTCAGCGGTGGGGCTGTCGTCGTCGGGGTCACCGGCGCGGCGGAGTTGCGCGTGCCCATCACGCCCAGCAGTGCGCTGAACAACGGGACGACGATCGCGACTGAGGAGATCGCCGCCATCAGGGCGATCATGATCCGCTTGTTGCGCTTACTGGTCTTGGTGGTATCGGTCATGATGCCTGCAAGGTACCTGGACGGTTGCCATAGGTGCGGAATATCGCGTCGGTGGTGAAGATCCCCAGTGCAATCCAGATCAATGCGAAGCCCAGCCACCGGGCCGGCGGCATCGGTTCGTCGTTGACCACCACACCCCAGATCATCTGCATGGACGGGGTCAGGTACTGCAGGAGACCGAGGGTCACCATGGCAAGTCGCTGAGCGGCGGCGGCGAAGCACAGCAGCGGGATCGCGGTGACCGGCCCGCACAGCACCATCAGCAAGATGTGCGCGGGACCGTGGTTGAGAAAGTCGCTGTCCCCGGTCAGTTGCAGCACCACCAGATAGCCGACGGCGAATGGTGCGGCGATCGCGGTCTCCACCGCCACACTGACCCGCGGGTCGACGTCGATCACCTTCTTCACCGCGCCGTAGAGACCGAAGGAAATCGCCAGCCCGATTCCGATCAGCGGCAGTCCCCCGACACCGGTGGACAGCAGCACGACGGCCGCAATGGCCAGCAGTACGGCGACGATCTGCCACGGGTTGAGCCGTTCGGCGAAGAGCATCACCCCGAGCACCACGCTGACCAACGGGGTGATGAAGTATCCCAGCGCGGCGTCGACCACATGGTCGGAGTTGACCGCGACGATGTAGATCAGCCAGTTCGTCGAGATCAGCGCCGACGCGCAGGTCAGTAGCAGCCAGGTGCGGCCGCTGATGGTGCGCAGGTCGCCAAACCGCCCGATCACGGCCAGCACCATCAGCATGAGCACCACGGTCCACACCACGCGGTGGGCCAGCACCTCCGGCGCTCCCGCCGGTGCGAGCAAAGTGAAGAAAGCCGGGAACACACCCCACAGTCCGTAGGCGGCAAGACCGTAGAGCAGTCCGCTGGCTTCCGGCCGATCGTCGTTCGCCAGCCAGTCGCTCACGCCTCGGCTCGCAGCACGTCCAAAGCGTGCTGCAGATCGGCCGGGTACGGGCTGGTGATCTCGATACGGCGACCATCGGCGGGATGGGCGAAGGCCAGCGAGCGCGCGTGCAGCCATTGCCGTTCCAGACCAAGTCGGCGGGCCAGCACCGGGTCGGCGCCGTAGGTGAGATCCCCGGCGCAGGGGTGGTGCAGAGCGGCGAAGTGCACCCGGATTTGGTGGGTCCGACCGGTTTCCAGGTGGACGTCAAGCAGGCTGGCGGCACGGAACATCTCAAGGGTGTCGTAGTGGGTGATGCTGTGCCGGCCGTTCTCGGTGACCGCGAACTTCCAGTCATGGCCGCGGTGCCGCCCGATCGGCGCGTCGATGGTCCCGCTCGAGGGATCCGGATGTCCCTGCACCACAGCGTGATAGCGCTTGTCGACGGTGCGCTGCTTGAAGGCCCGCTTGAGCACGGTGTAGGCGTGCTCGGACAGTGCGACAACCATGACGCCGGAGGTGCCGACGTCGAGGCGTTGCACGATTCCCTGACGTTCGTGGATGCCCGAGGTGCTGATCCGAAAGCCCGCGGCAGCCAACCCTCCCAGCACCGTCGGCCCGTGCCAACCCACCGTCGCATGCGCGGCCACGCCGGGCGGTTTATCCACCGCCACGATGTCGTCGTCGGAGTAGAGGATCGTCATTCCCGCGACTTCGACGGGCGTATTCTCCACCGGCGCTGGGGCTTCCGGCAGGATAACTGTCAGCCACGCCCCCGCCTCCAGCCGGTCGGACTTGCCGACCGCAACCCCGTCGAGCAGGACGCCGCCGCCTTCGGCGACGGTCGCGACCGCAGTCCGCGACAGGCCCAGCAGCCTGGCCAGTCCGGCGTCCACCCGCATCCCAGTCAGGCCCTCGGGGACCGGCATCGATCGTTCGGCCATCAGGCCGACTCGCTCCGGGCCTCCGGGTGGCTGCCGGTCTTGCGCCGATGCGCGCTGTCGAAGTCATAGCCGAAGATCGACAATCCCACCAGCAGCAGCGCCCCGCCGACCACCGCCGGATCGGCGACGTTAAACACCGGCCACCATCCGATGGACAGAAAGTCCACCACGTGGCCGCGAAGCGGGCCCGGTGAGCGGAAGAAGCGGTCAACCAGATTGCCCAGGGCCCCGCCCAGGATCATGCCGAGGCCGACGGCCCACCAGGGTGACCGCAGCCGGCGACCCATCCAGATGATGCCGACCACCACACCCATCGCAACCAACGTCAGCACCCAGGTGTAGCCGGTCGCCATCGAGAACGCCGCCCCGGAGTTGCGGACCAGCGTCCAGGTGACGGTGTCACCGATGATCGGCACCGGCACGCCCGGGGTCAGGAGTTCGACCGCGATCACCTTGGTGACGATGTCCACGACGAGCACCACCGCGGCCACCGTCAGCAACAGCCGCAGCAAACGTCGCGGCGGTGCAGCGGCCTGCTCGCCGGTGCCGACCGGTTCCTCAGTCACGCCCCCATCATTCCCTAACCTTCACGACCGGCATGATGACGGGCATGGCGGGAATGGTAGTGATCACCACCGGTGGGACCATCGCGACCAGCGCGGGCCGGGACGGGGTGCTGCGCCCCAGGCGAACCGGCGCCGAGTTACTGGCCGGGGTGGACGCCGCGGTGCACGTCGCGGTCGTCGACCTGATGCGGCAGGACAGCTCACGGTTGAGTCCGCAGGACTGGATCCGGATCGGCGCGGCCGTCAGCGCGGCGATCACCAACGGCGCCGACGGGGTGGTGGTCACCCACGGCACCGACACCATGGAGGAAACGGCCCTGTGGCTGGACCTGGGCTATGCCGGGATGGTGCCGGTGGTGCTCACCGGGGCGGCGCGGGCGGCCGATGACCCGGATCCGGACGGGCCGGCCAATCTGCGCGACGCCTTGGCCGTGGCGGCCAGTCCGGATGCGCGCGGGCAGGGCGTGCTGGTCAGCTTCGCCGGGACGGTGTGGGAGCCCCGCGGGATGAACAAACAAGCCGACCGGGCAGTGTTCGGCGGCACCCGGCTGGGCTCGGTGTCGGATGGGGCGTTCCACCTCGAGGCCGCCAGGGAGCGCTCCTATCTGGGCAATCTGCCGTCGGCGCCGCGGGTGGATATCGTCGCGGCCTATCCGGGGGCGGACGGAACGGCCATTGATGCGTTCATCGCCGCCGGCGCCCGGGGGCTGGTGATCGACGCGGTGGGGTCCGGCAACGCGGGCGGCGCGGTCGTCGACGCAGTGGCCCGGGCGGCCCGGCAGGGGGTTGCGGTGGCGGTCACCACCCGGGTGCCCGGCGGGCGGACCTCGCAGACCTACGGGCCCGGCCACGACCTTGCTCAGGCCGGTGCCGTGCACGTGCCGCGATTGCGCGCCAGTCAGGCGCGGGTGCTGATGATGGGCGCACTGAGCGCGGGTCTACCGGTCGGTGAGGTCATCGCCGGCTGGGGGTGAGTCCTGCGTTTCCGAACCGGCCAGGTAGTCCGGCCAGTCCAGGCTGTCAACCGCGTTGGCGGCCGTCAGGTCGGCGGTGTCGATGTCGAAGGTGCGCATCACCCCCGGTCCGGTGCTGCGGGTTTCGAACCGCACACTGACAACACCGTGCCCGGCGCCCTGCACCCAGCCGTGACAGAACTCCGGATGACTGACGTCGTCGCCGACCCGCCAACCCGATGGGGGCCCGGACAGCGGGGCGTGCGCGGTCTCGACGTTGTTCGGGTCGGGCTGCTGCAGTTCCAGTTCCGGGAACAGTGACTCCTGGCGGACGTCGCTGAGCCCGGAAAAGCCCACGCCGACAAGGCGGATGGGCCCGATTTCACGGGGATCCAGCAGCAGTCGGCGTGCTGTGGCGGCCAGCGTTGCGGCTTCTGCGGTGGCATAGGGCAGCGTCGCTGACCGGGTCAGCGTCGACATATCGGCCTTCTTCAGTTTGACGGTGACGGTACGGGCACCGCGGCCGTCGTGGGCCAGTCGGCGGTGGGCGTGCTCGGCGATCGGGCCGGCGGCCTCCTGCAGTTGTTCGAGCGTGGTCAGGTCGGCGGCGAAGGTGGATTCGGCGCTGATCTGTTTGGCCTCGGCGCGTTCGACCACCGGCCGGTCATCGACGCCGCGGGCCAGTCGGTGCAGCGCAAGCCCTATGGTCGCGCCGAGGATGTTGGCGGCCTCGGCGGCGGTCAGTGCGGCGAGCTTGCCGACCGTGTCGATGCCGAGGCGGTGCAGTTTCTCCTCGGCCACCGGTCCGATCCCCCATAGTCGGCGCACCGGCAGACCCTCCAGCAGGAGTTGCTCCTCGTCGCGTCGGATCACCCGAACCCCGTCGGGTTTGGCCAGGCCGGAGGCAATTTTGGCGATCTGCTTACCCGAGCCCGCCCCGACCGAGGCCACCAGGCCGGTCTCCTCGCGGACCCGGGCTCGAAGCTGCACGCAGAACTGCTGCACCTGCTCGGCGGTGGCGCCGCCAAGTTCCACGGGCTCACCGAAGGCCTCATCGAAGGACAACTGTTCTAGCACCGGGACAACCGACCGCACCGCGTCCATCACCCGCCTGCTGGCCAGGCCGTAGACCGCCCCGCGCGGCGGGAGCACCACCGCGCCGGCTCCGATGAGCCGGCGGGCCTGATGCACCGGCATGGCCGAGCGTGCCCCGAAGGCCCGCGCTTCATAGCTGGCGCCGGCCACCACCCCACGGCCGCCCAGACCACCGACCAGCACCGGCCGTCCGCGCAGGGTGGGACGGGTCAGCTGTTCGACGGAGGCGAAGAACGCGTCCATGTCGAAATGCAGCACCCAGCGCGACACTCCTGCAGGCTATCCCCGCCGAGTGTGCGGCGTATGAAGCCCAAAACGCCTCAACGCCTGCATCTGGGCGCACGTTGGCGGCTCAGGCCTTGGCGATGGCGACCCGCACGCCGTCTCCGATCTCGACCCCATCGGCCGGGTCGCCGAATTCGAATCCGGTGGCCAGGATCTCACCGGCGATCAGACCGCGGTGGGTGCTCGCCCACTCCGCGCGTTGCGCGGGTACCGCCATCACCACGGTGATTCGGTCGCTGACGTCGAGGCCGGAGGATTTGCGCAGATCCTGCAGTTCGCGGATGCGATCCTTGGCCCACCCCTCGGCTTCCAGTTCCTCAGTGACGGTGTCGTCCAGCACGACCAGACCAGCCCCGCCGGGTAGGGCGGCGGTACCGGCCGGGTCGGCGGCGACCAGTTTGGCCTCGTACTCCCCGGGGTTGAGCACCACCTCCCCCGCGCTCAGCGTTCCGTCGGGGTTCTGCACACCCTGCCCGGCCTTGACCGCCCTGATGGCGTCCTGCACCGATTTACCCAGCCGCGGACCCGCGGCACGGGCGTTGACCGTCAATTCGAATCGGCCATGTGCGGCGATATCGTCGGTCAGCTCGACGGACTTGACGTTGACCTCGTCGGCGATCAGGCCGGTGAACGGTTCGAGATGCTGCGGGTCATCAACGGCCACAGTCACTTTCGGCAAGGGCAGACGTACCCGCAGCTTCTTGGCCTTGCGCAGCGACGACGCCGCCGAACAGACGTCGCGCACCTGGTCCATAGCCGCCACCAGGTCGGGATCGGCAGGCAGCGACCCAGCCTCGGGCCAGTCGCTCAGATGCACCGAGCGTTCGCCGGTGATGCCTCGCCAGATAACCTCGCATGCCATCGGCAGTAGTGGCGCGGCCAGTCGGCTGGTGACCTCCAGCACGGTGTGCAGGGTGTCGATCGCGTCGCGGTCCTCTGCCCAGAACCGCGAACGGGACCGGCGCACATACCAATTGGTCAGTGCCTCGGCGAATTGCCGCAACTGCTCGCAGGCACCGGAGATGTCGCAGACATCCATCGCGACGGTGAGGTCTTCGCGCAGCGCGGCCAGTTTGGCCAGGATGTAGCGGTCCAGCACGTGCTGCGAATCGGTGCGCCAGGTGCCGACGGTCGGCGCGTACAGCGTCAGGAAGCTGTAGGTATTCCACAGCGGCAGCAGCACCTGCCGCACACCCTCCCGGATGCCCTGTTCGGTGACGATCAGGTTGCCGCCGCGGAGGATCGGCGAGGCCATCAGGAACCACCGCATGGCATCGGAACCGTCACGGTCGAAGACCTCGTTGACGTCGGGGTAATTGCGCAGCGACTTGCTCATCTTGGCGCCGTCATTGCCCAGCACGATGCCGTGTGCCACACACGTTTTGAACGCCGGCCGGTCGAACAGCGCGGTGGACAGCACATGCAGGGTGTAGAACCAACCGCGGGTTTGGCCGATGTATTCGACGATGAAGTCGCCGGGAAAGTGGCCGTCGACCCGCTTTGCGGGGTCGGCCGAATCGACACCGCGGAACCAGTCAGTGTTCTCGAACGGGTAGTGCACCTGGCCGTAGGGCATCGACCCCGAGTCGAACCAGACGTCGAAGACGTCCTCGATCCGGCGCATGGTCGATTTTCCGGAGGGGTCGTCGGGGTTGGGCCGGGTCAACTCGTCGATGTAGGGCCGGTGCAGGTTGGTCGGACGGACCCCGAAGTCTCGTTCCAACTCGTCGAGGCTGCCGTAGACATCGATGCGCGGGTAGTCCGGGTCGTCGGAGACCCACACCGGAATCGGGGTGCCCCAGTAGCGGTTCCGGGAGATCGACCAATCCCTCGCACCGGACAGCCACTTGCCGAACTGGCCGTCCTTGACGTGCTCGGGATACCAGGTGATCTGCTGGTTGAGTTCGACCATGCGGTCGCGGAATTCAGTGACGCGCACGAACCAGGATGACACCGCGCGGTAGATCAGCGGGTTGCGGCATCGCCAGCAGTGCGGGTACTGGTGGTCGTAGGTCTCATGCCGCAGCAGCACCGGTTGGTTGACCGCGGCCGCGCCGGACCCGTTCTTGAGGTCGCGGATGATCTGCGTGTTGGCGTCGAACACGTGCTGAC
This sequence comes from Mycobacterium sp., assembly GCF_044370595.1. Classification (GTDB taxonomy): domain Bacteria; phylum Actinomycetota; class Actinomycetes; order Mycobacteriales; family Mycobacteriaceae; genus Mycobacterium. Next base: position 9,119 of record NZ_JBILVF010000037.1, read on the forward strand.
CCTGGTAGTCCGGCACCGAGGAGTCGAACCGTCCCCGGGGGTCCACCGGGGTGACCGGCACGATGCCGACGGTGTCCGTGATGGCCTTGTCGTCCTCGCCGTAGGCCGGGGCCATGTGCACGATCCCGGTGCCGTCTTCGGTGGTGACGAAGTCGCCGCGCAACACCTGAAAAGCCGGGGATGAGTCGGGGCCGGAGTCGGCAAAAAACGGGAACGGCGGCAGGTACCGCATACCCAGCAGCGCTTCGCCGGTGTAGCTGCCCAGGATCTCCGGGTCCTCCCCTAGCTCCCGGGCGTAGGCCGCCAGCCGGGCGCGGGCGATCACCATCCGTCGATCCTCACGCGCGATGACGACGTACTCGACCTCCGGGTTGACCGCCACGGCCTGGTTGGACGGCAGCGTCCATGGCGTGGTGGTCCAGATCAGCAGGTAGGCACCGTCCAGATCAGAGTGGCCGGACTCCGGCGCGGCGATCCGGAAGCCGACGGTGATGGCCGGGTCCTGGCGGCGCTGGTAGACGTCGTCGTCCATCCGCAGTTCGTGGCTGGACAGCGGCGTTTCATCGTTCCAGCAGTAGGGCAGCACCCGCACGCCCTCGTAGGCCAGACCTTGATCCCACAGCTGTTTGAACGCCCAGATGACCGACTCCATGAACGACAGGTCCAGGGTTTTGTAGTCATTGTCGAAGTCCACCCAACGGGCTTGCCGCGTCACATAGGCGCGCCACTCGTTGGTGTACCGCAGCACCGAGTCGCGGCAGGCGTCGTTGAACTTCTCGATACCCATCTCTTCGATCTGGGCTTTGTCGGTGATGCCGAGTTGGCGCTGCACCTCCAGCTCGGCGGGCAGGCCATGGGTGTCCCAGCCGAACCGGCGTTCCACCTTGTAGCCGCGCATGGTGCGGTATCGCGGCACGATGTCTTTCACGTAGCCGGTCAGCAGATGGCCGTAGTGTGGCAGGCCGTTGGCGAACGGCGGCCCGTCGTAGAACACGTACTCCGGTGCCCCGTCCCGCCTGCGCACGCTGGCTCGGAAGGTGTCGTCGAAGGCCCAGTAGTCGAGGACCTCACGTTCGAGGGCCGGGAAATCCGGGGCGCCGCTGGATGGCTTCGGATAGCCGCTCTGGCTCACGGGGGCGTCCTCCTGTGCTGATCGACAGCACGGGGACGACGTCGCGCGGGTGCGCGAGCGCCGCGGTACCACCCCGCTTACGCCCAACAACCCGCGGTTGCGGGCGCCGTTCGTCGCTCGTTTAAGGCTGTGACGGGCCCACCCGTCCGGTTCTACTGGGCCGCAGGTGGAAAACCTGGCGACTGTTCTTCCGAAGGCTCCCCGGTGATGGCCGGATCGGCGCTGTTGGCCGGGATCTTATCGCGTTCGCACACGGCGTCCCGACCCAGGCGTCTGCTCCCCGGAACGGCCGTCGCAGGTCAGTACCATGAGTAGGTGGGTCGACACCGGTTGCCGGGAGAGACAGACACGTCCGCCGAAGCAACAGGCATCTTCGGGCTGATCGGTCGTGTCGTCGTTCGCGCACCGTGGTTGGTGATCGCCCTGTGGATCGGCCTTGGGGCCACGCTCACCCAGGTGTTCCCCCCGCTGTCCGAACTGGCCCAACGGGCCCCGGCGGCCATCCTGCCGGCCAGTGCGCCGTCGGTGCAAAGCGCGCAGCAGATGACCGAGGCCTTCAAGGAAGCCAGTTCGGACAACATCCTGCTGGTGGTTCTGACCAAGGACGAGGGTCTCACGCCTGCCGATGAGGCCGTCTATCGCGACGTGGTCGCCAAGTTGCGGTCCGACACCGAGGACGTCGCCGCTCTCCAGGATTTCGTCACCACCCCACCACTTCGGGAAATCCTGGTCAGCAAGGACGGCCAAGCGTGGTTGATGCCGGTCAACATCGCCGGCGAACTGGGGACACCGAAGGCGACCGAATCCACCAAGCGGGTCATCCAGACGGTCCGCGACACAGTGGCCGGGACGTCGATCAGCGCCTTCGCCACCGGTCCGGCGGGCACCGTTACCGACGTCCTGGACATCGGCGATCAGGACCGGGTGCGCATCGAGGTCGCGACCGTCGTCGCGCTGCTGGTGATCCTGCTGATGATCTACCGGAATGTGCTGACGATGGTCCTTCCGCTGTTGACCATCGGTGTGTCGCTGGTGGCGGCTCAGGGCGTGGTGGCCGGACTCGGAACCGCGGGACTGGCGGTGTCCAACCAAACCATTGTTCTGCTGACCGCGATGATGGCCGGGGCGGGCACCGATTACGCGGTGTTCCTCATCAGCCGCTACCACGACTACCTCCGACTTGGGGTGGACTCCGACCGCGCGGTGCAGAATGCCCTCGGCTCGGTCGGCAAGGTGATCGTGGCGTCCGCCGCCACCGTCGCGGTGACGTTCCTGGGAATGATCTTCACGAAGTTGACGGTGTTCTCCACGGTGGGCGTGGCCTTGGCGACGGCGATCGGCGTCGGCTGTCTGGGTGCGGTGACCCTGCTTCCGGCCCTGCTGGTCCTCACCGGCCGGCGGGGTTGGGTCAAACCGCGGCGAGATCTCACCAGCCGGTTCTGGAAAAAGTCCGGCATCCGGATCGTGCGCCGGCCCGTCACCCACCTGCTCGCCAGCCTGGCGATCCTGGTGCCTCTGGCTGGGTTCGTCGTGCTGGCGGATTACAACTACGACGACCGCAAGACCTTGCCGGCCAGCACCGCAAGCATCCGCGGCTACGAGGCTATCGGGCAACACTTCTCGGTGAACTCCAGCCTCCCGCAATATCTGCTGATCACCTCGCCCAACGATCTGCGTACCCCTGAGGCGCTGGCCGATATGGAGCAGATGGCATACCGGGTCAGCCAACTGGCCGGCATCGAGATGGTGCGCGGGATCACCAGGCCGTCAGGTGAATCGCTGGAGCAGGCCCGGCTGTCTTTCCAAGCCGGTGAGGTCGGCAGCAAACTCGGCGACACCTCCGGGCTGATCAACAGCCGGACCGCGGAACTGAACATGCTGGCCGGGGGGGCCAACCAGATTGCCGACGTGCTCGGCACGGTGAAGGGGCAGTTGGGTCAAACGATTGCCACGGTGAGCGGCCTCGTGCAGGCCCTGACCATGATGCAAAACCAGTTCGGCGGCAATGCGCCGCTGCAGGACTTCGACACCGCCAACAAGCTCCTCGATGCCATGCACGGCCTCGGCGACAGTCTCGGAGTCAACGTCGCCGACGCCCTCACCGCCTTCAACCAGAACATCAATCCGGTTCTCAATGCGCTCAACACCAGCCCGGTCTGCGATGCCGACCCCGCGTGCGCGGCGGCACGCGAACAGCTGCGGCAGGCGGCAGTAGCCCGTGACGACGGCACCCTGGACCAACTCGCCGAGCTCGGACGCCAATTGCAGGCCGTCCAGGGCAACCAGACCCTCGGTGCAACCGCTGACAGCCTCAACGCCACGCTGAATTCGGTCAACCAGACGCTGGCCGCGGCCGGACTCGACAGCCCGGCAAGTCTGCAGACGCAACTGACACAACTCGACGCGGGGGTCACCACACTGGCCGAAGGCAGCCGCCAGGTTGCCGACGGTGTTCAACTTCTCGTGGACCAGACCAAGAATCTGGGCGCGGGCCTCGACCAGGCCTCGGCATTCCTGCTGGGCATGAAGAACAACGCCAACACGCAGTCCATGGCCGGCTTCTACATCCCGCCCCAGATCCTGACCGGTGATGAGTTCAAGAAGGCTGCCGCGATCTTCATCTCACCCGACGGCCGCACCGCCCGGTACCTGGTGCAGACCGAGCTGAACCCCTTCAGCGTGGAGGCGATGGATCAGGTCAATGCCGTGATCGAAACCGCCCGCGGAGCGCAACCGAACACAACCCTGTCCGACGCCACCGTCTCCATGACTGGTTTCACCGTGTCGCTGCGAGACACCCGCGACTACTTCAATCACGACCTGAAAATGATCGTCGTGACGACCATCCTGGTTGTGCTGAGCATCCTGATACTGCTGCTACGCGCACTGGTTGCACCGCTGTATCTCATTGTGTCAGTGGTGCTTTCCTACCTGTCAGCACTGGGACTGGGGGTCGTGGTGTTCCACTTCATCCTTGGCCAAGACCTGTACTGGAGTGCGCCGGGGATGACGTTCATCATTCTGGTGGCCGTCGGGGCGGACTACAACCTGTTGTTGATCTCCCGTATCCGGGAGGAATCGCCCTACGGTATCCGCTCCGGAGTCATCCGTACGGTGACCCAGACCGGCGGCGTGATCACCGCTGCGGGGCTGATTTTCGCCGCCTCCATGCTGGGCCTTCAGTTCTCCAGCATCACCACCCTGGTGCAGATCGGCTTCGTCATCGGGATGGGCATCCTGATCGATACGTTCCTGGTGCGCACCATCACCGTGCCGGCCATCGCGGTCCTGGTCGGGAAGGCGAACTGGTGGCCGTCGAAGTGGCAGCCACCTGCACCGAAAAAACCTGTCCGCCAAGCTGAACCGCAGCTGGCCAGCACAACTGTCTGACGACACCGGTTAGGGTTTCAGTCCGTGTGGATCACCGTCCTGGTACTAGCCGTCGCGATGAGTTTCGAGCCGTCGCGACCGGTGTGGGTACCGCTGATGCTGGCCAGACCGCGGCCGATGCTCCAGCTTTTCGCGCTCTTCTGCGGCAGTTTCTTCTCCGGCCTGGCTGCCGGACTTCTGGTTCTCTTCGTCTTTGAGCAGACCCCGTTTGGCAACGATCCCGCTGACGGCGCGACAGTTCAGATCGGTATCGGCGTACTGGCGCTTCTCATCGCGGCGGTGATGGCCACCAACTTCTCTTTCATCAGATCCGCCCGGCCGGTCGGGCGCCAACCCGACGGGGCAGTGCCTGAGCCGGCGACCAAACCGCGGGCGATCGACACGATGTCGGATCGAGCCCGCACGATCCTGCAAAAAGGTAACTCGCCGTGGCTGTCCGGTGGGATCGGCGTCGCCATCGGGGCGGCCTCGCTGGAATTCCTGGCGGCGCTGGTCATCATCGCATCGTCGGGGGTCAGTAAGACAGCCGAAGTGGCCGCCCTGCTGATGTTCCTGGTCGTGGGCAACGCGCTCATCACGGTCCCGCTCGTCACCTATCTCTTCGCGCCGTCGCAGACCCGTACTTGGATCGAGCGGTTCCAGAACTGGCTTCGGACACGCGGCCGCAAGGAGTTCGCGGCTATTCTCGCCGCGATGGGTCTGATCCAGGTGATCATCGGCGTCCTGCGCCTGTAGCCTGATCGCCCTCGGCGGCTAGTCGATCACACCATGCAGACCGAATTCGGCCAGCGTCTGCGTCGCCACGTCCCGCAGATGGGCCTTGGTGTTCGCGGCACCGAATTCGTAGGCCTCCACCGAGATCGAGATCCTGCCGTTGATCCGCGACGACACGACCACAACCTGACCGTGGGAGCGCTGCATCTCCCCGAGGGTGACGTTCTTGTCCACCCCGCGCAGAAAGACGAAGTCGGCCGGAGTGCCGTCGACACAACCGATCTCGGGAGGCAGTTCGCCGAGATTGGAGCAGGACACCGGCAGATCGTCGGAGTACGAGAAGAGCAGATCCACGACACCTTTGACCGCTCCGTGTGGCAGCCAGGGAAGCAACGGCAGCAGTTCCATTGTGGAATCGGGTTCGGACTTGGCTTTCTCGCGCGCGACCCGCACCGTGGTGCGCGCCTCGGTGAGGTCGGACGTGACTGTCTTGGGGTCCACGGTCGCGCTGGCGAAGGCCATGGCCAACGCCCGATCGTCTTCGAGACTTTCCCGCAGGTTGATGGCGATCAGCAGGGAAACCAAACCGTCGGCCGGGCGCCGGCGGCCGAGGTGGTCGGCGAGGCGGGCGGCGAACCCTCCGAGCAGCGAGTAGCTGTTGCCGCCCAGGGACTCGGCTTTGACATCCCAATCGGCGGTATCGACATAGATGACGATCGCCGGGACGACGATCGGGGTGCTGTCGCCTGCTGCGCTGGCGTGAGCAGCACGCGCCCGGGCCAGGTCGGCTCGATTTGTGCGCAGCATCTTGGCCACCTTGACCACGGTGCGGGCGGTCAGCGGCAGATCAAGCACGGCTCGGCGCACGTCTTCGACGATCGCCCGGGTTCGTGACCGCGACCCCTTGGTCTCATACCCGTGGTCGCGAATGTTGCCGGTGGCCGCCTCGAAAATCGCCATGACGCCGCCGATGCCGTCACCGATGACGTGGGAGGCCACCAGGCTGATCGCCGTCGACCCGTCGTCGAAAGGCTGGACGGCGATGAAGAAGCCGGGACCGCCTTCCGGGTCGACGGGAAGGTTGGCCAGTTCGTCGGCCCATTCGAGCATCTCCTGCCGGGGCCGGACCACCTCGGCCACCCGCAGCGGCGGCGGCGGGCCAACCGGTCGCACCCATCGGGGACGGCCGAACGGCAGCGGGGAACGCTCGACGAGCCGGCTGGCGATCGAGGCGCTGAAGTTGCGGTGAAACCGGCCCAGTCCCCCGTGATCGACCGGCCGATCGTAGATCCACACACACTGGATGAGCTGGGCGCGTCCGGTTACCCGGAGGAGTTCGAACGCAGTGTGGTCGAGAAACGCCAGCCGGTGATCGTCAGCCCCGGCGGGATTGCGGCGCAGCAGTCGTCGTCCCAGCCCGATCTGGCTCACCGAGCAGCCGATCCACACACAGTCTTCATCTCCTGGACGTACTTGATTCCGGTGCCCGAGCGCCGCGGCAGTTCCGATCTGAGGCCAAGCGGAGATTACCCGAGTGAGGCAGCCGGCGAGTCCGCTCGGAGGGCCGGTTAGCCGACCGCCGCCCTGGCCGGCGCTGAATCGTAGGCAGAACCGAATTCTACGACGGGTGCGAATCCCCGCTTGCGCGCCGAGGCAGCACCGCGCCGAACCAGCGCCGCAGTGCCGATGAACCCGGTCTGGTCGGTGAGGACCAGCGGCGTCAGCAGCCGGTTGTGAACCAGGGAGAACGACAGGCCCTCCTGCGGGATCGCCCAACCGAACGAACCGGCGAGGCCCACATGCCCGAAGCCCGGAAGCACACCGGGGATGGCCAGCCCGTGATACCCGAGATGGAAGGCCAGCGGCACGATGAGATTACGGTCCGGCCGCAGGTTACGGCGGCCGGTGAGGATGGAAACCCGTTCGGCGGACAGGTACCGCCGGCCGTCGATCACACCGCCGTTGGCGATCGCGCCGTACATCCTGGCCAGAGCCCGTGCGGTGATCACCCCGTTGGCGGACGGCAGTTCGGTGTCCAGCATCGGAACATCGCGCTGCACAAGCTTTTTCGCGCCTGGGAAATACATGGATCCAAACGCCGCGGACAGTTCCAACCCGGCGACGGCGGGGGCCAGCGCGTTGAAGACGGGGTTGGGGATGTTCATCTGGGATCCGATGAACCGGGCCGCATGTGTCGGTGCACTGACCGGTGGGCGGCCGAGATGGACACCGTCGGTGTTGAGCGGTGCGGCCACCTCGGTGCGCATCAACTCCCGCATCCCCTTGCCGGTGACCGACCTTGCCAGGCCCGAGAGCAGCCATCCGTAGGTCAACGCGTGGTAAGCCGACTTCCCGAAGTGCCGCCCAACGGGGGCCGCGGCGATCCGTTCCTCCATCTGCCTGTGGTCGAGCAGTTCGCGCTTGCGCACGCCCCGCAGGTGAGACAGTCCGGCGCGGTGACGCATCACGTCACGCACCGTGATTCCGGCCTTGCCGTTGGCGCCGAATTCCGGCCAGTACTCGGCGACCGGGGCGTCGTAGTCGATCAGTCCGCGATCAGCGAGACGGTGAATCACGGTAGAGGCGACACCTTTGGTCGCCGAGAACACCATCGGCGCGGTGTCTGCCTGCCAGTGCCGGCGGCCGCGCCGGTCGCAGGTGCCGGTCCAGATATCCACCACGGGCTGACCGTCGAGGTAGACCGACAGCGCACCACCGCCGAACCGCGGGTGCGGGAACAGCGCAGCAAATCCGCGGACCGCGCAGGCAAAATTGGCATCGGCGGCACCCTGAACCCCGTGGGGAAGGTCGACGCCGCGGCTACCCGCTGTGGCCTGAATCACATAGCTAATCTACATTCTCCACGCGCACACACGTCGAAATCGTTGCCGATCTGTGATTACCGCCGTGGTCAATTACCGGTCTAGATCCAGAATCCGTTGGGCCGCAAGTGCCGGGGTGATTTCACCGTCGCGGACCTGCCGTTCGATCTCCGCGCGGATGCCCTTGACCCCGGGGTGGTTGAGCACCCGGTCCAAAACGGTGTCCCGGACCATCGCCCAGGTCCAGTCGACCTGTTGAGCCCGGCGCCGGGCTTCGAACTCGCCGGCCGCGACGAGGGTGTCGCGATGGTTGAGGATGGTCTCCCACAGTTCCACCAGGCCCGTGCCCTCCATCGCGCTCATGGTGAGAACCGGCGGCCGCCACAGGGTCTCCCTGGGATAGATCAGCCTGATAGCGGCTGCGAGCTCCCGGGCGGCGGCCGTGGCCTCGGTGATGTGGGCGCCGTCGGCCTTGTTGACCACCACCACGTCGGCCAGTTCGAGCACACCCTTTTTGATGCCCTGCAGTTGATCTCCGGTGCGGGCCAGGGTGAGGAAGACGAAGGTGTCGACCATGTTGGACACCGCAACCTCGGACTGTCCGACGCCGACCGTCTCCACCAGGATGACGTCGAAACCGGCCGCCTCCAGCAGCACGATGGTCTCCCGGGTGGCTTTGGTCACCCCGCCGAGGGTTCCCGACGTCGGGGACGGGCGGATATAGGCATCCGGGTGCACCGCCAGGCGCGCCATCCGGGTCTTATCCCCCAGGATCGATCCCCCAGTGCGCGTCGAGGACGGGTCGACTGCCAGCACCGCGACCCGGTGGCCCTGCTCGATGAGATACATGCCGAGGGCCTCAATGGTCGTCGATTTGCCCACGCCGGGCACCCCGGTGATGCCGATGTGCATGGCCGAACCCGTGACGCCGCCGACGCCGACAGAGCCCGTTGCGTGCATCAACTCCATCAGCAGTTGCTGGGCGTGAGCCCGGTGGTCGGCGCGGGTTGACTCGACCATGGTGATGGCCCGGGCAAGAGCGGACCGGTCGCCGCTGCGGACGGCCTCGGCGAGCGCGGGGATATCGCTGGTGCCCAACGGGTCTGGGCCCATCAGCTCAGGTCGTATCCGAGCCGCTTGGCGAGCTTGTTGACCAAGCTGACCGCCGCCTCGGCGATGACGGTGCCCGGCGGATAGATCGCGGTTGCCCCGGCGGCGTACAACTCGTCGAAGTCACCGGGCGGGATGACCCCGCCTACGACGATCATGATGTCCGGCCGCCCGACGTCGGCCAGGGCGTCACGCAGCGCCGGCACCAGGGTGAGGTGGCCGGCGGCCAGCGACGACACCCCGACGACATGGACGTCGTTGTCGGCGGCCTGCCGGGCGACCTCGTCGGGGGTGGAGAACAGCGATCCGACGTCGACGTCGAATCCGATGTCGGCGAAGGCCGTGGCGATGACCTTCTGGCCGCGGTCGTGGCCGTCCTGACCCATTTTCGCCACCAGGATGCGGGGTCTGCGTCCATCGGCCTCAGCGAAACGCTCCACCAGTCGGGTGGCCTCGGATAGTCCGGTGATGCTGCCTCCTGTGCTCGCCGGGCCGAATCCGGCTCGACCGACCTCGTCGCGGTATACCCCTGAGATGGTGCGGATCTCCGCCTGATGGCGGCCGTAGACCTTCTCCAGCGCTTCGGAGATCTCTCCGACGGTGGCCTTGGCGCGGGCGGCGGCAACGGCCAGAGCCATCAGGTTATTGCCCAGTCCGTCCGCACCGGCCCGGGTGGAATCACCAGCCGCGCGAGTCAACTCGGCCAACGCGGCCTGCACGGCGGCGTCGTCGCGGTCAGACCGCAGTTGCTGGAGCTTGACCAGTTGCTCGGCACGCACCCGGCTGTTCTCCACCTTGAGCACCTCGAGATCGGCGTCCTCGTCGACCTGGTACTTGTTGACCCCGATCACCGGTTGCTGCCCGGAGTCGATGCGCGCCTGGGTCCGGGCGGCGGCCTCCTCGATCCGGAGTTTGGGAATGCCATCACTGATGGCCTGCGCCATCCCTCCGCGCCCGGTCACCTCGGCAATGTGCGCGCGAGCCCGCTCGGCGAGTTGGTGGGTCAACCACTCCACGTAGTAGGAACCGCCCCACGGGTCGATCGGTCGGGTGGTGCCGGACTCCTGCTGCAGCAGCAACTGGGTGTTGCGGGCGATGCGCGCCGAGAAGTCGGTGGGCAGGGCCAGCGCTTCGTCGAGAGCGTTGGTGTGCAACGACTGGGTGTGCCCCTGGGTGGCCGCCATCGCCTCGATGCAGGTTCGGGCGACGTTGTTGAACGGGTCTTGCGCGGTCAACGACCAGCCCGAGGTCTGCGAATGTGTCCGCAGAGAGCGGGATTTCGGGTTTGTGGCACCGAATCCGCCGACGAGTTCGCTCCACAGCAGCCGGCCGGCTCGGAGCTTGGCCACTTCCATGAAGAAGTTCATGCCGATTCCCCAGAAGAACGACAGCCGAGGCGCGAATTTGTCGATGTCCAGCCCCGCGTCCAGACCAGCCTTGATGTAGTCGACACCATCGGCGAGCGTGTACGCCAACTCCAGATCGGCTGTCGCACCGGCTTCCTGGATGTGGTAGCCGGAAATCGAGATGGAGTTGAACTTCGGCATGCGCGCGCTGGTGTAGGCGAAGATATCGGAGATGATTCGCATCGATGGCTTCGGCGGATAGATGTAGGTGTTGCGGACCATGAACTCTTTGAGAATGTCGTTCTGTATGGTCCCGGCCAGTTTCTCCGGTGGTACTCCCTGCTCCTCGGCGGCCACCACGTAGAGCGCAAGGACCGGCAGAACTGCGCCGTTCATCGTCATCGACACCGAGACTCCCCCGAGGTCGATGCCGTCGAATAGCTGGCGCATATCGAGGATCGAGTCGATTGCCACGCCGGCCATGCCGACATCGCCCTGCACCCGGGGGTGGTCGGAGTCATAGCCGCGGTGGGTGGCCAGGTCGAAGGCCACCGAGAGCCCCTTCTGGCCGGCCGCCAGGTTGCGCCGGTAAAAGGCGTTGGAGTCCGCGGCGGTGGAGAAGCCTGCGTATTGGCGGATGGTCCACGGCTGGTTGACGTACATGGTCGGATAGGGACCGCGGATGAAGGGCGGTTCGCCGGGAACGCTGTCCACCGGATAGCCCGCGGATACTGCCGCGTCCCGGTCGGCGCCGATGTAGAGGGGCTTGACGAGGATGCCCTCGGGGGTGGACCAGTCGAGTTGTTCTGCGGTGTAGCCATGGGTGGACGCCGCGGTGGCTATCCGTTCGGCCGCGGCGGCCGGGGTGGGTGCCGGGGTGTCGGTGGATCCGTGCAGGGGAATCTCGGCGAAGCTCGATATAGCGGTGCGTGCGGTCATGTCATGCCCCCAATCGGGTCAGCAGAGCCGAGAGCGCTTCCACCGCATTGATTGTGGCAGTCAGGTAGCCGTCGGGCCTGCTGTCGGCGGGGACGTCGGCGACCGCCCGCTCCGGGCCGGCCAGCAGGATCTGTTCGACGCCGGCGGCCCGTGCCGCGGTGACGACGGCTGCGGCCTCGGTGGCGTAGCGAGCGTCCGTGCCGCACATCACGACGGTCGAAGTGCGGGCATCCCCGATGGCTTCGCTGACCCGGGCCAACTCCACGGTTCCGGGGTTGACCGCCTCGATGCCGCCGGCGGCCAGCAGATTCGCGGCGAACGTCGAACGGATGTTGTTCTCGGCCAACGGACCCAGCGGCACCAGCAAGACCTTCGGCCGGGTGCCGGTGCGGTGCAGGTACGCGTCAGAGCGGTCGCGTAGCGCTTCGAACTCAGTTGCGTATCGCCGCACTGTCGGCTTCAACGATGATGGTGAAGACGCTGGTGTTGAAGACGCTGGTGTTGAAGAAGCCTGAGGTAGCGGCTTCTCCGCGAGATTGGGGTATTCGTTGACGCCGGTTATCGCGGTGCGACGGTGGGCGATGTCGTCGGCACGCCGGGCTCGGATCTTCTCCACCTCGGCAGCGATGTGATCACAGGCCTGCTGGAAACCACCGCGGGCCTCGATATCCTGGAAGTGCGACCAGGCCTGAGCGGCAAGGGTTTCGGTGAGGTTCTCGGCGTACCAGGATCCGCCGGCGGGGTCGAGGACCCGCCCCAGATGGGACTCCTCGAGCAGTAGCAACTGGGTGTTGCGCGCGATCCGGCGGGCGAAGTCCGCCGTGGCGGTAGGAAAACCACCGGGTATGGCGGCGTCGAACGGCAGCACCTGGACGGTGTCGGCGCCACCGACTCCGGCACCGAAGACAGCCACTGTGGTGCGCAGCATGTTCACCCACGGATCTCGCTGAGTCATCATCGGTGCGGAGGTGACCGCATGCACCCGCACCGCTCCGCGATCCGGGTACCCGAGCACCTCGGCCACCCTGGCCCAGAGTCGACGTACGGCACGGAATTTCGCGATCGTCATGAACTGATCGTCGTCGGCGACCAGTCGGAATCCGATCAGGGACAGCGCCTCGCCGATCTCGACGCCGGCGTCGGCGAGCAACCGCAGGTAGTCCGTCGCCGCAGCGATGACACCGGCCAGTTCCCAGGCGGCGTTGGCGCCGCGGTTGTGAAATGCCGGACCGTCCACTGTGATCACCCGGACACCGGCCCGGCCGGCCAGCCCCGCGGCTACCTCAACCAGGTCATCGACACCGGCGGCCGACCGTCCGCTGAGTCGCGCGGTGAACGGGTCGGCGCCCAGGTCGATCTGGATCTGCGTGCGTGCGGACTCGTCGACCCGGTCCACCAGGGCGAGTATCGCGTCGGCGGCGGTGCGGAAGTGCGCACCGGGGTCCAGCAGGATCGGGGCAAGTTCGAGGTAGACACCGTCGAGCCAGCGCTCGAGGTCCGCCGCGCCGACTCCGGTACCGTCGGCCCGCAGGATCATCGCGCTGACACCGTTGACCAGTGCGTCAAGGACCGCGGCGTTGCCCTCGGCCGGGTCGCCGGCGAATCCCGGAGCGGGAAATTCCTCCGCGACTTTCCATCCGGCCAGGACGTCGCGGACGCTATCGCCGCCACGCAGGTAGGGCCAGTCACCGGGCAATGGCGGTTCAGGCAGACCGTCCAATGCGGTGTAGAGGGCGCGTACCGGGAAACCTTCGTAGGTATCGGAGTCCAGCAGCCGCTCGGGTTCGGCGGAATCGGCGGCACCGGGCCTGCTATTCGCCAGTACCCCGGCGACGGCGGCCCGCCACCGGGCCTGGGCGCGTTGCAACCCCTCGACGGCTTCCTCCTGGGCTGGGGGCACCGGCAGCTCCTGTGGTCGAGGGGGAGGCGCGGGGGGTGTCGCACCACCTGTCCTCAGGCTAAATCACCGAGGTTCGCGCCGACCGCAGCGGGCAGCCGGTACCTGCCGCCGTAGTCTCTGACGATGTGGCGAGTGTCAGGCGCGGCCTGGGCGCGCTGCGCAGTGTGGGGTCGGCGACGATGGCGGCCGCCCGGCAGGTCAGCCATACCCGCCTGCTGCTGACCGGGCTGGGCGCCGCGATCGCGATCACCGTCGTGCTCCTGGTGCCCCTTCCCACCGCGGTGCAGCTGCGGGACTGGGCTACCTCGGTCGGCCCGTGGTTTCCGGTGGCGTTTCTGCTCGCTCATGTGATCGTCACGGTGCTCCCGTTCCCCCGGACCGCGTTCACGCTGTCGGCTGGACTGTTGTTCGGACCTGCGCTGGGCGTGACCATCGCGGTGACGGCAAGCGCGATCAGCGCCGTGATCGCACTCCTGCTGGTGCGGGCGATGGGCTGGCAGGTCGGAAGCCTGGTGAGCCATCCGCGGGTGGACGCGCTGGACGCGCAGTTGCGCGCCCGGGGCTGGCCGGCTGTCCTGTCGCTCAGATTGATTCCGGCCGTTCCGTTTTCGGTGCTGAACTACGCGGCCGGCGTCTCGGCGGTGCGGGTGATGCCCTATCTGCTCGCGACCATCGCCGGCCTACTGCCGGGCACCGCAGCCGTGGTCATCCTCGGGGATGCGATGACCGGCCATGTCAGCCCCCTTCTGGTGTTGGTTTCGGTGTGCACCGCGACCATCGGCATCGCCCTGCTGGTCCACGAGGCGCGTCGGTACCGGCAGCAGGGAACGGGCTGACCCTCGGCCCTGGATCTACAGCACCCCGCGGATGAGGTTGTTGGTGGGGATGTTGCACCGGTTACGCAGATCGAACACCGGTCCGCGGATGGCGTTGATCTCGGCCTGCGTCTGCGGGTTGGCGGCCAGGTAGGCCTTGGTCTTGCTGGTGGCCTCCGCCTTGGGCAGACCCTGCACGCTGGTGAAGAAGTCATTTGCCGCCGGATGGGTGAAGAAGTAGGCGGTCAAGGCGGTGGCGACCTGACTTTCCACGGCGGTGATATCGCCCGCGGTGCACCCCGGATTTGCCGTGGCGGGGGCTGCGCCGCCGATCAGCACGGCACCGGCACCGAGGACGGTGGCCGCGATACGACGGGCGACAACGACTGGGGTCGACATGGAACTCCTGACGGTTTGGTACCACTGGCGGGGATATTCGGAGACGTGGAATACGGCTATGCTAACCCAAACAACGGTCTAGCTAAGGACGTGTGATGCAAGGAAAGCGACTCTCGCTGGGCCTCTTGACGGCGGCCGCCGCACTGGCGGCGACCCTGGGAGCCGCCCCAGTCGCCGCGGCGGAGCCCGGTGCCGACAATCCACTGCTGCCTGGTTGTGAGACGACCGGCGGTAGCTCGGTGACCGGGGGTCAAATGACGGACTGCGCGAGCCCCGGCAGCTCCGAGTTGACCGCCACCCCCAACGATCTTGGCGTCATGGGTGCCGAAGCGGACGAGCCGATGTGGGGCATGATCGGCTGGTAGACCGGCTGGTAGATGCGACGGCCTGGATCATCCCGTGTCCGACCGTTCAACCCACCCGCGGAGCCTCGACGGCCTCGGGCACCGGTTCGGTCAGCGCAGCAGCCGCGCTGACCGCCGGCCGGGTCAACCGCCATCAGGCCCCCCGGCGATCAGCGGGTCAGGCATGTGCCAACACAGGCTCGGCAACGGCTATGGGCCGCCAGCCGACCGGGGCGGCATCGAACCACTACACTCACGTCCATCATGTGGTGCCCGAGCGTCTCATTGTCGGTGTGGACCAACGCCTGGTTGGCTGGCCACGCCGCCCCCGACGACGTTCTTGATGCGTTAAGCGACTGGGCCCCAGCACATTCGGTCACCGCCTACGATGCGGTGGCCGCAGGACGCACCGGCTTGCCGTGGCCGGACATCGCCGGAACCGGCGCGATGTCGTTGCTGCAGACCGTCCGTACCGCGACGGGTCCCGGCACTGCCGAACGGTGGGCCGATCGGCCTTCGCTAGCGCTGGCGCTGCCGGTGCCCGGCGACGTCAGGGGTCTGCCGGCTGGCAGCCAATTCCAGGTCGACGCCCTCGACGCCGGGGAAGCAGTTCTGATTCGCGGCGCCGACGGCACTGCGATCGGACTGGTACCGACCTTCGAGTGCCACGCCGCCGACTACGACGATGGCGAAGCGCTTCCCCAGACAGCGCTGCTGTGGTCGGTGTACTCACTACCAGAATTCACGGTGTCCGACCACATGGATCTCGGTGAGGCGGAGTACGCGTTGCGCTGCGCGGTCCGGTCGGCGGCCGAGGCGCTGGACGGGCTGAGTCTTGCCGCCGGCGCGGACGATCCGCGCACACTTGTCGAGGAGATCCTGCAGGCCAACAGTTATCACCGCATTCCCGAGCATGCGCCGGACCGGGCGGTGCGGGTGTTGTCGACGGCGGCACACGTGGACGCCATCATCACGGTGAGTTCGGAGGCCGCCCCGATCGGCACGCAGAGCGCCTCAGAAGCCCGGATCGCAGACGCCGCGCTTCGGCCACTGGCATCGGTGGTTCGCGCTGCGCGGTCGGCGGCGGTCAGCGTGATCCTGAACTCGGCCTGGCGCTAGCAGCTACCGCTGCACTCGCTTCGCAGTCGGCCGTGCAGAATCGCCCGTTGACACTTGAACCGTAACCCGGAACCGGTTCGGCTCCAACGACTCTGGCTGGCTGGCGGCCTTGGCGGACCTCATCGAGCAGATCAAGTGCCAACCGGGCGAAGCGCGGCTGTGCATTGGGTGTGGTCGCCCGAGCAAGCGCGACGCCGAGGTCTGCGGCCTGTTCGGCCAATTCGCTGTCCAGATCCCAGATGACCTCGATGTGGTCGGCGACGAATCCCACCGGACAAACCACCACCGACTTCACACCGGACTCGGCCAGCACCGAGAGGTGATCGCCGACATCGGGTTCCAGCCACGGAACCTGTGGCGGACCGGAGCGTGACTGCCACACCACGTCGTAGTCGTCGTAGCCGGTGGCGGCCGCGATCAGGCTAGAGCTGTAGCCGACCTGCCTGGGGTACAGGCTGGGCCCGCAGCGGTCCACCGCGCGCAGCGGAATCGAATGCGCCGTGAAAACCAGTCGGGCCTGGGACCGCAAATCGTCGGGGAGTTCGCCGGCGGCCTGCGTGATCGCGTCGGCGAACATCTCGATGAGCAGCGGGTGGTCGAAATACTGCCGCAGTTTCTGCAGTTCCGGTGCGGTGTCACCGACCGCGCCTCGGGCGCGGGCGATGTCTTCCTGGTACTGGGTGCACCCGGAGTACCCGCCCCAGGCCGACGTGCTGAAGACCGCCGCACGCCGGATGCCGTCGGCCTGCATCTGGGCCACGGTGTCCTCGATGAACGGGTGCCAGTTGCGGTTGCCGAAGTAGACCGGTAGATCCTCGCCACGCTTGCTGATTTCGGTCCGGATGGCGTCGATGAGTTCACGGTTGATCCGGTTGATCGGCGAAACCCCGTCGAAGTGTAAGTAGTGCTCGGCGACCGACTCCAGACGTTCGCGCGGGATACCGCGTCCACGGGTGACGTTCTCCAGGAAAGGCATCACCTGTTCGGGACCCTCCGGGCCGCCGAAGGACAACAGCAGCAGCGCGTCGAAATCGTCTGTCATAACCGCCCTTTACAGAAGCTGGGTGCTGGCGCCGCCGTCGGCGTAGATCACCGTTCCGGTGGTGGCCGGCAACCAGTCGGAGACCAGCGCGCAGACCGTTTTTGCCACCGCGGTGGGGTCCTTCATATCCCAACCGAGCGGGGCCCGCTGGTCCCAGCCCTCCTCCAGCATCGCCATCTCGTCCTTGAACTGGTCACCGAGTGCACCGCCCATGATCGCGCTCATCGCCAACGTTCGAACGGGCCCGGCTGCAACGAGGTTCGATCGCACACCCACCTTCCCCGCCTCACGGGCGACGAAGCGGTTGACCGATTCCAGCGCACTCTTGGCGACCGTCATCCAGTTGTATGCCGGCATGGCGCGGGTGGGATCGAAGTCCATGCCGACGATTCCGC
>NZ_JBILVF010000152.1:0-8096 GCF_044370595.1 Mycobacterium sp.
CTCCCCATCCCCGGACGCACCCGCGGTCGACGGGCTGTCCCATGTGGCGATCAAGACCAATGACCTGACCGCGACGCTCGCCTTCTACACCAAGGTGATCGGGCTGGTTTCGGTGTCCCGGCCTGATTTTGGCTATCCCGGCGCCTGGCTGGGTGTGCCGGGCCCAAGCGGGCACGCGATCGTGCACATCTACGCCGGCGGCCCGGCACTGGGCCCCGAAGGCGCCACCGTGCTGGGCTCCGGCGCGATCGACCATGTGACGCTGACCTGCCACGACTACCGCGGCTTCATCGACCGCTTCACAGCGGCGGGGCTGCAGTGGCGCGAATTCCTGGTGCCCGGCACAACCACCTGGCAGTTGTTCGTCTTCGACCCCTCGGGCGTGCAATTGGAGTTGAGCTTTGACGGCAGCACCGAGACGGGGCCACCGCCGGACTTGTCACCGGGACGCGGCTATGTCGCCGGCACTAGCTTCTTCGATCCCGCGACCTACCCCAAGCTGTCCTGAAGTCCTAACTTCTCGACAGAAGACGAAGCGCCAAAACACAAGGAGTACGCATGGAGAACTTTTCCCAAGAGAACGAAGCCGTGGCGGCCATCGGCGGCGCGGTCGCCGCCGCCGGTGCGCAAGGACTGGCGAGTACAGCTGCCGCGGCGGCGGCGCTGACCGGCCTTGCCCCCGCCGGAGCCGATGAGGTGTCCGCACAGGCGGCGGCGGCGTTCGCCGCAGAGGGCACCGAGATGGCGGGTCTGATCGAGGCGGCACAGCAGGAGATCACCCGCGCCGGTGCGGCAATAAGCGGAATCGCCGGCACGTTCGCCGCGGCCGATACCGCCGAGGGCGAACGCCTGAATGAGGCCGGCAACGTCATCGACGCGTCGACCTAGTAGCCGCCGTGCTCTGGCATGCGATGCCGCCGGAAGTCAACACTGCCCGGCTGATGATGGGTGCGGGCCCGGCGCCCATGCTGCAGGCCGCCGCCGGGTGGCAGGCTCTGGCCACGGCCTTGACCGCACAGGCCACCGAACTCGATGTCGCCCTGAAGTCGTTGCAGCAGTTATGGACCGGGGCCAGCAGCGAGCGAGCCATCGCCGCGGCGACACCGATGGTGACCTGGCTGCAAACCGCCGCCGGGCAGGCCGAGCAGCGCGCAGCGCAGGCTACCGCTCAAGCCGCGGCCTACACCGCCGCGTTGGGGATCACCCCGACGCTGCCCGATATCGCGGTGAACCACGTCACCCGCGCGGTACTGACAGCCACCAACTTCTTCGGTATCAACACAATGCCGATCGGCCTCAAGGAAACCGACTACTTCGTCAGGATGTGGAATCAGGCCGCCACAGCGATGGACGTCTACCAGGCGGAGACGGCGGCCAATACCATCTTCGCGCCACTGACCCCGGCTAAGCCGATCCTCGCTCCCGCCGTGGGTGACGTGGCCGACGCCGTCGGCAGGTTGGCCAAAACGACCGCCGACGCCGCTGAGACCGCCGCCGAGACCGCAGCCCCGTCTCTGGCCGACAGCCTCGCCGACACTCTCCGCACCACTCTGACCGACCTGGCGTCGCAAATCGGTAACGCCGAATTGCCGTCGTTGGAGCAACTCAACCAGTTCGCCACACAACTCAGCGGACCGATGCAGCAGATGAGTCAGTTCGGTCAGCAGTCGTTTCAGCAGTTGCAGCAGCTGATTCAGCGGGCCGGCGGCAAGGGTGGTCTGGGTGGTGATCCGACGGCCGACCCGCAGGAGGACTCGGCCGATCAGATCGGTCTACTGGGCGCCAATCCGGGGTCCACTCACCCGCTGGCCGGCGGATCGGGTCCGAGTGTCGGCGCGGGGATGCTGCGGGCGGATTCGCTGCCCGGAGCCGGCGGATCACCGCCCCGCACTCCCCTGTTGGCCGAATTCCTCGGCCGATCCGACCCGGCGGCAGCCCCCACCCCGGCCGCCGCAACCGGTGGCGCGGCCGGATCCTCGGCCATGGGCTCCGGTGCCGCCCCGCTAGGCGCGATGGGCGCCGGCGGGCAGTCCAGCGGTACGCGTTCAGCACCGGCGATCGCGATGCCACTCGGCCGGGAGGATGACGACGAGGATGACGGCGTGAACCAGTCCGACGAGGACGACTGGTGAGGGTGGTGAGGGCGAGTTTCTAGGTTTCCCGGCCCCCGAAGGTCTTGCCAGGGCTCAGCCGAATTCGAGTAATTTCACCCATCCCTGCGGAGGTATCGGGCCGCTACTATTCCGCCAATGAAACCCGCATTGGCAATCGCAGGTGCTGCCATCGCGGGCGCGGCGGTGACCGCAGCGGGATTCGGTATCGCGATGTCGCAATCCCCCGATCAGGCAGCTGCCCAGGGCGCACCCCCCGCCCAGATCGCGGCGTTCACCGGGAACATCACCCAGGCCGCAGCGCAGAACCAGGATTTCCGGCGGGTGCTGTTCACGGGGACGAAATCCCAACTCGTGGTGATGAGCATCCCGCCGGGGGGCGAGGTCGGCCAGGAAACGCACCTGAACGTCGAACAGACTTTCTTCTTCCAGTCGGGAACCGGCGAAGCGAGTCTGGACGGGAAGAAGACACCGGTCGGCCCGGGCGACGTAGTCGTCGTGACGCCGGGCACCGACCATAACTTTCGCAACACCGGGACCGTTCCGGTGAAGATCTTCACCATCTACGCCCCGCCGAACCACATCGACGGCCGCATCCACAAGACCCTCGAAGACGCGAACGCCGACACCATCGACAGCGCATTCAGCCCGGGCTGACGACGAAGACGGTGATGGGTGTGCGGCGCTTCCTGGCGATGGTGGCGGCGCTTGCCTTGATACTGCTCAATGCGGCGCCAGCCCTGGCAGTCCCCCCACCCGAGATAGATCCCGAGGCGACACCGGCAGACACCGTCGAGCCAGAGTTACCCTTCGAACAACGTCGCTACTGCTCGGAACCGACCACGCTGCCGGATTCTGAATTCCGCGACCCGCCCTGGGCCTACGACTATTTGGACATCCGTGGGGCACAGCGGTTCGCCACCGGGGCGGGGGTCACGGTGGCGGTGATCGACACCGGAGTGAACGCCTCCCCGCGGGTTCCGGCCGAACCCGGTGGCGATTTCATCGACGCTGCCGGCGACGGGTTGTCCGACTGCGATTCGCACGGAACCATCACCGCGTCCATCATCGCCGGCCGGGGCGCCCCGACGGATGCGTTCATCGGCGTGGCACCCGATGCGCGGCTGATCTCGTTGCGTCAGACGTCGGAGGCCTTCGAACCGGTCGACGTGCAGGTCGACCCGAATGACCCCAACACCACTCCGGCGGCGGCGTCGATTCGCAGTCTGGCGAGGGCCATCGTGCACGCAGCCAACCTCGACGCCGGTGTGATCAATATCAGCGAAGCGGCCTGCTTCAAGGTGGCCAGACCGGTCGATCAGGCCTCGCTGGGCGCAGCGCTGAACTACGCCGTCAATTTCAAAGGCGCGGTGGTCGTCGTCGCGGCCGGCAACACCGGCGGTGATTGCACCCAGAACCCGCCGATCGACCTGTCCGGGCCCAACGATCCTCGCGGCTGGCAGGACGTCCAGACGATCGTCACGCCGGCGTGGTACGACTCCCTGGTGCTGACGGTCGGTGGTATTGCACCGACCGGCGTGCCGAGTCCGTTCTCGATGCAGGGTCCGTGGGTGGGTGCGGCAGCACCCGCCGAGGACGTCACCGGCCTGGGCGGTGACGGCGAACCGGTGAACGCCCTGCAGGGCGCTGACGGGCCGGTCCCGATCGCCGGTACGTCCTTTGCCGCGGCCTACGTATCGGGTGTGGCAGCCCTTGTGCGACAACGCTTTCCGGAGTTGACGCCGGCAGAGGTCATCGACCGGATCGTATCCACCGCGCGCAATCCCGGCGGCGGCGTCGACAATGCCGTCGGCGCGGGCGTCATCGATGCCCACGATGCGCTCACGTGGGACGTTGCGACCGGCCCCGGGGAAGCGCTGCCGACTATCCAACAGCTGCCGCCCCCGGTCGTGGTGCCGCCGCCTGATCGTGGGCCGATCACCGCCGTGGCGACCGGGGTCCTGGGCCTGGGATTGGCGCTGGCATTGGTAGCTCTGGCCGGACGGGCGCTGAAGCGCCGATGAGGATCTCCAGAAGCCCACTGCGGCTGAGATTCAGCACCGGTTACGCACTCGTCGTCGGCATTGCGGTCCCCGCTCTGGTGTTCCTCGTCCTCGACACCCACTACCAACGCTGGGCCATCGCAGTGGTGGCGGCGGCCGCCGTGCTGGCATTGGTCACCTTCCGCGGACGGCGGCTGACCGGGTGGGTGCGGACGTTGTTCGGGTGGATCGGGCGACGCCGCCGGGCGCCGGAGACGGCGTCGAAGGCCGCCGTCGGCGCCACCGTGCTGCCGGGTGATCCGGTGGCCGTGCGCTGGCAGGGCGAGACCCTGGTCGCGCTCATCGAACTCATTGCCCGCCCCTTCACCCCGACCGTGATCGTCGACGGTCAGGCCCGAAGCGAAGACGTGCTCGACACCGCCATGCTGGAGCAGTTGCTGGCGGTGCACTGCCCGGACCTCGAGGCCGACGTGGTCTGTGCTGGGTACCGGATCGGCTCGACCGCATCCGCCGAAGTACTGAGCATGTACGACGACGCCGTCGGATCGGACCCGGCACCGGCGCGCCGCCGCACCTGGCTGCTGCTGCGCGCCGACCCACTACGCACCCGGCACTCGGCGCAGCGCCGCGATGCCGGCGCCGCAGGCTTGGCCCGCTACCTGGTGGCCTCGACGACGCGCATCGCCGACCGGTTGGCCGGAGTCGGAATCGACGCACGCTGCTGCGCCGACTTCACCGATTTCAGCGCCGCCACGATGATCAGCTTCGAACGGGAGAACTGGTCGAGGCTGCGCGGACCCGATTCGGTGACCGCGGCGTTCACCGCAGCGGGCGGTCCGGACGTGTGGTGGTCGGCGCCCGCGGATCGCACCATTACTCGGATCCGCATCGGCGTCGGGGCCGCACCGCGCTCCACGGTGTTGTTGACCACCGCGACGAAACGCAAGAAGCCGAAGGGATTCGCCCCGCTGTCCGGGGCCCAACGGGCGGCGTTGGACGGCCAGGACCTCTTCGGCGACCAGCACTGGCCGGTGCCGATCGGATCGGCCGGGGTCCTGGTGGGCGAGAACCCCGACGGTTACCGGGTGTACCTACCGTTCGACGACGTCGATTCCTGCGTCGTGGTGGGCGAGGCACAGAACCCGGTCTGGTTTGCGGTGCGCGCCGCCGCCGCAGGCGGGCGAGTCACCCTGGAATCCCCGCTGGGTGTACTGGCCGAGATGATCGGCGCGGACATCGGCGCGGCATCGCAGGTGGTGTGGCCGGGTGCCATCACCCATCTCGGCGGGCAACCCGGCATCGGCCGGGTGGTGTTGCGAGACAACCAAATAGCCACCCCGAGGCACCAGGGTTTGGCGATCCGGCCGATCTCCCTGGACGGGGAGAGCCGCTTCGTGGAAGCACTCATGCACCAGCCTTCGGCAGCGCACTCGTGACGGCCAACGAAGAGAACAGGATTCGGACATGACGCAGCCTGAACTGAAGGTGGAACCCGACGAATTGCTGGCCAGGGCGAAGCTACTAGAGACGTTTGTGCTCGCGGATGCATTCCCCAAGGATTGTTATCCGCAGGGTCCGTGCACCCTGGATGTTGTTGTGCGAGCCCGGAACAAGATTTGGGACTCCGTCGATACTCTCCGGGACTCGGTCAGAGAAGGAGACGTTGAACTTCGCCTCATGGCGGAGGAACTGATCACCGCGGCTAAAGAATATGAGGAATGCGACCAGGGCCAGGCTGATGCCATCACCCAGAACAGGGCGACGTCGGCCGACCCAGTTGCCAGGCCGGAAAAAGACAGTTCGACCGACATGGCCACCACAGCGGATGACATTAGCGGGGGATACGACGGGGACACCGGCCACTACTACAGATCGAAAATCTACTATGCGGGCGACAACGGCAACGCGTTTACAAGCTTCGCTCAGGCGCTGACGGATTACGGAGTTTGGCTGCGAAGCGACGGTGACCGGGTACTGGGGAAAGGTTTTGACATATGGGACGGCACGGCGGCGGAAGATGCCGAGAAGAACTTCAAGAACCAGAACAAGTGGATTAGATCGCTAGCGGATTCTTGTGACAGCTTGGCGGCCGAGATAAAAAAAGTAGTGACGGCCTACAAAAAGCACAGTACCGAAAACGAGTACAACCTCCATTCCTCCTTATACCGCCATGCAGAAGGCGAAGCTAACTACCTGAAGAGAAGACATCACTCATCCGGGGACCTCGACGGAAGCGACTTCGATAGCGGGAACTGGCAACATCCACGCGAGTCCACATCAAGCTACGTTGAGAAGATCGTAAACGCGCCCACGAAGGACAGCCTGGGCGCGTTGAAGGAGCGGCAACTCTGGAGCGGAAGGAAAAAGCTAAACGACGCCCTTCAAGGTGCATCGGACGGAGTGATTGCCGGTCTCGAAACAGAAATATCCGGGATGAAACCCACCGAGCCTTCGGACCCTGCGTATCGAGCCGTCCGGAAAACGTCTACGGGCACGGGTGACGGCACGGGTGACGGCACGGGTGACGGCACGGGTGACGGCACGGGTGACGGCACGGGTGACGGCACGGGTACTGATGGCCTGACTCCTGGCGGCCTGGGCACCGGACTGCCCACCATGCCCGAAATGCCGTCGGACGTGCCGACCGATGCGGCACTTTCCGATGGGGTGCTCGCTGGCGCGGGGGCTGGCTCGTCCAAGCTACCGGCCGGCGGGATGGGGATGCGTGCCGCGTCAGTCGGCGGCGGTGGTGGTGGCGGGGTGCCGTCGATGCCGTTGCAACCACCGGTGGCTGCCGAGGGCGCGGGTTCCGGCGCCGGACGGGGCGTGCCGAACCTGGGAGGTGCCGGGGCGATGGCCGGCGGTGCCGCGATGGGCGGCCGCGGCGGCATGGGCATGGCGCCGATGGCCGGCCAGGGCGGCAAGGGTGAGGACAGCAAGGCCAAGCGAGCCCAGCAGGACGAGGAAGCCCTCTACGCCGAGGATCGCCCGTGGACCGAGGCGGTCATCGGTAATCGCCGGCGCAAAGATGGACCCGACAACAAGGAGTCGAAATGACAGACCCGCAGATGCCGGATATGGATGCCGTGTTGCAGCAGGCCCAGTTGGCACAGTCGTCCCTCGAGGACTTCAAGCACGGGATGAGCACCGGAACGTTCACCGGAACCGACGACGCGCGAACCGTCGAGGTGACCCTCAACGGACACCAGTGGCTGACCGGCCTCTACATCGAGGACGGCTTGCTGCGCCTGGGGGCCGAAACCGTGGGTGCGCGACTCAATGAGGCTGTGGGCAACGCGCAGGCCGCCGCGACCGCGGGCGTCGAAGCGCAGCAAGAGCAACTCCTGGCGAAGCTGGCCGATATCGCCGCGACACTGCAGGCGCAAGTCGGACCGCTCCCGGCCGACGGTTAAACGGCAACGAAATCTTCGGGACAACATGGCAATTGCGCGGCCGGCGGGCGGATTCGCCGAACAGATGATCAGCCCTGGCGGGTGGCCGGAGGTCGATGAGGCCGAGTTCGCTGCCCGGTCGGAGGAGTTCGCCGGGGTGTCCCGGCAACTCGGTGCGGTGCTGGACAGCAGTGCGCAGCAGAAGGTGCGGGTCTTCGAGGGCGGTATCTGGTCCGGAGGGGCCGCCGACGCCGCCGATGGTGCACTCGGTCGCAACATCGATCAGTTGACGGGCCTTCGCAACGACGCCGATGACGCGAACCGCTGGCACAACCAGATCGCCGGGGTGATCGCGGACGCCAAATCGGCGATCACCGATAACGTCGAGGCCGCCAGTGCCACGATCACCGAGTTGCAGAACGACATCGCGCTCGACGCCGACGAGCGAACCGCCGCAATCAACCGGGTGATCGCCACCACCTACGGGGCCAACACCGGCCTCGTCACAGCCACCGCAAAGCAGATCCTGGCCACCGGGGTGCAAAAAACTTCGCCATCGGGTCCAGTGGATTCGGGTGATCAGACGACGC
>NZ_JBILVF010000153.1:0-8068 GCF_044370595.1 Mycobacterium sp.
GGCGCCGGGGACGGCCGGCCGCACCGGGCCGGTCCGGCCGCGGCACGATCGACCGCGAACAAAGCGCCGCCATCCGCGACTGGGCCCGCCGCAACGGGCACAAGGTCTCGACCCGCGGCCGCATCCCGGCCGAGGTGATCGAGGCGTTCCACGCCGCAACCTAGGGGGCTCCACCAGGCCGCACGGGCATCGTCACGGTCTCGTCAGCACTGTTTCGCTCGCCGCGAAATGCCTGCTGGCGATACTGGGAAACGAATCGGCGGTCTGTGGCGTTGCACTGCTGTGTCCGCGTTGACGGTGGGCGGCGAACACGGAGAGAGCACCTCCCCGAGCCGCCCACTAGAGTGGAACTCCAGGTGCGCGGTGACTGCCGCGTAGTGACGGAAGCAGGTAACAGGCGATGTTCGAGAGATTCACCGACCGCGCCCGCAGGGTGGTCGTCCTGGCTCAGGAAGAAGCCCGGATGCTCAACCACAACTACATCGGCACCGAGCACATCCTGCTGGGACTGATCCATGAGGGCGAGGGCGTCGCGGCCAAGTCCCTGGAATCCCTCGGCATCTCGTTGGAGGGCGTGCGCTCCCAGGTCGAGGAGATCATCGGCCAGGGCCAGCAGGCGCCGTCGGGACACATCCCGTTCACCCCCCGCGCCAAGAAGGTCCTCGAGCTTTCGCTGCGCGAGGCGCTGCAACTCGGCCACAACTACATCGGCACCGAGCACATCCTGCTCGGCCTCATCCGCGAGGGCGAAGGCGTGGCGGCGCAGGTGCTGGTCAAGCTCGGAGCCGAACTGACCCGGGTGCGCCAGCAAGTCATCCAGTTGCTCAGCGGGTACCAGGGCAAGGAGGCCGCCGAAGCCGGCACCGGCGGGCGCGGAGGCGAGTCGGGCAACCCCTCAACGTCGCTGGTGCTCGATCAGTTCGGCCGTAATCTGACCGCCGCCGCGATGGAAGGCAAACTCGACCCGGTCATCGGCCGCGAGAAGGAAATTGAGCGGGTGATGCAGGTGCTGAGCCGACGCACCAAGAACAACCCGGTGCTGATCGGCGAGCCCGGCGTCGGTAAGACCGCCGTCGTCGAGGGTCTGGCCCAGGCCATCGTCAACGGCGAGGTGCCCGAGACGCTGAAGGACAAGCAGCTCTACACCCTCGACCTCGGGTCGCTGGTGGCCGGCAGCCGCTATCGCGGTGATTTCGAGGAACGCCTGAAGAAGGTGCTCAAGGAGATCAACACCCGCGGCGACATCATCTTGTTCATCGACGAGTTGCACACCCTCGTCGGCGCCGGCGCCGCCGAGGGCGCGATCGACGCCGCCTCGATCCTCAAGCCCAAACTGGCCCGAGGTGAGCTGCAGACCATCGGCGCGACCACCCTCGACGAGTACCGCAAGTACATCGAGAAGGACGCCGCCCTGGAACGCCGCTTCCAGCCGGTCCAGGTCGGCGAGCCGTCGGTGGCGCACACCATCGAGATCCTCAAGGGGCTGCGGGACCGCTACGAGGCCCACCACCGGGTGTCGATCACCGACGCCGCGATAGTCGCGGCGGCCACCCTGGCCGACCGGTACATCAACGACCGATTCCTGCCGGACAAGGCCATCGACCTGATCGACGAGGCCGGCGCCCGGATGCGGATCCGCCGGATGACCGCGCCGCCGGACCTGCGCGAGTTCGACGAGAAGATCGCCGACGCCCGCCGGGAGAAAGAATCGGCGATCGACGCCCAGGACTTCGAGAAAGCCGCCTCCTTGCGGGACAAGGAAAAGCAGCTGGTCGCTCAGCGCGCCGAGCGCGAAAAGCAGTGGCGCGCAGGCGATATGGACGTCGTGGCCGAGGTCGACGACGAGCAGATCGCCGAGGTTCTGGGCAACTGGACCGGTATCCCGGTGTTCAAGCTCACCGAGGAGGAGACCACCCGGCTGCTGCGGATGGAGGATGAACTGCACAAGCGGATCATCGGCCAGGAAGACGCCGTCAGGGCCGTCTCGAAGGCCATCCGCCGCACCCGCGCCGGCCTGAAGGATCCCAAGCGCCCGTCGGGGTCGTTCATCTTCGCCGGACCGTCCGGTGTCGGTAAGACCGAGCTGTCCAAGGCGCTCGCGGAGTTCCTGTTCGGCGACGACGACGCGCTGATCCAGATCGACATGGGCGAATTCCACGACCGGTTCACCGCCTCGCGGCTGTTCGGCGCCCCGCCCGGGTACGTCGGCTACGAGGAGGGCGGTCAGCTCACCGAGAAGGTGCGCCGCAAGCCGTTCTCGGTGGTGCTCTTCGACGAGATCGAGAAGGCGCACCAGGAGATTTACAACACCCTGCTGCAGGTCCTCGAGGATGGTCGCCTGACCGACGGCCAGGGTCGGACAGTGGACTTCAAGAACACGGTGCTGATCTTCACCTCGAACCTGGGCACCTCCGACATCTCCAAGGCCGTCGGGCTGGGCTTCACCCAGGGTGGCGGGGAGAACAACTACGAGCGGATGAAGCAGAAGGTCAACGACGAACTCAAGAAGCACTTCCGGCCGGAGTTCCTCAACCGCATCGACGACATCATCGTGTTCCACCAGCTGACCAAGGACGAGATCATCCAGATGGTCGACCTGATGGTCAACCGGGTCGGCAAGCAGCTCAAGGCCAAGGACATGGAGATGGAGCTGACGGACAGGGCCAAGTCGCTGCTGGCCAAGCGGGGCTTCGACCCGGTCCTGGGTGCCCGCCCGCTGCGTCGGACCATTCAGCGCGAGATCGAGGACACTCTGAGCGAGAAGATCCTCTTCGAGGAGGTCGGCCCCGGTCAGCTGGTCACCGTCGACGTCGAGAACTGGGACGGCGAGGGGGCCGGTGAGGATGCCAAGTTCACCTTCAGCGGTGGGCCGAAGCGGTCCGTCATCGAGTCGGATCTCGCCGATGCGACCGCCGCGGTGATCACCACCTCGGATTGATGGCCCCGCCGAAACGGGCGGTCACCTGTTGGTGGCCGCCCGTCTTGGCGTCTCGCATCGCTCGGCGGCGGGGGCTGGCCAGCGTTAGCGCGGCAGCATGCCGAATACCTGCTTGATGATGGTCATCACCCAGCCGCCCGCGTTCGGGCTGTGGTAGCGCGGCCAGTTGAGTTGGAAACTCACCACCCACGCCTGACCGGTGCGGTCCTCGGCATACCAGCTGAAAGTCAGATCGCCGGGCAGGTTGCCGGCTTTGGCGCCGATATAGGGCCAGTCCCGGCGGTCAAGGTCGATGCCCGGTTCCTCCGCCATGATGTCGCGAACCGGGGCCGCCGGCCCGACTGCATTGCGCTGCAGTCGGGCATGGACCCGGCAGATGTCCTCGGCGCTGCCGTACCACTCTGCCCCATAGGCCGACCCGGGGGAGCGGGTGCGTTCCGGATCCGGTTGGTAGGGGCGGGCATTGGTCTCCCGCAGCAGCACCGCCCGGTCCGACGGGGATGCCGACTTCCACTGCTCCCGGACATCCGGGTTGCCCCAGCCGACGGCGAAGATCTGGCGCATCGTCGGAAACGGCGTCATGCTGGCCGGGTCGTGGTGCCCGGCGCTGACCAGAGCCCGCTCCACAGCTTGGGTGCCGAGGCGGCCGATGAGCAGGTCGGTCGCCATGTTGTCACTGGTCGCGATCATCTTGCCGGCCGCCTGCCGCACGCTGATCTGGGTACCGGGCGGCAGTTCGTCGAAGCCCGATGACCCGAGCTTCTTGGCTTCGGCGGTGATGGTGAGCAGGTCACCCCAGCCCAGGGTGCCCGCCCGGATCGCATCTTCGACGGCATAGAGGACATAGGTTTTGAAGATCGACGCCAGCGGCAGCGAATCGGCGGTGTTGGTCCCGGCCACTTTCGCGCAGCTGCCGTCATTGACCTTGGAGACCGCCCACGAGTACCGCGCACCGGTGCGCTCGAGTGCCGCATCGACATCTTGCCAGGAGTTGATGACCGGCTTGTGGGTGTCCATCACCAGGCGGCTCACCATGGTCTGGTCGTCGGTGCGCAGTTCGACGTCCTGCTGCGCCCCGAATGAACTGATCAGATGCAGTTTGGCCGAACCTGCCCCGATGTCCACCCCGGTCAGGGTGTAGGGCCGGTCCCACCACAGTGACTCCAGACTTGCGGTGATCGGGTCGATCATGTCCGGCGCCGCCAGGGTCGCCACGCTGTGGGTTCCGATTGGCCAATCGGAGTTGAGCATGTCCAGGACCTGCTTGGCCCGTACGCCCTGCGGAGTGTTCAGGGCGATCTGGGAACCCGCGTTGGCGACCGGTTCCGGTGGGGGCGCGCAACTGGTGGCCAGACACAGTGCGGTGGTCAGCGTGGCGGCGAGAGCCACCGCGCGCCGGGGCCTAGTGCTTGTCGGACGCGGCAACGTCCATCACGACCTCGAACTCCAGTAGCGAAGCGCCGGTGGACACCGGGTTGGCCCGTTCACCGGCGTGGGCGGCGATCGCCGGTCCGGACGCCCAGGCTTGAAACGCATCCTCAGACTCCCACTGGGTGACCACGAAGTAGCGGTCCTCACCCTTCACCGGTCGCAGCAACTGGAAGCCGAGGAACCCTGGCTGATTGTCGACGGCGTGGGCGCGGTGGGCGAACCGCTTCTCCAGTTCTGGACCCGCACCTGGTGGCACCTCGATTGCGTTGATCTTCACCACGGCCATGGGGTCAGGTTACCGGCAGCGTTTATCACCACGGGGCCTCCCGGCAAGATGAGACGGTGAGCTCCCTGACCTTTCGCGGCGGCACCGGGCGACCCCTGGTGTTGGTGCACGGCCTGATGGGTCGCGGCAGCACCTGGTCGCGTCAGGTGCAGTGGCTGACCGGGCACGGGGCGGTGTACACCTATGACGCGCCGTGGCACCGCGGCGTCGACGACGATGACCGGGCGCCGATCAGCACCGAACACTTCATCGTCCAACTCGGTGCCGCCGTCGAAGACCTCGACTGCCCGGCCGTGCTGATCGGGCATTCCATGGGCGCCCTGCACTCGTGGTGCCTGGCTGCAGCCCGCCCGGAACTGGTTGACGCGGTGGTCGTGGAGGATATGGCCCCCGACTTCATCGGTCGCACCGTCGGAGCGTGGGAGCCGTGGCTGCACGCACTACCCGCCGAATTCGGTTCCGCCGATGCGGTTTTCGCCGAGTTCGGCCCCGTCGCGGGCAGGTACTTCCTGGAAGCGTTCGACCGCACACCCACGGGTTGGCGGCTGCACGGCAAGCCTGGGCGGTGGATCGCCGTCGCCGCCGAGTGGGGAACCCGGGACTACTGGCAGCAGTGGCGGGCGGTGCAGGCGCCGGTGCTGTTGATCGAGGCCGGCGGTTCGGTGGCGCCACCGGGGCAGATGCGACGGATGGCGGAGTTGGCCGGTTCGCGTGCCACTTATGTGAAGGTGCCCGGTGCCGGCCACCTGGTGCACGACGACGCCCCGGAGGAGTATCGCGGGGCGGTCGAGTCGTTCCTGGCCGCGCTTGACCTATGACGCCCACTGGGTGACGCCCAAACCCGCTCCAGCGTCACACTCGGCGCCCAGCGTCGCGGGGGCGTAACGCTCGGGGCTTTAGTCGTCGCCTTCGCCGGCCAGCGCGAAGCGGCCGTCGGAAGTCTGCTCCACCAGACCGTCGACCAGCAGCGAGTCCAAGGCCCGGTCGCGCTGGGCGGTGTCGGTCAGCCACACCACATCCAACTGGGCGCGGTCCACCGGCCCGGCGCCGGCGCGCAGCACGTCGAGCAGTCTGCCGCGCACCTGACGGTCGGTTCCGGCGTAGCGCTGAACCGGCCGCGGTGGACCCTCACCGGCCGGACACCCGGCTTCCCGCCAGGCGCACGCGGTCAGCGGACAGATACCGCACTTGGGCGAACGGGCGGTACACACCGTCGCGCCCAATTCCATGAGCGCCGCTGAGAAGACCGGCGCTGAACCGTCTTCTGGCAGCAGGGCCGCGACCTCGGCATGGTCGCGTACCGCCGAAGGGTTCGCGGCATCGGCCCTGCCGTGCACCGCCCGGGCCACCACCCGGCGCACATTGGTGTCGACGACGGGCACCGTCTTGCCGTAGGCGAAGCAGGCCACTGCGCGCGCCGTGTAGGCACCGACGCCGGGCAAGCCCAGCAGCGTCTCCACGTCGTCGGGCACCACGTCGCCGTGTTCGGTGGCGACCACCGTCGCGCACTCGTGCAGACGCTTGGCCCGTCGCGGGTATCCCAACTTGCCCCACGCCCGCAGCACTGCGGCGGCACCGGCCTGCGCGGTCGTCGAGGGCGTCGGCCAACGCGCGACCCAGTCCACCCAGATCGGCGCCACCCGCGCCACCGGGGTCTGCTGCAGCATGAACTCGCTGACCAGGATCTGCCAGGCGGTCACCCCGTCCGCCCGCCACGGAAGGTCCCGGCGGGACTGCGCATACCAGCGCACAAGTTCGGCGGCGGGGATGCTCACGGGCTGTCCGCCGGTCGGCCTGCTTCGGTGGCAGTGCACAATACCGACCATGTCCGAAACCAGCCCTGCGCAAGCGTGGATGGCACTCAAGCAGGGTAACGACAGGTTCGTGGCCGGGCAGCCTGCCCATCCCAGCCAGAGCATCGAGCATCGCGCCAGCCTCGCCGTCGCCCAGCGCCCCACCGCAGTGGTTTTCGGATGCGCCGACAGCCGCGTCGCCGCGGAGATCATTTTCGACCAAGGCCTGGGGGACATGTTCGTGGTCCGCACCGCCGGCCACGTCATCGACTCTGCGGTACTGGGATCCGTCGAGTACGCGGTGACCGTGCTGAATGTCCCGCTGATCGTGGTACTCGGCCACGACAGCTGCGGGGCGGTCCAGGCCACCCTCGCGGCCCTCGACGAGGGCAAGGTGCCCAGCGGCTTCGTTCGCGACGTCGTCGAGCGGGTGACGCCGTCGATCATGCTGGGCCGCCGCGACGGACTGACCCGGGTCGATGAGTTCGAGGCCCGGCACGTCATCGAAACCGGAGCCCAACTGCTCGCCAGGTCCATCGCCATCGGCGACCGGGTCAAGAATGGCGAGTTAGCCATCGTCGGGGTCACGTACCTGCTGGCCGACGGCCGCATCGTGTTGCGCGAACACCTCGGCGATATCGGCGTCGACTAACTCGAGTACGCCGGGCGCCCAGCGAACAAGGCGACACGCCGAGCAGGGTCGGACGCCTCGCGATGACCTCGGCTTACCGTGTATTCGTGCTGGATCTAGAACCGCATGGCCCGCTCCCGTCCCAGGTTTACTGGCGGCGCCGCGGCCTAGCCCTGGGCATCGCGTTGCTGGCCATCGCCCTGGTCGCGGGCGTAGCATTCGCCCTGTTCGGGGGTTCCGACTCGGGCAAGGACACCGCCCAGTCGGAGACTGCGCAGATCCCCCAGCCGGAGGATAAAACTCCTGTCGTGCCGCCGGCCGAATCCAGTCCGGCACCGACTCCCACGCCGACCTCCGCCGTTGCGCCGCCGCCGGTGCTGCAGGCCGGCGATGATTGCCCCGACTCCAACCTGGCGATCAAAGGTGTCACCAATGCCCCGCAGTATGTGATCGGGGATCAGCCCAAGTTCACGATGGTGGTGACCAACATCGGTCTGGTGGCCTGCAAGCGGGACGTCGGCGCAGCGGTGCTGGCCGCCTACGTCTACTCGCTGGACAACAATCGGCTCTGGTCCAACCTCGACTGCGCGCCCTCTAACGAGACCCTGGTCAAAACCTTCAACCCCGGCGAGCAGGTCACCACTGAAGTCACCTGGACGGGAATGGGTTCGGCGCCGCAGTGCCCGCTCCCGCGTGAACCGATCGGTCCGGGGACCTACAACCTGGTTGTGCAACTGGGCAATCTGCGTTCGGCGGAGATACCCTTCGTCCTCGCCGACGCGCCGCCGCCCCCGCCGCCGGCAGCCGAACCCCCGCCGCCTGTCGAACCGGCACCTGCACCCGGCCCGGCGCCGGGTCCTGCTCCGGCAGGCTGACGACTGACCGCCAGGGCTAGCGAGACGGTGCCGGTGCTGCTGCCGTCGTCAGGGAAAGCACCGCACGCAGCGCATCGTTGATGGTGGCGCATTCCCGCATCCGCAGGCCGGTCG
>NZ_JBILVF010000145.1:0-8883 GCF_044370595.1 Mycobacterium sp.
GGGTGGCGTAGTCAGCGTTTGCAAAGCTAGTCATCACACTGAAGCTCTGCTGGTTTCCTTCTCGGGATCTCTTGAATCCGTGAGCGTTGATGACAACCTTGAGGAATGGGAAGACGAGCTGGGGGTTGCTCACTTGAGCCGGCGCGAAGTACTACCGCTCAACGACTTGTACTGCCCGACTACCAGGAACTGGTAGGGCGGGTCGGACTTGAACCGACGACCAGCGGATTATGAGTCCGCGGCTCTAACCAACTGAGCTACCGCCCCCTGCCCCGGACCGACCCGGCGCGCTAAAAGAGTAGCGCCATCGGCGCGCAGGCCCGTTCCCGCGGTCGGCCGGCGCGGCCTACTGCGCCTGGCTCACCGAGGACATGTGGAAATCCGGGATCCGCAGGGTCGGCATGACCGCCCGGGTGGCCCAGTCGCTCCACTCCCGCGGCAGAGTCGTCTCGGCACGCCCGGCCTCGGTGGCCCGCCGCAGCAGATCCAGGGGGCTCTCGTTGAACCGGAAGTTGTTCACCGCCGCGGTGATCTCACCGTCCTCGATCAGGTACACCCCGTCGCGGGTGAGCCCGGTGAGCAGCAGCGTGGTGGGATCGACAGTGCGGATGTACCACAGCGTGGTCAACAGCAGCCCCCGCTCGGTGCCGGCGACCATCTCGGCGAGATCCTTTGTGCCGCCGGTCATCAGCAGGTTGTCCGCCGGCACGGCGGGCGCAACCCCGAACTCGTCGGCAGCGGCCCGCGGGTAGACCAGCGCCGAGATCGCGCCGTCGCGGATCCAGTCCACCCGACCGACGTCCATGCCGTTGTCGAACACCGACAGCCGCTCGGAGCTGGACGGGGTGTGCACGAACGGTGCGCACTCCAGTCCGGTGGCCAACGGGTCGGAGTACATCGTCAGCGGCAGGTCGGTGAGCTTCTCCCCCACCCGGGTCCCGCCGCCGGGTGCCGACAGTGCGGTGCGGCCCTCCGCCGCGCCGCGGCCGTCCATCGACCAGCCCAGGTAGATCATCATGTCGGCCACCGTCGAGGGCGGCATCAGCGTCTCGTAGCGCCCCGCGGGCAGTTCCACCGTGCGCTTGGACCAGTCCAGCCGCGTCGACAGGTCCATCAGCATCTGTTCAATCGGCACGTCGGCGAACCAGGGTGTGCTGATACCCGCCCACGCGCTGGCCTGCCCTCGTTTGGCGTTGATCTCCAACGACCCGGTCGGCTGGGTGTAGCGGCGGCGCACCCCGGTCGAGGTGGCCACAAACGTCGTCTCGACGATGTGGTGGGCGAAGCCGTACAGCCGCTCGCTGCGGCCGAAGCCACCCGACAGCCCGCGAGCCAGTTCGGCGAACGCCCCGGCCCCGGTGCCG
Source organism: Mycobacterium sp. (assembly GCF_044370595.1). Taxonomy (GTDB): domain Bacteria; phylum Actinomycetota; class Actinomycetes; order Mycobacteriales; family Mycobacteriaceae; genus Mycobacterium. Next base: position 1,365 of record NZ_JBILVF010000145.1, read on the forward strand.
GGCACCGGGTCGTCCCAGTCGGCGGGCTCACCGGCCCCGGCCAGCAGCGGGGCGGCGTCGCGGGCCTCGGGCGCAGTGTGCGCGGCCTTGTCGGCGTTGGCCACCAGATCCTCGATCGCGTCGGGGTCGACCACACTGGATCGCAGCGAACCCACGTGGGCGCGATCGCCGGTGCGGACGATCGATATCACCGCGGTGGAGCGACTGATGGACACTCCGTTGGTGGTCATCGAGTTCCCGGCCCACCGCAACGAGGCTTCACTGCGGTCGGTGACGATGACGATGGTCTCGTCGCACCGGTCGGCTTTCGCGGCCGCCTGCAGGGTCAACTCGACGGCATCCTGAGCGGGGATCACCGACCCGACTCTTCCAACGTGTTAAGCACATTCACCCCGCGGAACAGCGCCGACGGACACCCGTGGCTGACCGCCGCGACCTGACCCGGCTGGGCCTTGCCGCAGTTGAACGCCCCGCCCAGCCGCCAGGTCGAGGGCCCACCGACGGCCTCCATCGAGTTCCAGAAGTCGGTGGTGACGGCCTGGTAGGCGACGTCGCGGACCTGACCGTCGAGGCGGCCGCTGCGGATCCGGTAGAAACGCTGCCCGGTGAACTGGAAGTTGTAGCGCTGCATATCAATTGACCAACTCTTATCCCCGACGACATAGAGACCGTTGTCCACCCGGCTGATCAGATCCTCGGTGCTCAGATCCTGCGCCCCGGGCTGAAGCGAGACGTTGGGCATCCGCTGGATCGGCACATGGTGGGCGGAGTCGGCGTAGGAGCATCCGTTGGAGCGATCCAGACCCAGCTTGCGCGCGAACACTCGGTCGAGTTGGTAGCCGACGAAGATGCCGTCGCGCACTAGATCCCACTTCTGAGCCGCCACGCCCTCGGTGTCGTAACCGATTGTGGCCAAACCATGTTCGACTGTCCGGTCGGCGGTCACGTTCATCACCGGCGAGCCGTAGCGCATCAGGTTGAGCTTGTCCGGAGTGGCGAACGAGGTTCCGGCATAGGCGGCCTCGTAGCCGATCGCCCGGTCGTACTCGGTGGCGTGGCCGATCGACTCGTGGATGGTCAGCCACAAGTTCGTCGGGTCGATCACCAGGTCGGTGGGACCGGCGACCACACTGGGCGACTTGGTCTTCTCGGCCAGCAGCGTCGGCAACTCGGCCAGTTCGGCGGTCCAGTTCCACACCTGGTCACCGGCCACCGCCTCCCAGCCACGCCCGGTTGGCGGGGCCAGGGTGCGCATCGACTCGAAGCTGCCCGCGGCGGGATCAACGCTGACCGCCTCCAAGGCGGGCATGGTGCGCACCCTCTGCTGGGTGATCGTCGAGCCGAAGGTATCGGCGTAGAACATCTGCTCTTTGACGCCTGTGACCATGGCGGAGACGTGATGAACCCCATCGGAAGCCATCAGCCGGCCGGAGTAGTCCTCCAGTACGGCGATCTTGTCGGCGGTCGGCACCGTGAACGGGTCGGTTCGGTAATCCGACACCCAGATCGCGTCGCGGTAGACCGGTTCGTCGGCCAACTCGACCCGGTCGGCATTCAAGCTGGCCAAGGTGACCGCCACCCCGACCGCGTGGCGGGCCGATTCGGCGGCAATGTCGGGAGTCAGCCCGGCGTGGGAGGCAAACCCCCAGGTGCCGTCGACGAGTACCCGCACCGCCAGGCCGATGTCGCGGTCCAGCACCGCAGACTCCAGTTCGCCGTCGCGCAACTGCACGATCTCAGTGGTGAGGGCGTGCACCCGTAGGTCGGCATACCCGGCCCCGCCGGCGGTCGCCGCCGAGAGTGCCGCGTCGGCCAACTGACGCAACGGAAGGGCGAGGAACTCGTCGTCGACATCCCGTGAACTCACGGATCCACCGTAGCGGGGTGGCTCCCTGGCTAGTCTGGCAACCGACCACGCCGACCGACCCCATGATTGCGATGCCCCCACCTGCCCGCCGCTTTCGTATCCGCCCACTGGTGTGGGTGGGGTTGACGACCAGCGTTCTCGGTTCGGCCCCGCTGCTGTTGGTGATCGCGGCGTCCAAGATCGGCCTGCTCGATGATCCGAATCCGAACCCGGTCGGTCTCGGGATTCTGGCCGGGTTCACGTTCTGGCCGGGGATCGCCATGACTCTGATCGGGGCGGTGCTGTCGGTGGTCGACTTCCGCCGTTCCCGCGCGGACCGCTCAGCGTGAAACGGGGCGCAGGAGCGAAGCGACCCCGGAGTGTCCCGATCCGCCCGGCCCTGCTGGGCTACGGATTGCTGGCGCCGAGCTTGTTCGGGGTGGTGTGCTTCCTGCTGCTGCCGATGCTGGTGGTGGTGTGGCTGAGCCTGCACCGCTGGGACCTGCTTGGGCCGATACGCTATGTGGGGCTGGACAATTGGCGTTCGGTACTGAGCGACCCGACGTTCGGGAACTCGCTGTTGGTGACGCTGCTCTTCATCGCGATCGTGGTGCCCGCGCAGGTGGTGTTGGGCCTGGGTGCGGCGACCCTGCTGGCCCACGGACTGCCGGGCACGGGCTTATTCCGGGCGCTGTACGTGATTCCGTGGATCTGCTCTCCGCTAGCGGTGGCCGTGCTGTGGCGCTGGATCCTCGCCCCCACCGACGGCGCGGTCAGCACGGTGCTGGGGCATCGCATCGAGTGGCTGACCGACCCATCCCTGGCGCTACCGGTGGTCTCGGCGGTCACCGTGTGGACCAACGTCGGCTACGTCGCACTGTTCTTCCTGGCCGGGATCCTGGCCATCCCGCCGTCGATCCACGCCGCGGCCCGCATCGACGGGGCCGGGTCCTGGCAACGGTTCTGGCGGATCACCCTGCCGATGTTGCGGCCTACCTTCTTCTTCGTCTCGGTCACCGGGGTGATCAGCGCGGCTCAGGTGTTCGACACGGTCTACGCACTGTCCGGCGGCGGCCCGGCCGGGCGCACCGACCTTGTGGCACACAGGATTTACGCCGAAGCCTTCGGTGCGGCAGCCATCGGGCGGGCGGCAGTGATGGCGGTGGTTTTGTTCGCCATCCTGGTCGGGGTGACCGCTGCGCAGCACCTCTACTACCGCAGGAATCAGAACTACGAACTGTACGGCTGACGTTACTGTTCAGCGCAATCGGCAGGCAGCCGTGTCATGATGGCCCGCGCTGCCTTGATGGCGCCCAGTGCCGCCCCCAACTCTCGGCCTCCGGACTGGCTGCGTTGGATCAGCCAGGCGAGAAGTTCCTCAGTCTGAACCAGTCGGATTTGTGTGAGCCGGATTGCCAAATCGTTTGTCATCGCTCGACTTCCCCTATGTTTCCGGTGGACGAGGGAGGCGTAGCGGTCTGCGCTGGGGTATTCCCGCCGGACCCCTCGAACCGGCGGGAATACTTTGCCAACTCCGAAAAACGCTCAGAGCAGCGCACTGTGTTCACCTAGGCGAGGGCCCTGAGCAGAAAGTGAGGTGCACCGCCAAACGTCAACCCGTACGCAGCCGACTGCCGGGGACTAGGGAAGCGATGCACCTCAGACTGTAGGCCTGAATCGGCGTTCCCGCAACAGCACACCTGGGCCGGACGGCGCATGACATGATCAAGCGATGACGCAGGGGGCCGTCGATGCGCAGCCTTTGCCGACTCCGGCAGCAAGGTGAATTCCGGTGGCTCGGCCGATGCCAGAGCACGGTTCCTGGCAGCGGTCGAGCAGATCGCCGATCGCGACGGCGATGGGGCACGGCGCCTGTGCGGTGCCTGTGTGCTTGCCCTCCCCGTGCGGCGGGCCGGGATCGTGCTGAGCATGTCCGGTGCGGGCCTTGAGTTTCTCTCCGGAAGCGACCGTCTCGCTGAGCGCCTCGAGTGGACGCAAATCACCCTGGGGCAGGGTCCGGCGTTTGACGCGATCGGCAGGGGCGTACCGATTTCGATACCCGATCTGACCAAGGCCGAGGGTCTCTGGCCGGCGTTCCTGGCCGAGATCTCCGGTCACGCCATCGGCGGGATGTACGCGCTGCCCCTTCAGATAGGTGCGATCAAAGTGGGGGCCCTGGATCTCTACTGCGATGTCGGTGCACCGCTTGTAACCGCGGAATTCGCTGATGCGGTGGCGATTTCCGAACTCCTCACCGCTGTTCTTCTCAACACCGACCGCGATGGGCGACTCCCCGATTCACTGGGCTCCTGGTGGAATCAGCCGCTGGGCACACGAGAGGTGCACCAGGCGACCGGGATGGTCATGGCTCAACTGGGGACCGACGCCCGAACGGCCTACGTCCGTCTCCAAGGGTTCGCATTCGGGAACAACCTACTGCTCACCGATGTCGCAAACGACATCGTCAACCGGCGCCTGCGCTTGCACCCCGATCAGGGTGACGACGCTTCAAACCGTCCATCCGATGACCCACGTACGAAGGGATGAGACACATGGATAACGATAACTACGAACGACTGGCCCGGGCTTTCGTCGGCTTGGCCGACACCCTCGTCGAGGATTACGACGTCGTCGAACTTGCTCAGCAACTCGTCGATAGCTCGATGGTGCTGCTGCCGATCGCGGCGGCCGGAATCCTGATCAGAGATTTACACGGGGATCTCCAAGTACTCGCATCGAGCAGCGAGCAGACGCGACTGCTCGAACTGCTTCAAGTCCAAGCGGGCTTCGGCCCATGCCTTCTCGCCTACCAGACAGGTGAACAGGTCTTGGTCGATGACCTGCAGATCGACCAGCAGCGCTGGCCGGCGTTCGCGCAACGGGCCGCCGAATATGACTACCGCTCGGTATCGGCCCTGCCATTGCGGCTACGCAGCGAGCATGTCGGTGCGCTCAATCTTTTCCGGCACGAGCCACATGCACTCAACGCGACCGATCTCGCTGTCGGTCAGGCCCTCGCCGACGTCGCGACGATCGGGATCATGCACCAGCGAGTCGTGACCCGGGCAGAGCTGATCGGCCAGCAGTTGCAGACCGCACTCAACACGCGGGTGGTGGTCGAGCAGGCCAAGGGCGTGATCGCCGAGCGCGGCGGTGTCGATATGGATCGTGCGTTCTTGCTGCTCAGGAACTACGCCCGGCGCACCAACCAACGACTCGCCGACGTCGCGCGCGCGGTCGTGGAGCAGGGCGATACGACGGAGATCCTCGACGGCAGGTGACGACGGCACACCGGGGTTGACGGCCCGCGATTACAGTCCAGCTGTGACCCGACGTGCGCTGATCTACGCCGGTCTGTTGGCCGCCGCAGTGCTGACCGTGGCGCCGTTCACCCTCGGCCTGCTCACCTCGTTCACCTCCGCGCAGCAGTTCGCCACCGGCACGCCGCTGTCGCTGCCCGATCCGCCCACTCTCGAGAACTACACCGCACTGGGCGGGGCAGGCTTCGGCCGCGCCGTGATGGTGACTGCTCTGATGACAGCGATGATCACCATCGGCCAGCTGGTGTTCTCGGTGCTGGCCGCCTACGCGTTCGCCCGCCTTGAATTCCCGGGTCGAGACACCCTGTTCTGGGTCTACGTCGCGACGCTGATGGTGCCGGCCACGGTGACCGTGGTTCCGCTGTATCTGATGATGGCTGAACTGGGTTTGCGCAACACCTTCTGGGCGCTGGTGCTGCCGTTCCTGTTCGGCTCGCCGTACGCAATCTTCCTGCTGCGGCAGTACTTCCGCTCCATTCCCAAGGATCTACTCAACGCCGCACGCCTGGACGGGGCCAACACCCTGGACGTGATCGTGCATGTGGTGGTGCCGGCCAGCAAGCCCATCCTGGCCACGCTGACGCTGATCACCGTTGTCTCCCAATGGAACAGCTTCATGTGGCCGCTGGTGATCACCAGTGGCGGCAAGTGGCGGGTGCTGACGGTGGCCACCGCGGGCCTGCAGTCGCAGTACAACGCGCAGTGGACGCTGGTGATGGCCGCGACCACGGTGGCGATCGTGCCCCTGGTGGTGCTGTTCCTGGCGTTCCAAAAGCACATCGTGCGCTCGATCGTCGTCACTGGATTGAAGTGACGGGCCGGACGTGATCCCCCGGCCCCGGTTCTCCACGATCATGCTGGCCGCACTGCTGGCCGTCGCACTGGTGCTGGCCGGGGCGGTGATGTGGCTGGGTCGCAGCGACGATCCGTCCGGGAAGACCGTCGTCACGGTTCGACTGTGGGACGACCAGGTGGCCGCCGCCTACCGGGAATCATTCGCCGAATTCAGCCGCAGGCGTCCCGACATCGAGGTGCGCACCACGCTGGTGTCCTACGCAGGTTACTTCGACACGCTGCGCACCGATGTGGCCGGCGGCGGCGCCGATGACATCTTCTGGATCAACAACTCCCACTTCGCCGAATACGCCGACAACGGCCGGCTGATGCCCATCAGCCCGTCGGCGGACTGGGAGCCGTCGGTGGTCGGCCAGTTCACCCGCGGCGGAACGCTATGGGGGGTGCCGCAACTGACCGACGCCGGTATCGCGCTGTACTACAACGCCGACCTGCTCGCCGTCGCCGACATCACCCCGCAGATGCTGGCCGACGCCCGCTGGGATCCGGATCCGGACGAGGACACGCTGCGGGCCCTGCTGGCCCGGCTCACCGTCGATGCATCCGGAAAGACCTCCGCCACAGCCGGATTCGACCCGCGCCGGATAAGGCAGTGGGGGTACAACGCCGCCAACGACCTGCAGGGAATCAACCTCAATTACATCGGCTCGGCCGGCGGGGTGTTCAGCGACAGCGATGAGTTCGCCTTCGACAATCCGCAGGCCGCCGCCGCACTGGGCTACGTCGTCGACCTGATCAACACCGACCACGTCGCTCCCCCGGCCTCCGACACGAACGACAACGGCGACTTCTCCCGCAACCAGTTCCTGTCCGGACGGATGGCGGTGTTCCAGTCCGGCACCTACAACCTGGCCCAGGTCGCCGGCCAAGCCCGGTTCAGATGGGGTGTGACGATGCTGCCCGCAGGCCCTACCGGGCGGGTCAGCGTGACCAACGGCATTGTGGCAGCAGGTAATCCGGCCACCAGCCACCCCGAAGCAGTGCGCGAAGTGCTGGACTGGCTGGGCGGGCCCGGCAACGCCTACCTCGGCCGCAGCGGCGCAGCCATCCCGGCGGTGCTCTCGGCCCAGCAGGTGTACTTCGACTACTGGCGCGCCAAGGGGGTGGACGTCGCCCCGTTCTTCGCCGTTCTCGACGGACCTCGCATCGCCGCCCCGGGCGGGGTCGGTTTCGCGGCGGGCTTTCAGGCCATCAAACCGTTCTTCGACGAGATGTTCCTGGGCCGCCGGCCGGTGGCCGAGACGCTGGCCGTGGCCCAGCGTGCCGCGAACACCGCCGCGCAGCGCTAATCCCCGCGTGAAGGTGCGTGGACGGCAGACCCGCCCAACCCCTTGACCTCCAGCACGATCGCGACCACCGAGATCACCGCGACGACGCCCAACGCCACCCAGTCGTTGCGCCGAGGCCGTGACGGGGCGGCCGAGATCTGCCCGGTGCCGCCGCGTGCGGTGATGGCGTCGCCCATCTCGTCGGCGCGGCGCAGCGCCACGGTCACCCC
>NZ_JBILVF010000002.1:0-64775 GCF_044370595.1 Mycobacterium sp.
GCGGCGAGCAGATCGACCAGGTCCGCCAGCCACCGCCGCCGCCGGGCCCGGCCGTCGGGCATGAGCGGCCGCGGCCGCAACCGCCGGGCGGCGTAGAGCAGCCGGAATTCGTCGAGCAGCATCGGGAACGCCCGCAAAGCCAACGCCAACGCGACGGCCCAGTCGTCGATCGGGATCCGAAACCAGCGCAGCGGCCGGCCCAGCGTCACGATCGCGGGTGCGACGTCGGCGACGTTGGTGGTCCAGGAGATCAGCGCCCCCAGCGCCAGCAGCACGATCGACAGCGCGGTGAACCGCAGGAACTTCAACAGCCCGCCGATCTCGACGTCGTAGGACCACAGGTGCAGCACCGGCTGCCCGCCGCCCAACGTCGCAGTCAGCGCACCGAACACCAGCAGGATCCACAACCACCGCGGGATCGTCGGCATCGTGCCGCGCGGAATGCGGGCCAGCCGGATCACCACCACCACCAGCGCCGCCATCAGGCCGATCGCGATCCAGCCCGGGTAGAACGACAGCAGCAGCGACGCGGCAAAGACCACAATCAGTTTGGTGCCCGCCCACAACTCGTGGATCACCGATGTCCCGGGGACCGGGCGCAGCAGGACCACCGGGCGGCGCTGACGGGTGGCGGTCATGACAGGTCACCGGTCGGCGCCAGCACCCCGCGGTTCAAGTGCAGGGTGCGCGGGCAGAGTTCCTCCAGACCAGCGAAGTCGTGCGAGATGACGATGACGGTCAGTCCGGTGTTGAGCCGCAGATCGGTCAACAGCCGCAGCAGGCCGCGCTGGCTGGCGGCGTCCAAACCGGCCAGCGGCTCGTCGAGGATGAGCGCCTGCGGCCACCGGGCCAGCAGGCCGGCGATCACCACCCGGCGCATCTGCCCGCCACTGAGCTGGTCGACGCGGCGCCCGGCCAGCGATCCGTCCAGGCCGACGGTGGCCAGCGCCGACACCACCCGGCCGGTGTCGTACGGCGAGAACCCCGCAGCCGAGGCGACCTCGAGATCCACCCGGCTGCGCAGCAACTGGAGCCGGGCTGCCTGGAAGGCGATCGCGACGTCACCCACGCACTCGTGGGCGGGGCGGCCCCGCACCAGACACTCCCCGGTCGTGGGTGTGGTCAGGCCGGCCATGATCCACGCCAGCGTGGACTTGCCCGAGCCGTTGCCGCCGTGGATGAGCAGACCGTCACCCTCGTTGACGGTGAAGCTGACATCGCGCAGAGCGGTCTTGGTCCACGGGGTGCGGCTGCCGTACTCGTGGCCGACGCCGCGCAACTGCAGAACCGGCCGGTGATCGGTATGCGCCACCGGGGTCACTGTGGCGGTGGGCGCCGCGGCGTGGTCAACCATCACCATGTTGTCCTGGGACTCACTGAGATTGACGGTGCGGTCGGCGATCTCAGCCTCGTTGTTGTAGTGCGTGATGTGAACCAGGGCCATGTCGTGGTGCTGGGTGAGCCCGGACAGCACGCTGAGCAGTCCCTCACGGCCGCGCTGATCAACCATGGTGGTGACCTCATCGGCGATCAGGATCGCCGGTTGCCGGGCCAGCGCCGCAGCCACCGCCAAACGCTGCAATTCCCCGCCGGACAGCCCCCCGGTGTCACGTTCCTCCATACCGGTCAGGCCGACCTCGTCGAGCAGTCCGGGAACGTCAGTGGTGGTGCCGGGCGGCAGCCCCCACACCACGTCGTCGGCCACCCGGCTGCCCAGCACCTGACTCTCCGGATGCTGCATGACCACTGCGGTCCCGCCCAGCTGTCCCAGACCCACGGCGCCGGGACGCTCGATGCTCCCCGATGTGGGTTCCCGGCCGCACAACAGCAGCATCAGGGTGGTCTTGCCGGATCCGTTGGCGCCGGTTACCGCGATGTGCTCACCGGGCTCGATGGTCAGGCTCAGCGGCCGCAGAGCGTCGTGGTCGGCGCCCGGATAGCGGAAGCGGGCGTCGGTGAGCCGTACCGGGACGGGGGCCACCGGAGCGCTCTCCACGCCGGACAGAGAACTGGCGTCGAGTTTGTGAACGTCGGGGATGCCGCGCAGCCGGTTCAGCACCCGGCCCAGCGCCCACCAGCCGACCAGCGAAACCACCACGATGGTGAAGATCGAGTAGGCCATGATCAGCACCGGCCAGTGCTGGATGGCCGTGTTGAACAGCGCGCGGGTCTGCTCGGCGGACTGCCGGAAAGCCTCTCCGGAGACCGGGAGGTCGGCCATGAAGTTCAAGACGCCGTTGACGTTGGCTGACAGCGCGTCGAGCACCAGGGTCCGCAGCCGGACTAGGACCAGCAGGGCCCCGATGATCCACAGCCCGTTGAGGATCCCGGCGATGATGGACACCGCGATCACCGTCGGCGTGCCACGACCGCGGCGTTTGATGATGCCGGCCATACCGCCGACGTAGGCGCAGTTCAGCACCACCATGAACCCGCTGATTCCGGCGATCAGGAAGGTGACGGTGGCCGCAGCGAACGCTGCGGCGAGCAGCACCCGCAGCCGGTAGCGGTAGCCGAGCAGCCCCATCGGCACGGCGACCAGCAGAGATACCCCGCCGGCGAACGGGATCACCACCGAGATGATCGCCAGTGCCGCGCTGAGCGCAGCCATTACCGCGGCCTGCGCCATCTCCACCGGGGTCAGCGCTTTGGAGGGCAATCGCGACGTCGAACCCCGGGGGCGCAGCGCCGGCGCCTCGGGCCGGGTCGACGTCATTGCTCGATTCTGCCAGCCGCCCTGTCCGACGGGTTGCTGCGACCTACCGCGACCTGAACCGGTCACCTCCAGACGATCGCCTCCTCGCTCTCCCTTGGCCGGGCCAATGGGTGCCCGGGGCCAGCGCTACCACAGCCAGTCCCACGAGCAGGACGACTGCCATCCGTAGCACCGTCCCTTCCAGCGCCCGGCCGAATTGTTGGGCAGGCTGAGTTGTTGAGCAGGGACCACCAGCAGCTTTAGGCTGTCCGGCGTGAGCCTGCCTGCTGTGTTAACAGATTCCCTCCCGCGCCTGCCCGGACTGAGTTCAGTCCCCACGCGATGTGTGGGCCGGGTGGGGGCGCTGGCCGTCGCCTTGGGTATCGGTGCGTCGGTGGTAGCGATGCCGGCGTTGGCCCACGCGGACACGGCCGGCCCAGCGGGCGTGTCCGACGACAGGTCAGATCGGGCGGCGGCTCCCAAGAGGCAGTCCCCGGCGCATACCCGGGAGAGTCGTGCGGCGACTCCGGCCGCGGCCGATTCGGAGGGGCAGGCTGGAGCCCCTGAGATACGCCGGCGGCCCAGTGCGCCAGATCCGGGATCAGAGCGCGGGCCTGACGGCGGTTCGGTGCCGGTCGCGATCGCTGGTGTCGATACCGTGTTACCGGCCGCGGCGGTCGACACGGAGCCGGTCGAGGAAATCGCACCGATCGCCGAGCCATCCGATCCCGCCGACGTACCCGAGCCGGCGGCTCCGTCGGTGGACGTCGCCGATGTCCTTGCGCCCGTGGAAGTCCCAGCGGCGCCCGTGGGAGTCCCAGCGGCCCCGGCGGAGCAAGTGCGGCCGTCCGCGCCGGCTCCGGTGATACTGGCCGCGGGGTCGGGATCGGTGACGTCCGTGGACGGCGGGCTGCTGAATGTGGTCGGGTCCGGCGGTGGCGACGGTGTTCCGGCGGCGGCGCCCTTGGCGTGGACCGCACTGGCGGCCAGCCGCCGGGAGTTCCAGACACCGTCGGCGGTGGTGCATCCGGCCGCGTCGACCACGCCCGGCCGGGCTTTCCCTTCGGGCGCGTCGGTGCAGGCGACCGCCTCGGCGGCCGGCAATCCGATTCAGAATTTCATCGACGTTTTCATCGGCAACGGCACCGCGGAGAATCCGAACGCTGGCATCCTGATCGGCGACGGCTACTCGTGGACCTCCGGCACCTGCCCCCCGAATACCGCCTGCACAGGTGGGCGGTCCGGTTTCCTGTTCGGCAACGGCGGCAACGGATTTGGCGGCGGCGCCGGCGGATCGGCCGGCCTGTTCGGCAACGGCGGCGCCGGCGGATCGGGCGTCAACGGTAGCGCCGGCGGCACCGGCGGTGTGGGCGGACTGTTCTTCGGCAACGGTGGAGCCGGCGGTGCCGGCGGCTCGGTGAGCGGCCGGGGGCAGATCGGTGGGCGCGGCGGTAGCGGCGGGAACACCGGCATGTTCGCCTGGCTGAGCGTCGCGGGGGCCGGTGGTGCCGGTGGAGTCGCATCGGGCCAGAACGGCGTCGGCGGCGCCGGTGGCCGTGGTGGTGACACCGGTTTGTTCGCAACGTTCGGCACGGCAGGTGCCGGCGGCGCCGGCGGCCAGGGGACCGGGCAGGGCAGCAGGGGCGGGGCAGGCGGGGACGGCGGGAACAGCGGTGCGCTGTCGGCTCTGGGTGATGGCGGCGTCGGCGGCGCCGGTGGCTGGGGTGCCGCCGCGGGCGGTGGAGGTTCTGCCGGCTGGCTGTACGGCAACGGTGCGGCCGGCGGCGCCGGTGGCCCCGGCGGCCTGGGTGGCCCCGGCGGCAAGGCGGGGCTTTTCGGTTCCGGTGGCGCGGGCGGAACCGGCGGGGCGGCTGCTCAGGGCGGTGCGGGCGGTGCTGGTGGAACCCTGTTCGGCGACGGCGGCGCCGGTGGCGCAGGCGGAGTCGCTGCGGGCGGCGGTGCAGGGGGAGGCGCCGGACTACTCGGGAAGGACGGTGCCGCCGGCGCCGCCGGCGGGTCACCCGGCACTGCGTTGACGCTCTACTCGGCGAACACCTGGTTCTACACAACGCTGAAAATCGCTGGCTATGAATTCGAACCCGTCGAGGTCGACACCGGCTCTGCAGGACTGATCATCCCCGACGGTGTCATCCCCGCGGACCAGTTGGGGCCCGCCACCGGCGCGTCGGGGATTGCCGAATACGGGGACTGGGGCCAGTTCTACTACACCGTGTATGCCCAGAGTGTCGACTTCGGCAATGGCATGGTCACCCAGCCCGTCCCGGTCGGGATCTTCTACAAAGTGGTCATCAACGGCCAGGAGGTCAAGCCGGAGGATTGGGGCAAGGATCCCGTCAACATCAAGCCGCTCATGGGCGTCGCCCCCTACCGGGGTTACCCCATCGTCAGTCCGGTGCCGGCGCTTCCCGGCGGCCTCGGGCAGGGCTTCCTGTTCGACGGGCAGGGCCCGGGTAGTGCCGGCGAACTGAGCTTCGGCGCCAATCCACTGCCTGCACAGAACTCGGTTCCCGGCTGGTATTACACCGATCTTGCCGTCCAGATCAGCGTCGTCAACCCTGACGTGGGCTGTCCCACCGCCGCGACGAAGGGCTGTTTCACCGAGATCCAACAGGTCGTCGAGTACGGCGTTATCGACAGTGGTGGACTCGGTGGCGGTGTGGCAAAGCAGTATCTGCCGAGCGCAATTGTCGACAATGTCGCCGAAGGCGACGGGCTGCCCGTCGGTACCACGATCAAGGCCTACTCTCCTGACGGCACGTTGCTGTACACGACGGAGGTCAAGGCCGGTGACCAGTTGGTGCCGGAATACTGGCCGTCCAATTTGGGATTCAACACCGGCCTGATCCCGTTCCGGCAGGGACCGATCTACTTCAGCTACAGCCCCGACGGCTACCTCGGTGGCGGGACGACCGTGTTCGACTTCAAGCCCGCCTGATCTACGGCCGCAGCGTGGGCACGCCCACTCCGAATTCGCGCCGCAGCACCGTTCGCGCCGCGTAGGACAGGCTGGCCGCCAAAGCCGAACGGGGCTCCGCGGCTAGCTCCCAGTGCAATGGAGGCTGGGCCGTCAACCTGGAGGACGCTGTCGCCAGCGGGGCTCCCCCGGATGGACTCGAACCATCAACCGCCCGATTAACAGTCGGGAGCTCTGCCAATTGAGCTACAGGGGACTGCTCCCGCCCATCGGCGGGACGGGGTGAAACTTTAGCGTACCGACGTTCGACCACCCAAAGGCCCCGGACCCGGGGCGGCATCCCGGGCCGTCAGGCAGGATGGTGGGGGTAGCGCAGGGCTTGGAGGGAGCACAGTGATCGGGTTTGTGACCGTGCTGACGGCGGGCTACGTGTTGGGCACCAAGGCCGGCCGGGAGCGCTATGAGCAGATCGTCGGGACCTGCAGGGCGGTCACCAGCCACCCGGCCACCAAGTCGATGATCGACGCCGGACGCCGGAAGATCGCCGAGCGGGTCTCCCCGGACCGGCCTATGGTCACCATTGCCGAGATCGACGCCCAGACGACGATCGTCGAACCCGAGCGCGGCTGAACTGGCGGTTACTGCCCACCGATCGGGACGTTGATGGTCTGGCCCGGCAGCAGGGGGCCGGTGGTGACGCCGATGCCGTTCATGCCGGGAATGTTGTTGCCGTAGCCGGGACCCCAGACGCCGACTGAGGGGGTGCCGATGTAGGTCGGGCTGCCGTTGGAATAGCCCAGGCAGACGCCGTCCTCGCGGGCGCCGAACCAGGCCAGGCACCTGCCCGTGGCGGTATCCGTGGTCGACGGGGAACTCAACGCGGCCAGCCCCGGCCCGGTCAGCGCGGCAACGGCCAGCGCACCCGCGGCGGCGACGCGCCGGAGGGAGATGTTCGCGAGTGCCATACCTGACCTTTCGCCATCCCGGGCTGATTCGTTAGCCTTCGTTTGCCCGAGATGTCAACAATAACCTGCTCAGGCCGAAAGATCATCGCCGCTGGCTTGCTCGAGCAGACTGCGCCGATAGGCCTCCAGGGCCACCAGGTCGCCGAACAGCGCGTGGTACTCGTCGCCCTGCTCCACCGGGGACATCCGCTGCAGCTTGGACTTGACCTCGGCGATCTGCCGGCCCACCCAGACTTCCTGCAGCCGGGCCAGCACCCCGCCCACATAGCGCTGCAGTCTCTCGTCGTCGTCGACCTTGATGGTCTCCACGCCAAGTTCGCTGATCAATCCGGCCGCGGCCGGGCTGAGGGCTTGGTCGCGGACGGTTTCGATCCATTGGCCGCCGGTCAAACCCGACGACGCCCCACCGGCCGCCTCGATCGCGGCACGGACGGCGCTGTACCCGGGGTGGGTGAAGCTGTCCGGGGTCAGCGAATCAAACACCGGACCGGCCAGCGCCGGGTACTGCAGAGCCGCTTTGAGCGCCTCGCGCTGCGGCCACAGGGTCGGGTCGCGGGGGTCGGGACGCTCGACCCCGGTGGGGCGCCGCGGCGTGGCCGGGCCCCGTTGCGCGCCTCGCGTCCCGGGCTTGCGGCCGGCCTCCTCCCGGACCCGGGCGATGACCTGGGCGACGTCGTCCCAGCCGACCCAGCCGGCCACCTGACGGGCGTACTCGTCGCGCAGGGTGGGGTCCTTGATCTGGGCGACCATCGGCAGGCAGTGCCGCAGGGCGGCGACTCGGCCTTCGGCGCTGTCCAGGTCGTAGCCGGCGAGGGTGGTGCGGATGGCGAACTCGAACAGCGGGGTGCGGCGGGCCACCAGATCACGCAACGCCGCATCGCCGAATTGCAGCCTGACGTCGCACGGGTCCATCCCGGCCAATTTCTCGTCCGCGGCCACCGCCACGAAACTCTGCCCGGCCAGATTCTGCTCGCCGGCGAACGCTTTGAGTGCGGCCGCCTGCCCGGCCGCGTCACCGTCGAAGACGTAGATCAATTCGCCCTTGAAGAACTTGTCATCCATCATCAGCCGGCGCAGCATCGCCAGGTGTTCGTCGCCGAACGCGGTGCCGCAGGAGGCCACCGCAGTCGTGACGCCGGCCTGGTGCATGGCCATCACGTCGGTGTAGCCCTCGACCACCACGGCCTGGTGTCCCTTGGCGATATCGCGCTTGGCCAGGTCGATGCCGAACAGCACGGCCGACTTCTTGTAGAGCACGGTCTCAGGAGTGTTGACGTACTTGGCCTCGATCACGTCGTCGTCGAAAATCCGGCGGGCACCGAAGCCCACCGTGTCCCCACTGGCGCTGCGGATCGGCCACAGCAATCTGCGGTGGAAACGATCCATCGGGCCGCGCCGGCCTTCCCGGGACAGTCCGGCGGCCTCGAGCTCCTTGAACTCGAAGCCCTTGCGGATCAGATGTTTGGTCAGCGAATCCCACCCCGAGGGAGCGAAACCGCAGCCGAACCGGCTAGCCGCGGCGGCGTCGAAGTTGCGCTCGGTCAGGTATTGACGGGCCGGGGCCGCCTCCGCGGATTGCAGTGCCGCGGAATAGAACTCCTGCGCCGCGGCGTTCGCGGCGATGAGCCGGCTGCGGCTGCCGCGGTCGCGCTGATTGGTGTTTCCGCCGCCGGTGTAGGTGACGGCGTAACCGGTCCGGTCGGCCAGCGTCTCCACCGCTTCGACGAAACTGACGTGTTCGATTTTCTGGATGAAGGCATAGACGTCGCCGCCTTCGCCGCAGCCGAAGCAGTGGAAGTGGCCGTGGTTGGGCCGCACGTGAAACGACGGCGACTTCTCGTCGTGGAAGGGGCACAGACCCTTCAGTGAGTCGGCCCCGGCGCGGCGCAACTGGACGTAGTCGCCGACCACATCCTCGATGCGGACCTGGTCCCGGATGGCGGCGATATCGCGGTCGGGGATGCGGCCCTTGCGGGCGCCCCCACCGCCGCCGTACGGGGGGTTGGGGGCTGTCACGGACCCAAGTCTAGGTCGATGCGTTCCAGTCGACCTTCGGTGTACGAGGCGATCTGATCGACGATCACCCGCATCCGCCCGGCGTCGTCGGCGGCGGCGGTGAAAGCCGGGACGAGCAACGGGTCCAGGGTGGCCGGCGCCCCGGCCAGCAGCCAGTCCGCCACCCGCGCGACCCGCTCCCGTTGGCCGGCCTGCATGTCGAGGTGCTGCGGGTCGGACATGATGAACTGCAGGGCCAGCGTTTTGAGCACGGCGACCTCGGCACGCACCGTCGGCGGCACGTGCAGATCGGCCTGATAGCGGACCAATGGTCCCGGTCCGGCCCGACGGCGGGTTTCGGCGATGGCCGCCGAGGCGAACCGGCCGACAAATTCACTGGTCAGCGTTTTGAGGGCTACCGAGGCCATCAGGGTGGCGTCGTACTTGCCGACCGCGGACACCACCGGAAGTTCAGACAGTCGGCGGGCGGCCCCCTCAAGTTCGTCGACGTCGGCCCCGGACCCGTAGACCGAGGTGCCCAGTTCGGCCAGGGCGGCGGCGGCGTTGCTGTCGGCCAGCACCCGCAGGTCGATCCGGCCCGAGACCACCCCGTCCTCGATGTCGTGCACCGAGTAGGCCACGTCGTCGGCCCAGTCCATCACCTGTGCCTCCAGGCACGGCCGGTCCGGTGACGCACCGGACCGCATCCAGTCGGCGATCGCGGCGTCGTCGGCGTAGAACCCGAACTTGCCGCCGCCCGCCGGACGTTGCCAGGGGTACTTGGTGACGGCGTCCAGCGCCGCCCGGGTCAGGTTCAACCCGACGCTGCAGCCCTGCCGGTCGAGCACTTTCGGCTCGAGCCGGGTCAGGATCCGGAAGTTCTGCGCATTGCCCTCGAAACCCCCGTAGTCGCAGGCGATGTCGTCCAACGCGCGCTCGCCGTTGTGCCCGTAGGGCGGATGGCCGATGTCGTGGGCAAGACCAGCCAGATCGACCAGGTCGGGATCGCAGCCCAACGCGACGGCCATGCCGCGGCCGATCTGGGCGACCTCCAGGGAGTGGGTCAATCGGGTGCGCGGGGTGTCGCTCTCCCGCGGGCCGACGACCTGCGTCTTGTCCGCCAGTCGTCGCAACGCGACGCTGTGCAGCACCCGGGCCCGGTCCCGGGCGAAGTCGGTCCGGTGTTCGGCGCTGGTCCCCGCCAGGGTGGCCGATTTCACCGGGTCGGCCACCACCCGCTCCCGGTCTGCCTCGCCGTAGTGTCCGGTCTGGTTGGTCGTCATCGTCACAGCAGTCTGCCAGTACGCCCTGGGCTGATCGTGACTAAGTTTTGCTGGCATCGGCGCGCGAACCACTACATTGGCGGTCATGCGTCTTGCCCGATTGCTCAGTCTGCTCGCCGCGATCTTCACGGCAGCCACCTTGCTGGCCCCGGCCGCGGCCGCCGAGCCCCCGTTCCGGCTACCCGACTACGTCACGGACAACGCCGGCGCGCTCAACGACCGCCAGTTGGCTGACGTGCAGAAAGCCGTCGACCAGCTGTACAGCGAGCGCCGGGTGCGGCTGTGGGTGGTCTTCGTGGAATCCTTCGCCCCCCAGGGCGCGATCGGCTGGGCTCAGCAGACCCAGAAGATCAGCGACCTGGGCAGTGAGGACGCCATCATGGCGGTAGCCACCAAAGACCGGTCCTATGCCTTCCTGGTGAACCCGGCCGCGGCGGGCGGCAGTTCCACGAAGGTGGACAACATCCGTCGTGACCGCATCGAACCGGCGCTGCGCAACAACGACTGGACCGGCGCGGCGGTCGCCGCCGCCAACGGCCTGGCCAACCTCAAGGGAGCGGGCGCCAGCAGCAGTGGCGGCAGTGGTGGCGGCTCGATGCTGGTTCCGTTGGTAGTCCTGGCCGGGGTGGGCCTGCTGGGGTTCGGGGCCATGACCGTGTGGGGCCGCAAGCGGCGCCGTAAGGCCCACGAGTCGGCTGTCGCCGCGGCCAAGAACATCGACCCCACCGATCCCGCGGCGCTGGCGTCAGTGCCCATCAACGCTCTCGATGACCTGTCGAAATCCATTGTGGTGGAAGTGGACAACGCGGTGCGTACCAGTGCCAACGAGTTGGTGCTGGCGGTGGAGGAGTTCGGCGAGACGCAGACCGCACCGTTCGCCGCGGCGGTGGACAACGCCCGGGAAACCCTTAAGCAGGCGTTCGTGGTGCGACAGAAACTCGACGACGACGTTCCCGAACCGCTGCCCGAACGTCGCGACCTGCTAACCCGGGTGGTGGTGTCGGCAGCCAAGGCGAACAAGGAACTGGACACCCAGTCGGCGTCGTTCCGCCAGATGCGCGATCTGGTGTTCAACGCCCCCGAGCGCCTGGACTCCCTCACCCAGCAACTGGTCACGGTGACCGCTCGGCTGGAGCCCTCCGATGCCAAGCTTGCCCAACTGCGAACCGAATTCGACGAGTCCGCGCTGGCATCGGTGGCCCGCAACGTCAACGCCGCCCGGGAGCGGGTGGCCTTCGCCGACGAGGCGATCACCCGCGGCCGGGAATTGGCCGCCAAGCCGGTGGCCGGCGAGGTGGGTGACCTGATCGATTGCGTACGCGGTGCGGAATCCTCTCTGCAGCAAGCCACCACGATGCTCGATGCGGTGGACAGTGCGGCCAGTGATATCCGCCGGGCGGTCTCGACGCTGCCCTCGGCGATCGACGACATCCAGCGGGGTATCAATCAGGCCGGCGAACAGATCGCCAAGGGTGGACTGGCCAAGGCCGCCGAATTGTCCGCGGCACGCGACGCCGCCGTTGCGGCCGTCTCGGCCGCGCAGAGCAACGGCAACGCCGATCCGCTGGGCGCCTTCACCCAGTTGACCCAGGCCGACGCCGACCTGGATCGGCTGCTGGCCAGCGTCAGCGAGGAGCGTGAGGCTGCCGACCGGTTGCAGCGCTCCTACGACCAGGCGCTCTCTACCGCCGAGTCCCGGGTGCGCTCGGTGTCGGACTACATCGACACCCGGCGCGGCAGCGTCGGACCGGAGGCCCGCACCCGACTCAACGAGGCCATCCGCCAACTCGAAGCTGCGGAGGCTAAGCGGGCCACCGCCATCGACGAGGCGATCAAGCACGCCAACGGCGCCTCCATGCTGGCCGCCCAGGCCCAGCAGTTGGCCAACGACGACGTGCAGGCCGGCCAGCGCCAGTACCAGGCCAGCTACGGCGGACGCCGCCAGTCCGACATGGGCGCCATGGTCGGCGGGATCATCCTGGGCAACATCCTCACCGGCGGTATGGGTGGCGGCTACCACGGCGGCGGGTATAGCGGCGGGTCGACGACGTCCTACGGCGGTTCCGGCGGCGACTGGCTCGGCGGCGGCGGGCGGTTCTGACCCGCCGAGCGACGCTCGGCGGGGCGGGCCTCAGCCCAGCAGCTTGCCGGCCAGATATCCCGCCACGGCGTCCAACCCGACCCGCTCCTGGGTCATGGCATCGCGCTCACGCACCGTGACCGCCTGGTCCTCCAACGTGTCGAAGTCGACCGTCACGCAGAACGGCGTACCGATCTCGTCCTGGCGACGGTAGCGCCGGCCGATCGCGCCGGCGTCGTCGAAGTCGACGTTGAAATTGCGGCGCAACTCCGCGGCCAGGTCGCGTGCCTTCGGGCTGAGGTCCTCGTTGCGGGACAACGGCAGAACCGCGGCTTTGACCGGGGCCAGCCGCGGATCCAGCCGCAGCACCGTACGTTTGTCCACTCCGCCCTTGGCGTTGGGGGCCTCATCCTCGGCGTAGGCGTCCACCAGGAACGCCATGAACGAACGGGTAAGTCCCGCAGCAGGTTCGATGACGTACGGGACGTAGCGGGTGTCGCTGCCCTGGTCGTAGTAGGACAGGTCGACCCCGGAATGCTGCGAGTGTGTCTTGAGGTCGAAGTCGGTGCGGTTGGCGACTCCTTCCAGCTCACCCCACGGGTTGCCCTGGAAGCCGAACTTGTACTCGATGTCGACGGTGCGGTCGGAGTAGTGCGACAACTTCTCTTTGGGGTGTTCGTAGAGTCGCAGGTTCTCCGGGGTGATGCCCAGATCCACATACCACTGCATGCGGGTGTCGATCCAGTACTGATGCCACTGGCGGGCGGTGTCGGGTTCGACGAAGAACTCCATCTCCATCTGCTCGAACTCCCGGGTTCGGAAGATGAAATTGCCCGGGGTGATCTCGTTGCGGAAGCTCTTGCCGATCTGGCCGATACCGAACGGAGGCTTGCGCCGGGAAGTGGTCACGACGTTGGCGAAGTTGACGAAGATGCCCTGCGCGGTCTCCGGACGCAGATAGTGCAACCCCTCGTCGGTCTCGATCGGCCCGAGGTAGGTCTTGAGCATCATGTTGAAGTCGCGCGGTTCGGTCCACTGACCCTTGGTGCCGCAGTCCAGGCAGGTGATGTCGGTCATCGGCACCGACTCGGGTGACGAGACGCCCTCCTTGGCCCCCTTCTTTTCGAAGTGCGCCTCCTGCATGTGGTCCTGCCGGTGCCGTTTGTGGCAGTTCAAGCACTCCACGAGCGGATCGTTGAACACCTCAACGTGTCCGGAGGCCACCCACACCTCGCGGGGCAGGATGATCGAGGAGTCCAGGCCGACGACATCGTCGCGACCGGTCACCATCGACTGCCACCACTGCCGTTTGATGTTCTCCTTGAGCTCCACGCCGAGAGGTCCGTAGTCCCATGCCGACTTGGTGCCGCCGTAGATCTCGCCGGACTGGTACACCAACCCACGGCGCTTGGCCAGATTGACGACGGAATCAATGACGGACGCCACCTGAGATGCACTCCTGTCTGCGGCTACTTTCAACCGCTACAGCGTAGGTGACGGGCTTTGACCGGCTTTGACAGGCTTGCGTACCCGTGCAAAGGTCAACTGAAATGGTGTCGAATAGCGATCCGCGCGCGGCTGGTGCCGGCGTTCGCGCGACGCGGCAGCGTGGCGCGATCATCGCGCTGCTCGACACGGTCGAGGAGTTCCGCTCGGCCCAGGACCTGCACGATGAACTGCGCCGCCGTGGCGAGAACATCGGCCTGACCACGGTGTACCGCACCCTGCAGACCCTGGCGGCCGCCGAGCTGGTCGACATGGTGCGTACCGACACCGGGGAGTCGGTCTACCGGCGCTGCGCCGCCCCGCACCATCACCACCATCTGGTCTGCCGCGGATGCGGCGCGGCAGTGGAGGTCAGCGGTCGGGAGGTGGAGGCCTGGGCCGCCGAGATCGCCGACGCGCATGGATTCGTCGACGTCAGCCATACCATCGAGTTGTTCGGAACCTGCACGGACTGCCGGGACTGATCGGCCTATGCGCTGCCGAATCGGCGGTTGCGGTTGACGTACTCCTGGCAGGCCGCCCAGAGGTCACGGCGGTCATAGTCCGGCCAGAGCTTGTCCTGGAAGACGTATTCGGCGTAGGCGGCCTGCCACAGCATGAAGTTGCTGGCCCGTTGTTCCCCGGAGGTACGGATGAACAGGTCCACGTCGGGGATGTCGGGCCGGTGCAGGTGCTCGGAGATGGTGCGTTCGCCCACCCGTTCCGGGTCGATCCGCCCGGCCGCGGCTTCGCGGGCGATCTGCCTTGCCGCTTCGGCAATTTCGGCTCGCCCGCCGTAGTTGACGCAGTAGTTGACGGTGATCACCCGGTTGTCGACCGTCATCTGTTCGGCGATGTCGAACTCCTTGATCACGCTGCGCCACATCCGCGCCCGGGATCCGACCCAGCGCATGTTCACACCCATGATGTCGAGATTTTCGCGGCGGCGGCGCACAACTTCGCGGTTGAAGCCCATCAGGAAACGGACTTCGTCGGCGCTGCGCCGCCAGTTCTCGGTGGAGAACGCGTAAACGCTGAGGTGCTTGATCCCGATTTCGATTGCACCGCAGGTGATATCGATGAGAACGGCCTCCCCCATCTTGTGCCCCTCGGTGCGGCTCAGGCTGCGCTGGGTGGCCCACCGGCCGTTGCCGTCCATCACGATGGCCACGTGTTGTGGCAACTGGTCGGCCGGGATCGATGGCGGGACGGCTTTGGAGGGGTGCTGTGGCGGGCGCCGCGGGCCGCCGTCCGGCGGGGCCGGCAATTCCGGAAAGACCACCGGCCAGGTGGAGGTGTCGGGGAAAATCGGGTAGTCGTCCGGCGCGGGGGGAAGCTGCGGAAACACCTCCCTGCGCCTGCGCTCAGCCCCCCGCCAGGAGCTGGCCACCCGGTCCATCGCCATGGGGCACATCCTGCCTGAAGAGTTCGGCGGCGCGAGACTGGACCCGCTCGACGAGAGGCAGCGTCCGCAACTGACGTTCCAGATGCCATTGCAGATGCGCTGCCACCAGGCCGCTGGCCTGACTGCGGTGCGATGTCGAGGACGCCTCGGCGACCTCCCAGTCCCCCTCGTAGAGCGCCGACATCAGATCCAGGACGGCCTGCGCGGGGGTGGCCGACCCGGACGGCCGGCAGTGCATACACACGCTCCCGCCGGCGGCGATGTGAAAGGCCCGGTGCGGGCCGGGGGCGGCGCAGCGCGCACATTCGGTCAGTGACGGCGCCCAGCCGGCGATGCCCATGGCGCGCAACAGGTACGCGTCGAGCACCAGATCACGCGGACGAGTCCCGTCGGCGACCGCCCGCAGCGCCCCGACGGTGAGCCGGTGCAACGCCGGGGCCGGCGCGCGTTCCTCCCCGGCGAGCCGCTCGGCGGTTTCCAGGACCGCGCAGGCGCAGGTGTAGCGGCCGTAGTCGCAGACGATGTCGGTGGCGAAGGCGTCAATCGACACCACCTGGGTGACGATGTCGAGGTTGCGGCCCGGGTGCAGTTGGACGTCGATATGAGCGAACGGCTCCAACCGGGAGCCGAACTTACTGCGGGTGCGGCGGACCCCCTTGGCGACCGCGCGGACCAGGCCATGGTCGCGGGTCAGCAAGGTGACGATGCGGTCGGCCTCGCCGAGCTTGTGCTGGCGAAGCACAACAGCCCGATCCCGGTACAACCGCATTGATCCAGTCTGGCACCGCGCCGCGACAACGCCTAGGACCCCCGCCGACGGAGTCGGCCGAAAGGTCCCCGCCGACGGAGTCGGCCGAAAGGTCCCCGCCGACGGAGTCGGCCCTAAAACCCCAATCGACCCAGTTGCTTGGGGTCCTGCTGCCAGTTCTTGGCCACCTTGACCCGAAGCTCGAGGTAAACCTTGGTGCCCAGCAGCCGTTCGATCTGACGCCGGGCGTTGCTGCCGACCTCTTTGAGCCGCGCACCGCCACGGCCGATCACGATGCCCTTTTGGCTGTCGCGTTCGACATAGAGGATCGCGTGCACGTCGATGAGATCATCGCGGCCCTCGCGCGCAGCCACCTCGTCGATCACCACGGCCAGCGAATGTGGCAGCTCATCACGAACCCCCTCCAGAGCGGCCTCCCGGATCAGCTCGGCCATCAGAACCTCCTCAGGCTCATCGGTGAGCTCGCCTTCCGGGTAGTACGCCGGGCCCGGTGAGAGGTGATCGACCAGTACCCCGATCAGCAGGTCGATCTGCTCGCCGGTGGTGGCCGACACCGGCACGATCGCGGCGGCGGTCTCGCCGACGAGGTCGGCGACCGCCAGCAGTTGGGCGGCCACCGCATCCTTGACCACCTTGTCGATCTTGGTGACGACGACCACCAGCGGGGTCTTCGGGGCCACGGAGCGGATCTGCTCGTAGATCCAGCGGTCGCCCGGGCCAATCGGCTCATCGGCCGGAATGCACAATCCGATCACGTCGACGTCGGAGTAGGTGTCACGCACCAGGTCGTTGAGCCGCTTGCCCAGCAGGGTGCGGGGACGGTGCAGACCGGGTGTGTCGACCAACACGATCTGGAACTGCGGGCGGTGCACGATCCCGCGGATGGTGTGCCGGGTGGTCTGCGGCCGGTTGGAGGTGATCGCGACCTTGCTGCCCACCAGGGCGTTGGTCAGCGTCGACTTACCGGTATTGGGCCGACCGACCAGGCATACAAAGCCGGACCGGAAGCCCTCATCCACCGACGGACCCGTCGCCAGCCCGGTTCGGCCCGTCGTCCGTCTCATCGTCGGCGGTGTCGCGCCGAACCAGGATCGTTCCGATGCGCAGCCGGCCCCGCGGGTCACGTTCCCCCTCGGCCCGAAGCCGCAATCCGTGCGTGACGACCTCGGCACCGGGAAGCGGGACCCGGCCCAGTTTCAGTGCCAGCAGCCCACCGACGGTGTCGATGTCGAGATCCTCGTCGAACTCCACCTCGTAGAGCTCCCCCACATCCTCGATCGGCAATCGTGCGGAGACCCGGAACGTGTTGTCCCCCAGGTCTTCCACCGGAGCCACCTCGTGGGTGTCGTACTCGTCGGCGATTTCACCGACGATCTCCTCAAGCACATCCTCGATGGTCACCAGGCCGGCGGTCGCACCGTACTCGTCGACCAGCAGAGCGATGTGGACGCGGTCACGCTGCATCTCCTTGAGCAGGTCGTCGAGGGGTTTGGAGTCCGGGATGAACACCGCCGGCCGCATGACCTCCGCCACGGTGATGTCGCGTGCGGCACTGGCCGAGTAGTACGTCCGGCGCACCAGATCCTTGAGGTACACCACGCCGAGGACGTCGTCGACGTTCTCCCCGATGACCGGGATCCGGGAGTAGCCACTGCGTACCGCCAGCGACGTCGCCTGGGCGGCGCTCTTGCCGCTCTCGATCCACACCATTTCGGTGCGCGGAACCATCACCTCGCGCGCCGGGGTGTCGCCGAGTTCGAACACCGACTGGATCATCTTGCGTTCCTCGTCGGCCACCACCCCGCGCTGCTGGGCCAGGTCCACCACCTCGCGCACCTCAATCTCGGAGGCGAATGGGCCGTTGCGGAAACCCCGCCCCGGGGTCAGGGCATTGCCCAGCAGAACGAGCAACCGGCTGATCGGAGCCAGCAGAACCGAGATCGCCTGCAGCGGAAGCGCTGACGCCAGTGCGATGGAGTACGCGTGTTGGCGGCCGAGGGTGCGCGGCCCCACCCCGACTGCGACGAAACTGGCGACCGTCATGATCGCAGCGGAGCCGACCAGCGCCCAGCGCAAACCGAAACGATCGTTGAGATAGGCCACGATCAGCACGCACGCGGTGGCCTCACAGGCAATCCTAAGCAGCACAACAAGATTGATGTACCGAGGCCGTTCAGTGATCACCCGGCCCAACCGGACCGCACCGGGGCGCTCATCGCGGATGAGTTCCTCGACGCGGGCGGTGGACACCGTGGAGATGGCGGCGTCGATGGCCGAGAAGAGTCCACCGAGCAAGATCAGGGAGATCGCGCCCGCCAGCGGTAGTAATCCGGTCAATGTTCCCAGCCGGTCAACGGTCGAAATGCCGGGTCTTGTCCAGCAGTCGCCGATCACGTTCGGCCTGCCTGTCCTGGTGATACGCGTCGACCTGATCGGCCACCCACTCCTCGAGGAGTCGGCGCTGCAGTGCGAACATCTCCTTCTCCTCGTCCGGTTCGGCGTGATCGTAGCCCAGCAGATGCAGCACACCGTGCACTGTGAGCAGAGCCAGTTCCTGACCCAGGCTGTGACCCGCCGCGACGGCCTGCTCGGCCGCGAACTGCGGACACAGCACGATATCGCCCAGCATCGACGGACCGGGCTCCGGAGCGTCCGGACGGCCGCCGGGCTCGAGTTCGTCCATCGGGAAACTCATCACGTCGGTCGGACCGGGCAGGTCCATCCACCGCATGTGCAGATCGGCCATCGCAGCTAGATCCAGCAGCACCATGGACAGTTCGGCGGCCGGGTTGACGTTCATCTTGCGGATGACGAAGCGCGCGACGCTGATCAACTCTTCTTCGGATACGTCGATACCCGATTCGTTGGAGACCTCAATCATGGGTGATTCCTACTGCCGCCGCCGCTGCGCCCGGTTGAGCCCGTGCTGTTCAGTGGCTCTGGCGTAGGCGTCGACGATGTCGGACACCAGCCGATGGCGCACCACGTCGACACTGGTGAGCTCGGCGAAGTGGATATCGTCAATCCCGTCAAGGATGTCCATGGCCGCGCGCAGGCCGGAACGCGCGCCGCCAGGTAGGTCGACTTGCGTGATGTCGCCCGTAACAACAATTTTCGATCCGAACCCCAGCCGGGTCAGGAACATCTTCATCTGTTCGGCGGTGGTGTTCTGCGCCTCGTCGAGGATGATGAAGGAGTCGTTCAACGTGCGGCCGCGCATGTATGCCAACGGCGCCACCTCGATTACCCCGGCGCTCATCAGCTTCGGGATCGCCTCGGCATCCATCATGTCGTGCAAAGCGTCGTACAACGGCCGCAGGTAGGGATCGATTTTCTCGCTCAGCGTGCCGGGCAGAAAGCCAAGGCGCTCACCGGCTTCCACGGCGGGCCGGGTCAGGATGATCCGGGTCACCTGCTTGCTCTGCAGCGCCTGAACGGCTTTCGCCATCGCCAGGTAGGTCTTGCCGGTGCCGGCTGGCCCGATACCGAACACCACGGTGTTGGCGTCAATGGCATCGACATAGCGCTTCTGGTTGAGCGTCTTGGGCCGAATGGTCTTGCCACGCCGGGACAGAATGTCCAGTGTCAGCACTTCGGCCGGTGAGGTGTTCTCCTCTCCGGCCACCATCGCCACGCTGCGCCGGACCGTGTCGGCCGACAGTGCCTGGCCACCGGCCACGATCGCGATGAGTTCGGAGATCACCCGTTCGGCCAGGGCGACGTCGGCCGAGGACCCGGACAGGTTGACGGTGTTGCCGCGGACATGCACCTCGGCAGAGAGGTTCGCCTCCAGCGCACGCAGGTTCTCGTCGGCGGAGCCCAGTAAGCCCATGACAAGGTCGGGCGGAACAGTCATGCTGCTGCGTATCTTCGCGGCAGTGCTCGTTTCGCGGGGCGTCACGTGCTTTCGGTGCCTCTTTCTCCACTCTCCGACTCTTCCGGTGTGCTGCGATTCTAACGCCGCCCCGGGCGCGAGCAGCGCGAGATTGACCTCACGCAGGCAAAAGGCGGGCCAGCGACCGCAGGGACGCAATCTCGGCGGCCGGCGGGCGGTCAGTCCACCGACCACCGCGCGGTCAGCACACCCAAGGCCCCCAGCGCCACCACGGCCGCCGTGGAGGTGCGCAGCACCGTGGGCCCCAGCCGGACCGGCACGGCACCGGCCGCGGCCAACGCGGCCACCTCGGCGTCGCTGATGCCGCCTTCGGGCCCCACCATCAGCACCAGCGAGTCCGCCTGCGCCACGGACACTTCGGCCAGTGGAAGTCCGGCCGATTCGTGCAACAGCAGCGCCACCGCCGCGGGCCGGCTGCTCAGATAGCCGCACAACTCGGCGGTGGACAGCGGCCCGGTGACTTCCGGTATCCACGCTCGGCGTGATTGCCGCGCCGCAGACCGGACAACCGCACGCCAGCGGCGCAGACCCTTGGCGGCGCGCTCGCCGTCCCAGCGGGCCACGCACCGGTCGGCCTGCCAGGCCACGAAGTCGTCGGCCCCGGCTTCGGTGGCCAGTTCGACGGCCAGCTCGGAACGCTCGGCCTTGGGGATCGCCTGCACCACCGTCACCGTCGGACGGGGCTGCGGTGCTGTTCGGCGGGCCGTGACCCGCGCGGTCAGGCTGTGCTTGTCGGCGTTCTCCACCACGCACTCGGCCAGCGTTCCGGACCCGTCGGAGAGGACGAGGGTCTCCCCGGGCCGGATGCGGCGCACCGTGGCGGCGTGGTGGCCCTCGTCACCGTCGAGAACGGCGGTCGCACCGACGCCCGGGATGGTGTCGGCGTAGAAAAGGGTCGCCGCCATGAGGCCAGCCCGTCAGCGGCCGGTGAAGGTTTCCCGCAGCCGGCTGAACAACCCACCCCCGGACGTCGGTGCCGCCGCGCGGGTGCTCCGCACGCCGGCGCGTTCGGTGCTGCGGCTCCTGAACTCGGTGAGCAACTCCCGCGCCCCGGCGTCGATCTTGGTGGGCACGACCACCTCGATGTGGGCGTGCAGATCGCCGCGGGCTTCGGAGCGCAGTCGCGGCATGCCGTGCCCGCGCAGCGTCGTCACCGACCCGGGCTGGGTTCCGGGCGGGATGGTGATCTCGATGGCGCCGTCCAGAATGTCCTCGACGGTGACGGTGGTGCCCAGTGCCGCGTCGACCATCGGAACATCGATGGTGCAGCGCAGATCCTCACCGTCGCGGATGAAGATGTCGTGCGGTTGCTCATGCACTTCGACGTACAGGTCACCGGCCGGACCTCCGCCGGGCCCGACCTCGCCCTGCGCGGCCAGGCGGACCCGCATCCCGTCGCCGACACCGGGCGGGATCTTGACGCTGATCTCGCGGCGGGCGCGCACGCGGCCGTCCCCGCCGCAGCGGTGGCACGGGTCGGGAATCACATCGCCGACCCCACCGCAGGTCGGGCAGGCGCGGGAGGTCATGACCTGCCCGAGCAGCGACCGCTGGACGGTCTGCACCTCACCCCGGCCGCCGCAGATGTCGCAGGTGACCGGGGTGGAGTTGCCGTGGGTGCCCTTGCCCTGACATAGGTCGCACAGCACCGCGGTGTCGACGGTGACCGCCTTGGTGACTCCGGTGGCGCAGTCATCGAGGGTCAACCGCATCCGCAACAGCGAATCCGATCCCGGCCGGACCCGCCCGATCGGCCCGCGTGAGCCGCCGCCCCCACCGAAGAACGCCTCGAAGACGTCGCCCAATCCGCCGAACCCGGCGAACCCGCCGCCGCCGGCACTGGACAGCGGGTCACCGCCGAGATCGACGATGCGCCGCTTCTCGGGGTCGGACAACACCTCGTAGGCGGCGCTGATCTCCTTGAACCGCTCCCCCTCGTCGGGGTTGATGTCGGGGTGAAGTTCGCGGGCCAGTTTGCGATAGGCGCGCTTGATGTCCGCATCACTGGCGTTCCTGCTCACCCCGAGCAGTCCGTAATAGTCGCGTGCCACGTCTGACCTCTTTCGTCTGCGCTGCTGTCAGCCAGCGCGGCTGCCCAGGACTTCACCGATATACATTGCAACCGCCGCGACGTTGGCCATCGTCCCGGGATAGTCCATCCGGGTGGGCCCCACCACACCCATGCCGCCGAAGACCGTTCCCGCACTGCCGTAGGCGGCGGTCACCACCGAGGTGCCGGCCATCTGTTCAGCCTCGGTCTCGTGGCCGATGCGCACCGTCACCTTGCCGGCCTCCTGCTGGGCGGCAAGCAGCCGAAGAACCACCACCTGCTCTTCGAGCGCCTCGAGCACCGACCGCAGCGACCCGCCGAAGTCGGCGGTATTGCGGGTGAGATTGGCGGTGCCACCCATCAACAGTCGCTCTTCGGTGTGCTCGACGAGGGACTCCAACAGCACCGTCGCGGAGCGGCCGACCGCATCGCCCAGCTTTCCCGCCGAGCTGAGCTGTCTGGCCAGATCGGCGACCGCCACCGACGCGGCGGAGAGCTTCTTGCCCTCCAGCGCCTTGGCGAGCATTTCACGAAGTTGGCCCACCTGATGCTCGTCGATGGTGTCGCCGAGTTCGACGATTCGCTGGTCGACCCGGCCGGAGTCGGTGATCACCACCATCAGCAGCCGCGCCGGGGTCAGGGCGACCACCTCGAGGTGGCGCACCGTGGAGGCGGACAGCGTGGGGTACTGCACCACCGCCACCTGGCGGGTCAGTTGCGCCAGCAGTCGAACCGCCCGCCGCAGCACGTCGTCGAGGTCGACGCCGGATTCCAGGAAGGACAGGATGGCGCGTCGCTCCGGGGACGAGAGCGGCTTGACGTCGTGAATCCGGTTGACGAACTCCCGGTAACCCTTCTCGGTCGGCACCCGGCCGGAACTGGTGTGGGGCTGGGCGATGTAGCCCTCGGCCTCCAACACCGCCATATCGTTACGGACCGTGGCGCTGGAGACTCCGAGGTTGTGCCGCTCCACCAGCGCTTTGGAGCCGATCGGCTCTTTGGTGGTGACGAAGTCGGCGACGATGGCGCGCAGCACCTCGAAGCGGCGGTCATCGGCACTTCCCATCGGCCCACCTCCCAATCCGCTGCCATTTTACGTGTGTTCAGCAGCAGGTTTAGCAGACAAGCCCGCGGAGTGCCACGCCGCGTGAATGGACCGGACCGGGCGCAGGCACCGATCCGGCCATCCAGAGGGCGCTTAGTCCAGAGCCAACAGCGGTGGCAGGTGACCGCGGCCGTAGCCGGGCAGCCAGGCGTTGCTGAACAGTGAGCCCGTGGGGTTGCGCGGCGTGGGCTTGGCGTGCATCGAGGCATGGCCCGGCCTCTGACACATCTTGGCCCCGCCGCTGTCGCGGCACTGAACCGCGCCGGCAGTGGGCGCCGCGATGATGGCCGCCGCGGCGGCAACCGCGGCGACGAAGGGGGCCAGGAAGAGGGACTTCGATCTGCTGGCGCTCGTGTGGACGGTCATGGTCGGCTTCCTTTCGTGTCGGAAGCTCTACGGGCTGAGACGTTTTGGTCCCGCAGGGCCTCATCAATCACGGTAACTACTTACGAATTCAGATTCACGAACTTCATACCGTTGTCACACAATTCGTGGCCGAAACCAATCGACGCCGCGTGAGCCGATCAACGAACGCGCTACGGAAACAACGTGTTCCGGCCGTGAACAGCTCCTCCAAGTGCAGCGCCGAACAGCGCCCCGCCTCATCTCATCCTTTATTGGCAAATCAGTGATCGTGAATTCAAATATGTGTTTGGCATGAAGTTCGTGACTGCCCCGCCGTACCTACCTAGGCTGAGGGCACAGGGCGAGCAAGCCGAAACCAACACAGCGGGTGGGGGTTTCACCGCCCACAGAGAAAGGGACAACAATGGCTACCAAGATTCTCGCCCCGGTCTTCCTGGCGGGGGCCGCCGCGGCAACGATCCTCTTTGCACCGGCCGCCGGCGCCACCACCTCGGCGAGCTGCGACGACAACGGCATCGCCTCGGTGTGCACCCGCAGCGGACACGCCGCGATCGTCGCGACACCGAACGTCGACCGGCAATCGCTCATGTTCGCCCCGGGCGGCAACCCCTTCGGCGCCGGCCCGATGCCGCCGATCTTCGCCTTGGACTAACCACCCCGCCCAGTAGGGCCGCGAGGACGCTCCAGACCGCCGAGCGCCTCGCGGCCCTACTTTTGGTCGAGCCGACGCGGCCGGCCTGGATCATCTGCAAATAGCGAATCACACATCATGAAAAGATATGTCTTTGCTATGAAGGGCGTGACTCCCCCGGGAGCCCTACCTAGGCTGAAAGCACAGGGCGAGCAAGCCGAAACCAACACAGCGGGTGAGGGTTTCACCGCCCACAGAGAAAGGAAACACCATGGCTACCAACACATTGGCTACCAAGATTCTCGCCCCGGTCTTCCTGGCGGGGGCCGCCGCGGCAGCGATCCTCTTTGCACCGGCCGCCGGCGCCACCACCTCGGCGAGCTGCGACGACAACGGCGTCGCTTCGGTGTGCACCCGCAGCGGACACGCAGCGATCGTCGCGACACCGAACGTCGACCGGCAATCGCTGACGTTCGCACCGGGCGGCAACCCCTTCGGCGCCGGCCCGATACCGCCGATCTTTGCCATGGACTAACCATCCCCGCCCAGTAGGGCCGCGAGGACGCTCCAGACCGCCGAGCGCCTCGCGGCCCTACTTTTTGGGTGCCTAGCGTGTGCCTAAACGTCCCGTTCGATCCGAACGCCCTTCCAGAAGGCGACGTGATCGGCGATCTGCTGGGCGCGCGAACTCGGTTTCGGGTAGTACCACGCGGCGTCTGGGTTCACCTCACCTTCCACGGTCACGGTGTAGTAGTGCGCAGTTCCCTTCCACGGGCACACCGTGGTGGTTGTGCTGTCGCTGAGGAATTCCCGCCGCAGGCTATCGGCTGGAAAGTAGTCGTTGCCTTCGAGTTTCACAGTCTCGGCTGCCTCAGCCAGCACTGCATCGTTCCACACCGCTCGGATCACGACTCGACCTTCTTTCTCAATGATGGGCACAGTAACTGATGAATCAGGTGCTGCCGGGGGCGGCGGGCAGCAGCACCGTGAATTCGGTGTGACCCGGCACCGAGTCAACGACCACGGTGCCCCCGTGCGCATCGACGATCGATGCGACGATCGCCAAACCGAGTCCACTGGAACCCAATTCCCGGGATCGCGCCTTATCGGCACGCACAAACCTGCCGAACAGGTTCGGCATGATCGCCGCCGGGATCCCGGGCCCGTCATCGGCGACGGTCAGCCTAACCGTATCGGGTCCCGCCACAGACACCCCCACCGTGACGGTTACGCCTTCCGGGGTGTGGATCCGGGCGTTGGCCAGCAGATTGGCCAGCAGTTGCTGCAGCCGCACCCGGTCACCGCGGACCCATATCGCACGGTTGGGCAGATCGGTGACGAAGTCGTGACCGGGTGCGGTGACGATGGCGTCGTTGACGGCGTCGGCGGCCAGATCGCACAGGTCCAGATCCTCAAGCTGCAGATCCTGACCCTCATCGAGGCGGGATAGCAGCAGCAGATCGGACACCAGTGTGGACATCCGCCGAGATTCGGCCTCGATACGTTCCAGTGCGTACTCGGTCATCGGCGGCAGCATCTCGCTCTCCTGCCGGGTCAGTTCGGCGTACCCCAGGATGGACGCCAGCGGGGTGCGCAACTCATGGCTGGCGTCGGTCAGGAACTGCTTCATCCGCCGGTCGGAATCGGCCATCCCGGTCAGAGCCGCGTCGACGTTGTCCAGCATCCGATTGAGGGTGGTGCCGAGAACGCCCACCTCGGTCTCCCGGTCGGTATCCATCTCGGCCACCCGCGCGGTGATGCGGTACTCATCGGCGTCCAACGGCAGCGTCGCCACCTGACCGGCGATGGCGGCGACGCGGCGCAACGGCCGCAGGGCATGCTGGACAACCATGACCGTGCCGGCCGCGGTCCCCACCAGCGCTATCAGCACCAAACCCGCCACGATCAGGGTGTTGTGGGTGAGTGTGCGGTGTGCAGCCTCCAGGGACACCGCCGAGACCAGACGCTCACCGTTGCCGATGTCGCGACTTCCCACCCGGTATGGCCCGAGGTCGCCGAGTCTGACGGTCACCGCATCGCCGGTTTTCCAGTCGAGGGACTGCACGACCTGCAGGGCCTGCGCCGGCGCCGGGACCGGTTCGCCGTCGCTGAACTTCGCGCCGAACACCGGCGAACCGTTGCTGAGCAGGACGATGATGGTGCCCGGTGCTTGGCCGGGAAAGGTCAGCTCACCGCGCCGGGCCTTGGAGTAGGAGTACTTGAAGGCCGACAGGGAGTTTTCCACCTGGGCGTCGGAGAGGGTGTCGACCTCGTTGCGCAGGCTCAGGATGGCGACCGCTCCGGTTCCCATCAGCGCGGCGCTGACGATCGCGGAGACACCGATGACTAGTTGCCGGCGCAGCGAACGCCGCCGCAACCAGTCGATGATCACTGCGATGGTCGCAGCATGTACCCGACTCCGCGCACCGTGTGAATCATGGGCTCCCTGTCGGTGTCGATCTTGCGCCGCAGGTAGGAAATATAGAGGTCGACGACGCTGGACTTGCCGCCGAACCCATAGTTCCAGACCCGGTCGAGGATCTCGGCACGGTTTATGGCCCGCTTCGGGTTGCGCATGAGGTAGCGCAGAAGCTCGAATTCGGTGACGGTCAGGGAGATCGACTCACCGCCGCGGGTGACCTCCCGGCTGGCGCCGTCGAGAACGAGGTCGCCAACGGTGAGTACCTCGTCCTCGGGCGCTTCCATGGCTTTGGACCGGCGCAGCAGACCCCGTAGCCGGGCGACCAGTTCCTCGAGGCTGAAGGGCTTGGTCAGGTAGTCATCGGCGCCGGCCGTCAGACCGGTGACGCGATCGAGGACCGAGTCACGGGCGGTCAGCATCAGGGTCGGGGTGTAGGCCTCGGTCTCCCGAATCGTCTTGAGGATCTGCAGGCCGTCGGTGTCGGGCAGCATGATGTCGAGCACCAGCAGGTCAGGGGCGAACTCGGCGAACTTGGCGAACGCCTCTTGGCCGTCCCGGGCCACTTCGATCTGCCAGCCCTCATAGTGCAGGGCCATCTTCAACAGGTTGGTCAGCGCCGGCTCATCGTCGACCAGCAGCACGCGAATCGGGGATCCGTCGGCACGGGTGATCCGCGGAAGCTGGCCCAGAATCGCCGGGCGCTGGCGCTGAGTTCTTGGAGTCACCATGGTAGTCATAGTGCAATTGTGTGCGTCGTGCTTGGGTCTGTCATGGATCCCATATGGGTTTCATATCTTCTTCATTTTTACTTCGCAGCGCCTTTTTCATAAGCCTAAGTCTGAGCAGCCTTGGGAGCTGCCCTCCGTAATCATTACGTCACATTTACGAGATGAAAGTACTGAATATGGATTCTCTATGCGTCTGCCTTCGATCCTTGGCGAGCTCATAGGGGATACCTACCCTCGATCACATGGCCCCGCTCGCAACGGTTTTCGGCTCAGCAAGTGCCGAGGCACCGTCCCCCAAAGACCTAGCCCGAACCGTGCTGCGCTACGACGTACCCGCCTCGCTGGTGGTCTTCCTCGTAGCGCTGCCGTTGTCGCTGGGTATCGCAATCGCCTCGGGCGCACCGGCGTTGGCCGGCCTGATCGCCGCGATCGTCGGCGGCTTGGTCGCCGGCGCCCTCGGCGGCTCACCCCTGCAGGTGAGCGGACCGGCCGCCGGTCTTACCGTCATC
The DNA here is from genome assembly GCF_044370595.1 of Mycobacterium sp. Lineage (GTDB taxonomy): Bacteria > Actinomycetota > Actinomycetes > Mycobacteriales > Mycobacteriaceae > Mycobacterium. The sequence goes on from NZ_JBILVF010000002.1 coordinate 27,319, forward strand.
GTGGCGGGGTTGATCGCTGAGTTCGGCTGGAAAGTCACCTGTGCGATCACCGTCTGCGCCGGCGTACTGCAGGTTCTGTTCGGCCTGAGCAAGGTGGGACGAGCAGCACTGGCCATCTCGCCAATGGTGGTGCACGCCATGCTAGCCGGTATCGGCATCACCATCGCCCTGCAGCAAATCCATGTTCTGCTCGGCGGGGAGGCGCACAGTTCGGCCTGGCACAACGTCATCGACCTGCCGATGGATCTGGCCGAAGCCGATCTCGCCGGGATGGCTCTGGGCTTTCTGGTGATCGCCATCCTGGTGGCCTGGCGGTGGGTTCCGGCAGCACTGCGCAAGGTCCCCGGCCCGCTGGTAGCCATCGTCGTCGCCAGCGTCGCGGCCCTGGCACTGGCCCCGAATGTGCCCAAGATCGCCCTGGACGGCTCGCTTCTGGATGCAATTGCGCTACCCGGCCTGCCGGATGGGAACTGGGGCGCATTCGCTGCTGGCGTGCTCACCGTCGCCCTCATCGCCAGTGTGGAGAGTCTGCTGACCGCGGTCGCCGTCGACCGCATGCACACCGGTGTCCGCAGCAATCTGGACCGGGAACTGGTGGGCCAGGGCGCGGCGAACATGGTGTCCGGTTCGATCGGCGGGCTGCCGATCACCGGGGTCATCGTGCGCAGCTCGGCCAACGTGGCCGCGGGCGCCAAGACGCGCGCCTCGAGCATTCTGCACGGTCTGTGGGTGCTGGTGTTCGCCCTGCCGTTCGCCTGGCTCGCCGAGAAGATCCCGATGGCCGCGTTGGCCGGCCTGTTGGTGGTGATCGGCGTCCAACTGGTCAAGATCACCCACATCGCGACCGCCTGGCGCAACGGTGACATAGCGGTGTACCTGGTGACCGTCGTCGGCGTCGTGTTCCTGAATCTACTCAACGGGGTGCTGCTGGGCCTCGCCATGGCGATCCTCATGACGGTGTGGCGCCTGGCAAATGCCCGAGTCGCAGCCGAGCCTGACCCCGACGGCGACTGGCGGGTCGATCTGGAGGGGTCATGCACCTTTCTGTCGCTGCCGCGCCTGCACCGGGCTCTGGCGTCGGTCCCGAGCGGCAGCCGGGTACGAATGCGGATGGCGGTCAACTTCACCGACCATGCCGCCCGTGAGTTCATTGAGGCCTGGAAGCGTCAGCACGAGGCCTCCGGCGGCACGGTGTTCGTGGAGCAGCCGGGGGGCCAGAACACCCTGCCGCAGCGGTCATCATCCAGCACCGACCAGCCCAGCACCCTGTTCATCACGTGTACCGACCCGAAGATCTTCCCCAACGCCATCATGGGCAGCGACCCCGGTGGGCTCTACATCGTTCGGAACGTCGGAAACCTTGTTCCGGCAGGGCAATTCGATCCCTCGATCGAAGCCGCAATTGCCTACGCCGTGACCGAACTCAAGGTGTCGCAGATTGTGGTGTGCGGCCACTCCTGCTGCAGCGCTATGCGGACCGTGCTCAACGCCGACGAGCGGCCGGTCAGCGACCGCACCCTCAAGTCCTGGCTCGCTCACACCGAGACCACCCGGGCCGCATACCGAAACGGAAACCATCCGCTGGCTCGCTGTGCGGCCCGGCACGGCCTGGACGCCGCCGATCAGCTCAGCGTCGTCAACGTGGCGGTACAGGCCAAGATCATTGCCCGGCATCCGCTGGTCCGCGACTTGCATCAGCAGGGCCGGCTGGAGGTGTCGGGCCTGTTCTACGACATGGCCGAGGACCGGACCGTCACAGTCGCACCTAATTACGAACGCCACCTCGCGAATTTGACATATGACTTCTCTATGAGAGACGTGACCGGCGAACCAGTCGCACCTACGCTTAAGACATAGAGCGATCCACCGAAAACGCCACCGCCGGTGGTGATTTCACCGCCCTGAAAGAAAGGAACTCGACATGACCAAGAAGCTCGGTCTCACGATCATCGCCCCGGTGCTCCTGGCAGGCGCTGCGGCAGCGATTGTCTCCGCACCCGTGGCCGGCGCCACCAACTCTCCGGACTGCTCGGATCGGGGCACCTCCGCGGTGTGCACCCGCACCGGTCACGCCTCGATCTACGCCGAACCCAGAAACGATCTGCACACGTTCTCGATCGCCCCGGGCCAATCACCGCTGCTCGCCATCGACTAACCCTCGACTAACCCTCGACTAACCCTCGACTAACCCTCCGCGCTAGGGCCGCGAGACGCTTCAGACCGCCAGGCGTCTCGCGGCCCTGACTTTTGCGGCAAGTCGGTTGCGGCCGGTCAGTCGTCGATCAGGTCACGGACAACCCCGTCAGCCATCAAGCGGCCGCGGTCGGTCAGGACCAACCGGCCGCCGACCGCAGCGAGCAGACCCTCGGCGACGGCCCGGCGGGCGCGCAGTTGTTCAGTACCGCTGAGCGTCGTGACGGGCAGTCCGCGGCGCAGTCGGATTCCCAGCAGCACGTCCTCGATATGACGTTCGCGCGGTCCGATCCGCTCAAAACCGGCCGCCGCGGACTGCCCGCTGGTCAGCGTCTCGGCATAGGCGCTGGGGTGCTTGATGTTCCACCACCGCACATCGCCGATAAAACCGTGCGCTCCTGGTCCGGCGCCCCACCACTGCCCGCCCGACCAGTAACCCTCGTTGTGGCGACAGTGGCCGCCGGGCCGACTCCAGTTCGACACTTCGTACCACCCGAACCCGGCCGCGCTCAGTTGCCGGTCGATGAGCTGATAGCGGGCGGCCAGGACGTCATCGTCGGGAGCTGGGATCTCACCGCGGCGTACTCGCCGCGCCAGGGCGGTGCCGTCCTCGACGACGAGGGCGTACGCCGAGACGTGGTCGACCCCGGTGGCCAGCGCGGCGTCGAGCGAGGCGAGCAGATCATCGTCGGACTCCCCGGGCGTGCCGTAGATGAGATCGAGGTTGACGTGCTCGAAGCCGGCCGCCAACGCTTCGCGGGCCGCAGCACCGGCCCGCCCCGGTGAATGAGTCCGGTCCAGGACGGCCAGCACCCGCGCCGATGCCGATTGCATGCCCAGCGATACCCGGGTGTATCCGGCCGCGCGGACAGCGGCGAAGAACTCCGGCGAGGTCGATTCGGGGTTGGCCTCGGTGGTGACCTCTGCGTCGGGCGAGAACGAGAAGTTGGCCCGCACGGCAGCCAGCACGTCGGCGAGTCGCTGCACGCCCAGCAGCGAGGGTGTGCCACCGCCGACGAACACCGTGTCGACGGGAACCTCGCCGACCGCGGCGGCGGCCATCGCCAGTTCGATCTGCAGCGCCGCCAGCCACCCGTCCGGGGTGCTGCCGCCCAGCTCACCTGCGGTGTAGGTGTTGAAGTCGCAGTACCCGCAGCGAGTCGCGCAGAACGGTACGTGCACATAGATCCCGAAGGTGCGACCCGGGGTCACGGCGAGTTCTGGAAGCACACCCCCGAGTGTTCCAGAGCACTCCGAGGTGATTAGGGCAACCTGACCAGCCCGTGACACAATGTCGGCATGTCCGCCACCGCTTCTACCCTGCGCAAAGTCGCGCTGGTGGCGCGGCGGCATGTCGACTTCATGCGAGTCTGCAGCTGTTGTTGTCCGGCTTGATGCCGTAGACCCGTCCCCCTGCTCGTCAGCCGGCCGTCGGATCTGCGCCGCCGGACCCCCACGGTGGACGCTTCCCTCGATCTCCGGCTCCGTATCCCAGGAGCACCAATGACCCAGGCCAAGCCCCGCAATGAGGGACAGTGGGCACTCGGCGACAATGAGCCGCTGAACCCCAATGAGGTGTTCAAGAAGGAAGACCCTGCGCTCAATGTGCGGACCCGCATCGAGGAGATCTACTCCAAGCAGGGGTTCGACAGCATCGACAAGACCGATCTGCGCGGCCGGATGCGCTGGTGGGGCCTGTATACCCAGCGCAAAGAGGGCTACGACGGCACCTTCACCGGTGAAGAGAACGTCGAGCTGATCGAGGCGCCGTACTTCATGCTGCGGGTCCGCACCGACGGCGGCGCGCTGACCGCCGCGTCGCTGCGGATGCTCGGCCAGATCTCGACCGAGTTCGCCCGCGACACCGCCGACATCTCCGACCGGCAGAACGTCCAGTACCACTGGATCCGGATCGAGGACATGCCGGAGATCTGGCGGCGGCTAGAGAGTGTCGGCCTGCAGACCGCCGAGGCATGCGGCGACTGCCCCCGGGTGGTGTTGGGCTCACCACTGGCCGGCGAGTCACTCGACGAGGTCATCGACGCCACCCCGGCGATCGACGAAATCGTCCGCCGCTACATCGGCAAGCCCGAATACGCCAACCTGCCAAGGAAATTCAAGACCGCGATCAGCGGCCTGCAGGACGTCGTGCACGAGATCAACGACGTGGCCTTCGTCGGGGTGAACCACCCCGAACATGGGCCCGGCCTGGATCTGTGGGTGGGCGGGGGCCTGTCCACCAACCCGATGCTGGCCCAGCGCCTGGGCGCATGGGTACCCCTGGACGAGGTGCCCGACGTGTGGGAAGCCGTTGTGAGCCTATTCCGGGACTATGGCTACCGCAGGCTGCGGTCCAAAGCCCGGCTGAAGTTCCTCGTCAAGGACTGGGGGCCGGTCAAGTTCCGCGAGGTCCTGGAAAAGGAGTACCTCACGCGGCCCCTCATCGACGGCCCTGCCCCGGATCCGGTCGTCCGCCCCATCGACCATGTCGGTGTGCAAAAGCTGCGCAACGGACTCAACGCGGTCGGGGTGGCTGCGATCGCGGGCCGCGTCTCGGGCACGATCCTCACCGCGGTCGCCGACCTGGCTGAAAGAGTGGGCTCCGACCGGATCCGGTTCACCCCGCACCAGAAGCTGATCGTCCTCGACGTTCCCGACGACCGGGTCGACGAACTCATCGCCGGACTGGCGGCACTCGGTCTGTCGGCAACTCCATCCCAGTGGCGACGGAATCTGATGGCCTGCAGCGGGATCGAATTCTGCAAACTGTCCTTCGCCGAAACGCGCGTCCGGGCCCAGTCGCTGGTACCGGACCTGGAGAAGCGACTGGCCGACCTCAACGCCCAACTCGACGTACCGGTCACCGTCCATCTCAACGGTTGCCCGAACTCGTGCGCGCGGATCCAGGTGGCCGATATCGGCTTCAAGGGTCAGATGGTCGACGACGGTGACGGTCCGGTCGAAGGTTTTCAGGTCCACCTCGGCGGCAGCCTGGGCCTGGACAGCAACTTCGGGCGCAAACTCCGCCAGCACAAGGTCCTCAGCGCCGAACTCGGTGACTACATCGAGCGGGTGGTGCGCAACTTCATCGCCCAGCGCGAACCCGGTGAACGGTTCGCCCAGTGGGCGGTGCGCGCCGACGAGGAAGCCCTGCGATGAGCCGGGCGGCGAGCGCTCGAGGCGATCAGATGACTGACGATCAGTTGCGCGAGTTGGCCGCTCGCGGTGCCGCCGAGTTGGACGGTGCCGGCGCTGAGGAACTGCTGGCGTGGACCGACCGGCACTTCGGCGCGAACTACGTGGTGGCCTCGAACATGCAGGACGGGGTCCTGGTGGACCTGGCCGCCAGAGTGCGCCCAGGGGTCGACGTGCTGTTCCTGGACACCGGCTATCACTTCGCCGAAACCCTCGGCACCCGCGACGCCGTGCAAACCGTCCACGACATCACGGTGGTGAACGTGACGCCGGAACACACTGTGGCCCAACAGGACCACCTGCTCGGCAAGGATCTGTTCGCCCGCGATCCGGAACAGTGCTGCCGGCTGCGCAAAGTCGTCCCGCTGCGCCGGGCGCTGAGCAACTACGCAGCCTGGGTGACCGGGATCCGCCGGGTGGAGTCCCCCACCCGGGCAGGGGCCCCGCTGATCAGCTTCGACGAGGCTTTCAAGCTGGTGAAGGTCAATCCGCTGGCCGCCTGGACTGACGAGGATATGCAGACCTACATCGAGACTCACGGGATCTTGGTCAATCCCCTTGTGGACGAGGGCTATCCGTCGATCGGGTGCGCTCCATGCACCGCCAGACCGGCGCAGGGCGCAGACCCGCGCAGTGGACGCTGGCAAGGTCTGACCAAAACCGAGTGCGGGTTGCACGCATCGTGAGTCAGGCACCGTCGCTTCTTCTCACCGCACACGGCAGCGCCGACCCGCGCTCCTCGGCCACCACGCACGCCGTGGCCGAGGAGATCCGGCGGCTTCGGCCGCAGTTGGATGTCCGGGTGGCGTTCTGCGAGAAAAGCGAGCCGAACCTGCTTGACGTCCTCGCCGGCCTGGGCGGCAGACCGGCGGTGGTGACGCCTCTGCTGTTGGCCAGCGCCTACCATGCGCGGGTCGACATTCCGGCGATGATCGCCGAGTCCGGCGCCCATGTGGTGCAGGCCGACACCCTCGGTGAAGATCCGCGGTTGGTCGGCGTACTGGCTGAACGACTTGCTCAGCGCGGGGTCGAGTCGCACCACAGCGGCACCGGCGTGCTGGTGGTGGCGGTCGGGTCGTCGCACAGCGCCGCAAACGCCCGGACCGCCACCCTGGCCGGCGCACTGGCCGAAGGCACCCGGTGGACCGGTGTCGAGGTCGTCTATGCGACCGGACCGCAACCTTCGGTAGCCGACGGCATCAAGGCTCTCCGCCAGGCCGGTGCCGGCCGGATCGTCGCGGCGCCGTGGTTCATCGCTCCGGGACTGATCACCGACCGGGTTACCGCGATCGCGGAAACGGCCGGTGTCGAGATGGCCGACCCGCTCGGCGCCCACCACCTGGTTGCCGAGACTGTGCTGGATCGCTTCGACCACGCTGTCGCGCAGCGGTTGGCCGCCTAGGACGCCGGGGCTGGGTCAGCCCGGAGTTCCGTCGGCACCGTCGGCACCGTCAGCGCCGTCGGCACCGTCAGCACCGTCGGTGCCACCCTGACCGCCGAGCCCACCTTTGCCACCCTGTCCGCCCGCACCACCCTGTCCGCCGGCACCACCCTTGCCGCCGGCACCACCCTGTCCACCGGCACCACCCTTGCCGCCGTTACCGCCATTCCCATCGGTCACGCCGTCCTCCTTCTCATCGGTCGGCTTCTCGCCAGTCGGAGTCACCGCACTCTTCGTCGGGGCCGAGCCGTCGCCGCCGGGAGTCCCCCCGGTGGTCACACTGCACCCGGCCGCCGAACACACGACCGCGACGACCCCAGCAAGGGCTGCCATCCGTACCCGTCTGAACATCGTCAGCCTCCTTGGGTCTGAGCCTGCAGGGCGCCGGCTATCGGCGGGATGCGGGTGGCCCGCACGTACACGGTGTCACCGTCTTTCAGCGCGAGGGCCTCAGCGTCGCCACGGGTGATCTGGGCGATGAAGGGGGCGCCGGTGGTTGAACTGGTCAACTCGACCCGCACCTCAAAGCCAAGGTACACCACCCGGTCGATGGTAGCCCGGATGACCCCGGTGCTCTCAGCCGTCCCGTCGCCGGCGGCGATCGCCATCTCCGGAGTACGGCCGACCCGAATGTCGTGCGGACGCACCAAGATTCCATTCAGCGCGGACACCGTACCGAGGAAGGACATCACGAACGGGTTGACCGGACTGTCGTAGACCTCGGTGGGAGTGCCGACCTGCTCAACCCGACCCATGTTGAGCACCGCGATCCGATCGGCCACATCGAGGGCCTCGGACTGGTCGTGGGTGACCAGAACGGTGGTGACGTGCACCTCGTCGTGCAACCGGCGCAGCCAGGCCCGCAAATCCTCCCGGACCTTGGCGTCCAGCGCGCCGAAAGGTTCGTCGAGCAGCAGCACCTCGGGATCCACTGCCAACGCGCGGGCCAGCGCCATCCGCTGGCGCTGACCGCCGGAGAGTTGATTGGGGTAGCGGTTCTGAAAACCGGCCAGGCCGACCACCTCGAGCAGATTGTCGACCTTGGCGTCGATCTCGGCCTTGCGCAGCTTGCGGATCTTCAATCCGAACGCCACGTTGTCGCGGACGCTGAGGTGTTTGAACGCTGCGTAGTGCTGGAATACGAAGCCGATTCCGCGCCGTTGCGGCGGGACGGCGGTGACGTCCCGGCCGTTGATGACCACGGTGCCGGTGTCCGGTCGGTCCAACCCGGCGATCGCTCGCAGCAGGGTGGACTTCCCCGAACCGCTGGGACCCAGCAGAGCGGTCAGCGAACCGGCGGGAACCACGAAGTCCACGTTGTCCAGGGCGGTGAAGTCGCCGTAGCGCTTGTTGGCGCCGCTCACGACGATCGCGTTCTCGGGGGCAGTCGGATTGGTCACGTGCGACTCCTTCGCGCATCCAGCACCACCTGGACCACCAGAATGAGCACCGCCACCATCATCAGCAGCGTAGAGAGAGCGTAGGCACCGTATTCGACGCCCCTGTTGTAGCGGTCGTTCACCAGCAGTGTCAGGGTCTGGGACTTGCCCGGCAGATTGGATGACACCAAAAGAACCGCCCCGAACTCGCCGAGCGTGCGAGCAACGGTCAACACGATCCCGTAGGTCAGGCCCCAGCGAATGGACGGCAAGGTGATCCGCCAGAACGTCTGCCACCACGTCGATCCCAGGGTGGCGGCGGCCTCCTCCTGCTCGGTGCCCAATTCGTGCAGAACCGGTTCCACTTCACGGATGACGAACGGAACCGTGACGAAGATGCTCGCCAGAATGATGCCGGGCAGGCCGAAGATGATCTTGAATCCCAGATCGTTCTCCACGAAGCCGAAGAGACCGGCGCTGCCCCACAGTAGGATCAGGGCGACACCGATCACCACCGGGGACACCGCGAACGGCAGGTCGATGATCGCCTGCAGCGCGGGTTTTCCGCGAAACCGTTTGCGGGCCAGCAGCAAAGCAGTCGGCACGCCGAAGATGACGTTGAGCGGAACCACGATCGCCACCACCAGCAGCGACAGGTTCAACGCCGAGATCGCCGCCGGAGTGCTGATCGAGGCAACGAAGGCCCCGAAGCCGGGCGCGAAGGTCCGCCACAGGATCAAACCCACCGGCACCGCGACCAGCACGGCGATGTACGTCAGCGCCAGGTAGCGGGCGACCAGGCGCGCCGTCGGCGAGAGGATCACGGCGCCAACTCCTCGCGTTTGGCCGCACGTGAACCGATCCAGCGGAGCACGAACAACACTACGAAGGAAACCAGCAGCAGCACAATGGAAATCGCCGCCGCGCCGGTGCGATCGTCGTTTTCGATCAAGGTCCGGATCCACTGCGAGGACACTTCGGTCTCACCGGGTACGGCGCCGCCGATGAGGACCACCGACCCGAATTCGCCGATCGCCCGGGAAAATGCCAGCCCGGCACCGGTCAGCAGGGCCGGCAGCAGGGCCGGCAGGATCACCCGACGGAAGATCACCGGGTTGGTGGCGCCCAGCGACGCGGCGGCCTCCTCGGTCTCCCGGTCGAGTTCCAGCAGGACGGGTTGGACGGTGCGCACCACGAACGGCAGCGTGACGAACAGCAGTGCCACCCCGATTCCCCAGATGGTGTGCTGCAGGTGCAGTCGCACCGGACTGCTGGGCCCGTAGAGAGCGAGCATGACCAGGCTGGCCACGATGGTGGGCAGCGCGAAAGGAAGGTCGATCAGGGTGTCGACCAACCTCTTGCCGGGGAAGTCGTCGCGGGTCAGCACCCAGGCGACCAGCAGACCGAACACCGTGTTGACCAGCGTGACGCCGACGGAGACGGTCAGCGTGACGCGGAACGACTCCAGCGCGGCACTCGAGGTGACCGCGGCCACGAACGCCGCCCACCCGCCTTTGCCGGATTGCCAGACTATTGCCGCCAGTGGCAACAGGACGATGAGGCTCAGCCACACCGATGCCGCTCCGGCCAGTGCAGGGGTGGAACCGCCCCGCGGACCCGAGACCGCCGCCCGGGCGCTGAGCACTGCGGTCATCCGGTGGCCTTCTTGTAGATGGTGCTCAGCGACCCGGTGTCCTTGTCGAACAGGGCGGCATCCACCGCACCCCACCCGCCGAGGTCGGCGATGGTCCACAGTTTCTGAACGGGCGGGAACTCCTCGGTGAAGTCTGCGGCCACCGCCGGATCGACCGGGCGGAAACCGGCCTGCGCCCAAATCTTTTGGCCCTCGGGGGTGAACAGGAAGTTCTTCAGCGCGGTCGCCTTCTGAAGATGCGTACTGGTGGTGACGACGGCCACCGGGTTCTCGATCTTGAAGGTTTGAGGTGGGTTGACGTACTCAACGTCTTTGCCCTGCCTGATGACGTGGATTGCCTCGTTCTCATAGCTGATCAGCACGTCACCGGTGCCCTGCAGGAACACGTCGGTGGCTTCCCGGCCGGAACTGGGACGGGTCTTGACATGGTCGGCGACGAGCTTGCCGACGAAGTCCAGGCCGGCTTGTTGCTCCTTCCCGCCGTTGCTTTTTGCGGCGTAAGGCGCCAACAGATTCCACTTGGCCGAACCGGAACTCAATGGGCTGGGGGTGACCACTTCGATGCCGGGGCGCAGCAGGTCGTCCCAGTCCTTGATGTTCTTGGGGTTCCCCTTCCGCACCACCAGGGAGACCACCGATCCGAACGGGATGCCCTTGGTGACATCGGCATTCCACTCCGGGGTGACCTTGCCGGCCTTCACCAGACGGGTGACGTCGGGCTCGACCGAAAAGTTCACGATGTCGGCGGGCTTGCCGTCCACCACGGAGCGGGACTGGTCCCCGGAGGCGCCGTAGGACGTCGTCACGTCAATCCCTTTGCCCTCCGGCGTCGCGGCGAACGCGGGAATGATCTTGCTCCAGCCAGGCTCGGGGACGGCGTAGGCGACCAGTGTCAGGGTGGTGTCGGCGTCGGAGTTTCCGCCACCGACGACATCGCTGCTCCCGCCACCTGCGCAGCCGGCCAGCACGGTGACGGTGGCGGCGAGTGCGGCGGCGGTGCGCAGGTGGCGAAGCGGTCCTGCGGACATCAGCGGGCCTTTCTCGTTGCAGGGGCTTTGGTGCACGCCCGCAGACGAGAGGTTGGCATCGGTGATGCCGCGATCTCCACCAGCTCCGGACGGGCAGGGAAATCAGCGACAACAGCTGATGACGGCGACGGCGACAGCATCGACAGCACTGCCGAATCCGTAAGCCGAACGCATGTCCGCAGCCTAACACCCGTCCGCCCCCGCGCTGCGCTCAGCGGTTGATCAGCCAGACCAGCACCACCAGGAGCAGCAGAGCGACCAGCGCCAGGGTGACCCGGGATCGGGGCATGCCGCTCATCCTTGGCCGTCCCCGCGCAGCCGGCGGACCACTCGGATACCGCCGCCGAGCAAAGCGTCGGTCACGACCGCGATAGCGAAGGCCAGCATCAGTACGACCGGCATCACGATCAGGGTCTGCCAGACGAAGCCCAGCCCGGACAGCCACAGTTCGAAGCCATCCCACCAGCTGAGGATTCGGTCCACCTCCCAACCCTAACCGCCGGTGCCTTGTTCATCGGATCGGTGGACGCGCAGACGGCACGGCCGCCATGATTGCGGGATGGTGCTGCACGCCCAACCCGCAGGTGAGGAACCCGCAGTTGCCACTGGGCTCAACCTCACCAAACCGGTGCCGGATGTCCCCAACGGTCCGCGCCGCAGCCAGTTCCCGCCGATCGCCGACTACGCGTTCCTGTCCGACTGCGAGAACACCTGCCTGATCTCCGCCGCCGGATCGGTGGAGTGGATGTGCGTCCCACGCCCGGATTCGCCGAGTGTGTTCGGATCCATTCTCGACCGGGGGGCCGGTCACTTCCGGCTGGGGCCGTACGGGGTGACGGTGCCGGCGGCCCGCCGTTACCTGCCCGGCAGCCTGATCATGGAAACCACCTGGCAGACCCCTACCGGGTGGATCATCGTGCGGGACACCCTGGTGATGGGTCCCTGGCACGACATCGACGCCCGGTCGCGCACCCATCGCCGCACCCCGATGGATTGGGACGCCGAGCACATTCTGTTGCGTACGGTGCGCTGCGTCAGTGGGACTGTCGAATTGGTGATGAACTGTGAGCCGGCGTTCGACTACGGCCGCGGTACCGCGGTGTGGGAGTACTCGGCCAACGCCTACGGTGAGGCGATCGCCCGGTCCCGCACCGACCCCGACGCCCACCCGACGATGCGACTGACCACCAATCTGCGGATCGGCCTAGAGGGCCGGGAAGCACGCGCCCGGACCCGACTCAAGGAGGGGGACAACGTCTTCGTGGCGCTGTCCTGGTCCACGCATCCTTCACCGCAGACCTATGAGGACGCCGCCGAGAAGATGTGGCAGACCGCCGAGGCCTGGCGGCAGTGGATCAACATCGGCGATTTCCCGGATCACCCCTGGCGGTCCTATCTGCAGCGCAGCGCGTTGACCCTCAAGGGGCTCACCTATTCGCCCACCGGCGCGCTGTTGGCCGCCAGCACCACCTCGCTGCCGGAAACGCCTCAGGGGGAACGCAACTGGGACTACCGCTACGCCTGGGTGCGGGATTCCACCTTCGCGCTGTGGGGCCTCTACACGTTGGGGCTGGACCGCGAGGCCGACGACTTCTTCTCCTTCATCGCCGACGTGTCCGGCGCCAACAACGGCGAACGGCAGCCCCTGCAGGTGATGTACGCCGTCGGCGGCGAGCGTGAACTGGTCGAGGAGGAACTCGACCACTTATCCGGTTACGACGGCGCCCGCCCGGTGCGCATCGGCAACGGCGCCTACAACCAACGCCAACATGATATTTGGGGCACCATGCTCGATTCGGTGTACCTGCACTGCAAATCGCGGGAGAACATCTCCGATCAGCTGTGGCCGGTGCTCAAGGAGCAGGTCGAGGAAGCCATCAAGCACTGGCGCGAACCGGACCGCGGCATTTGGGAGGTTCGGGGCGAGCCGCAGCACTTCACCTCGTCGAAGGTGATGTGCTGGGTTGCGCTGGACCGCGGGGCACGACTCGCCGCGCTGCAGGGTTCGAAGAGTTACGCCCAGCAGTGGCGGGCGATCGCCGACGAGATCAAGGCCGACATTCTGGCCAACGGGGTCGATGCGCGCGGGGTGCTGACCCAACGCTACGGCGACAGCGCCTTGGACGCCTCCCTGCTGCTGGTGCCGCTGGTGCGGTTCCTGCCGCCGGACGACCCCCGGGTCCGGGCCACTGTGCTGGCCATCGCCGATGAACTCACCGATGACGGCCTGGTGTTGCGCTACCGGGTCGAGGAAACCGACGACGGCCTCTCCGGGGCGGAGGGCAGTTTCACCATCTGCTCGTTCTGGCTGGTGTCGGCACTGGTGGAGATCGGCGAAGTGGGCCGCGCCCGGCACCTCTGCGAGCGGCTGCTCTCGTTTGCCAGCCCGCTGCATCTCTACGCCGAGGAGATCGAGCCCAGTACCGGCCGTCACCTGGGGAACTTCCCGCAGGCATTCACCCACCTGGCACTGATCAACGCCGTGGTCCACGTGATCCGTGCCGAGGAGCAGGCCGACGGGACCGGGGTATTCCAACCGGCCAACGCCCCGTCCTGACCAATTCTGATCGAGCCCGAACGACCCCTGGTCGGCGCTGACCGATTCAGCTGGTGCCGGCGATGTTGTCCCGGATCAGCCGCACCAGTTCGGCCGCGCGGCCGGTTACGACCCGCCGGGACGGCTCGGCGTCGGTGACCGCGACATCGACGTCGATGATGTACTCCCCGGCCAGGCCGATGGCGTGTTCAACCGGGAAGGCCGCCTGGCGGTCGGTCTCCCCGTTGAGGACCGTCGCTGACACGATGTCGTCGGCCTGCCGCACATCGGTGATCATCCATTCCAGCGCGGAGTTGGGGGTCACCTGCACACTGACCAGGGTGTCCGCGCAGGACCGCCACTGCTCGGCGAATATCTCGAACATCCGCGCGGCCTCATCTTCTGAACCGAACCGCACCACACCGGTGTGAGCGCTGGACACCGTCAGCCCCTCGCCGTAGCGGGAGAAATCCTGCAGACCGACCGAGCGGACGTCGCCACGCTCGTAGACGACCCGCATCAATGGTGTCGCCGCCCCCAGACACTCCAGCTCAGACACCTCGTCGCCGTCCCGGATACCGTTGGGCAGCAGTGCGATCCCGCCGACCATCGGTGGACTTGTCGGATCGAGCGGATTGCCCACCGCCTGGGCTACCTGGGTTGCGCTGGGCAGCACATCCTGCAGACCGATGGCGTGCTTGCGCACCGCACCGCCGTCGACGGTCGCCACGCAACCCGCCGAGACCCCGACACAGAACGCGGCGGCCAACATCCGCGGGAACAGGGCCGCACAACCCACGGAGATAGCCCCCTACTTCCGGGTCTTCTCGCCCGGCTTGTCACCGGCGGCATCGGTGGACAGCGCGGCGACGAAGGCCTCCTGCGGGACGTCGACCCGTCCGATGGTCTTCATCCGCTTCTTGCCCTCCTTCTGCTTCTCCAGCAGTTTGCGCTTGCGGGTGATGTCGCCGCCGTAGCACTTGGCCAGCACGTCCTTGCGGATGGCCCGGATGTTCTCACGGGCAATGATTTTCGAGCCGATCGCTGCCTGAACCGGGACCTCGAACTGCTGGCGCGGAATGAGCTCTTTGAGCTTGACGGTCATCTTGTTGCCGTAGGCCTGCGCGGCGTCCTTGTGCACGATCGCGCTGAACGCGTCGACGGCCTCGCCCTGCAACAGGATGTCCACCTTGACCAGGTCGGCCTGCTGCTCGCCGGCTTCCTCGTAGTCCAGACTGGCGTAGCCGCGGGTACGCGACTTCAGGGAATCGAAGAAGTCGAAGATGATCTCGCCCAACGGCATGGTGTAGCGCAGTTCGACACGCTCCGGCGACAGGTAGTCCATGCCACCGAGTTCACCGCGGCGGGACTGGCAGAGTTCCATGATGGTGCCGATGAACTCACTGGGCGCGATCACCGTGCACTTCACCACCGGCTCGTAGATCTCACGCATCTTGCCCGACGGCCAGTCCGAGGGGTTGGTGACGGTCTTCTCCGTGGCGTCCTCCCCGATCACCCGGTAGACGACGTTGGGCGAGGTGGAGATCAAGTCCAGGCCGAACTCCCGCTCGAGGCGTTCCCGGGTGATCTCCATGTGCAGCAATCCCAGGAAGCCGCAACGGAATCCGAAACCGAGCGCCACCGACGTCTCGGGTTCGTAGGTGAGCGCCGCGTCGTTGAGTTGCAACTTGTCCAGAGCCTCGCGCAGGTTCGGATAGTCCGAGCCGTCCATCGGATACAGGCCCGAGTACACCATCGGCTTGGGTTCGCGGTAGCCGGTCAGCGCCTCGGTGGCCCCGTGGCGAGCGCTGGTGACGGTGTCGCCGACTTTGGACTGGCGGACGTCCTTCACCCCGGTGATCAGATAGCCCACCTCGCCGACGCCGAGGCCGTCCGACGGCTTGGGTTCGGGCGAGACGATGCCCACCTCGAGCAGTTCGTGGGTTGCGCCGGTGGACATCATCTTGATCTTCTCCCGCGGGGTGATCTTGCCGTCGACCACGCGCACGTAGGTGACCACACCGCGGTAGATGTCGTAGACCGAGTCGAAGATCATCGCCCGGGCCGGGGCGTCGGCGGCACCGGTGGGCGGCGGCACCTGCCGGACCACCTCGTCGAGCAACTCGGCCACGCCCTCGCCGGTCTTACCCGAGACCCGCAGCACGTCGCCGGGTTCGCAACCGATGATGTGCGCCAGTTCGGCGGCGTAACGCTCCGGATCGGCCGCGGGCAGGTCGATCTTGTTGAGCACCGGGATGATCGTCAGGTCGCGGTCCAGGGCCAGGTACAGGTTGGCCAGCGTCTGCGCCTCGATGCCCTGGGCGGCGTCGACCAGCAGCACCGCACCCTCGCAGGCCTCCAGCGCCCGGGAAACCTCGTAGGTGAAGTCGACGTGCCCGGGGGTGTCGATCAGGTGCAGGACGTAGTCGCCGGCGGCCAGACCCTCGCTGTCGTGCTTGACCGTCCAGGGCAGCCGGACGTTCTGGGCCTTGATGGTGATGCCACGTTCCCGCTCGATGTCCATCCGGTCGAGGTACTGCGCACGCATGGATCGCTCGTCGACCACACCGGTCAACTGCAGCATCCGATCGGCCAGCGTGGATTTGCCGTGGTCGATGTGAGCGATGATGCAGAAGTTACGTATCTGCGCCGGCGCAGTGAACGTCTGATCGGCGAAACTGCTGATGGGAATCTCCTGGTGGGCGGGCGGGTTCCGGCGTGGTCCAGCGTATCGACCCGATCGCGGCCGGACACAATCGCGCCGCGCGGCCGTCGGCGACTCTCGCCTATGCTCGTCAGAATGGCGTCGCAGTGGAGGGCGTTTCAGCGGTTTCTGAGGGAGACCGAGCACCTGGTGTTCACCGAGGCTCCCAAGTTGATTCGGCAGTTGCAGCAGCCCAACGGGGTTCAGCGGACAATCCAGAGCGGTATCCAAACCGGTCTGCGGCTGGGTATCGAGGCCCTGGTCGCCACCGCCATGCCCCCGCCTCCGCAGGTGGCGATCACCGCCGGGCGGCCGATCACCCGCGACAGTGCGCCCACCGCACACCGGGCCCGCAGAGTCGTGTACGCCCCCAACCTGGACGGCCGGGCCGACCCCGGGGAGATCGTCTGGACCTGGGTGGTTTTCGAGGACGACCCGACGAAGGGCAAAGACCGCCCGGTCTTGGTGGTGGGCCGTGACCGCCAGACCCTGCTGGGGTTGATGCTGTCCAGCCAGGCACACCACGCCCACGACCCGAGCTGGGTGCACATCGGTCCGGGTAGCTGGGACTACGAAGGCCGACCGTCCTGGGTGCGGCTGGACCGGGTACTGGACGTGCCCGAGGAAAGCATCCGGCGGGAGGGCGCGATCATGGACCGGCCCACTTTCGAGATCGTCGCGGCCCGGCTGCGCACCGAATACCGCTGGAGCTGAAAGAACGTCAGCCTCCGGTGATGTAGGCGCGTAACTGCTGGCGCTCGGCCTGCAGTTCCTCCATCCGGTTCTTCACCACGTCGCCGATGCTGACGATGCCGACCAGGCGCCCGTCGTCGAGGACGGGAACATGGCGAACCCGGTTGTTGGTCATCAGTGCGGCCAGGTCGTCAACGGGATCATCGGGCCGGCAGGTCACCGCGACCGCACTCATGATCTCCGCGACCGGTCGGCGCAGCAGCTCGGGCCCAAACTGGTCGAGGTCGCGGACCACGTCGCGCTCGGAGACGATGCCGACCACCCCGCCGTTGGTGCCGATGACCACCATCGCCCCGATGTTGTGGACGACAAGCTCGGCAAGCAGCCCGGTGACGGTGGTGCTCTCGGTGACGGTCGCCACCCCTGCACCCTTGCTGCGCAAGATATCCGCGATACGCATCGAGCCACCCCCTGGTATGTGATTGAGATCACATCAGGTTACGACGGGTGGGCCGGGCGTGGGAAGAGCCTGCTCGTCGGGTAAGACGAGTGCATGGACATCACTCTCACCGGCACCGGCAGCCCCATGATCGACCCAAATCGGGCCGGTCCGTCCACGCTGGTGCGGGCCGGGGATTCGACATTCCTGGTCGACTGCGGCAGGGGGGTGCTGATGCGTGCGGCCGCCGCCGGAGTCGGTGCGGCGAACCTGACCGCGCTGCTGCTGACCCATCTGCACAGCGACCACATCACCGACCTCGCCGATGTCATCACCACCCGTTGGGTCACCACGTTCGCCCCTACCCCGCTGCCGATCATCGGGCCGCCGGGAACCCAGGCGGTGGTCACGGCCATCCTGGCCGCCCTCGCGCCGGACATCTCCTACCGGATCGCCCACCACGCCGACATCACCGAACCGCCCGCGGTGAAGGTCGAAGAGCATGTGGAGGGCCTGGTGTGGAAGGCCGGCGACGTGCGGATCACGGTGGCCCCCACCGACCACCGGCCGGTTGAGCCGACCATCGCCTTCCGAATCACGCACGACGGCGCCTCGGTGGTGGTGGCCGGTGACAGCGTGCCGTGCGTCACCCTGGACGAATTGGCTGACGGCGCGAACATGCTGGTGCACACGGCGATCCGCAAGGACCTGGTGGAGCAGATGCCGGTCCAGCGGATTCGCGACATCTTGGACTACCACTCATCGGTTGAGCAGGCGGCGGCTACCGCAGCGCGGGCCGGGGTCGACACCCTGGTGCTGACCCACTACGTGCCCCCACTGGTCCCCGGCCAGGAGGATCAGTGGCGGGCACTGGCGGCGGGAGAGTTCAGCGGCCGGGTTGAGCTCGGCGAGGATCTGCTGACGGTCTCGTGCTGAACCGCCCTGATTCCTAAGCCAGCCTTGTCATCTCGACGACGACGTCGAGTTGACTGGAGTCCTGGCCGAGGTAGATACCCTTCAGCGGAGTGACGTCGGCGTAGCTTCGCCCGTATCCGACGCTGATGTACTGCTCGCTGATCTCGGTGTCGTTGGTGGGGTCGTAGTGCCACCAGCCGCCGGTCCAGGCCTGGATCCAGGCGTGACTCTCGCCCTGCACCACCTCCCCGATGGTGGCGTCAGCCTTCGGATGCAGATAGCCCGATACATAGCGAGCTGGAATTCCCATGGCACGCAACAGGATCAACGACAGGTGAGCGAAATCCTGACACACCCCCTTGCCTTCGCGCAACGCGTCCAGACCCGAGGAATGCACCCCGGTGGTGCCCGGCACGTACTGCAATTCGGTGCGGACCCACTCGACCGCAGCGTGCACGGCATGGCGCGGATCGTGCCCCTTGGCCAGGTGCCGGGCCACCCGATCAAGGCGCTTGCTGTTGGGGGTGTAGTCGGTCGGGGTGAGCACCTCGTCGTAGCGGTCGATGACCTTCGGCGACTGAAGAGCGGCCCAGTCGACATCGGTGGCGGGCATCTCGGCTTTGTCGGTCTCCACCACCGAGGAGGACGTGACCTCGAGTTCGAGATGCGGCGCGTGAAGATCGAACGCCGTCACCGCGGTGCCCCAGTAATCGACGTAGCGGTAGGACCGGGTGGCCGGCGCGGTTTCGACCCTGTTGATGATCACGTTCTGCCGGGAATCCGACCGGGGGGTCAGGCGCGCCTCGTTGTAGGAGGCGGTGACCGGCGCCTTGTAGGCATAACCGGTCGCATGGACTACCCGCATCCGCCACATCAGATCTCACCTGCATCCATGTCGTCGACCAGGGGTGCGTTGTGGCCGGCGTCCGACCAGGCCACCCACATGGTGGGCCGGAAGAACTGCATCGCCAGAGCCTCGGCCACATCCCGGCAGGTGTCCTGCAACCCGGCCAGTCGGTGCTCCAGAGAGTCCAGGACCGCTCCGGGGCGGACGAATTCCAGCTCGCTGCGGGCCCGCCCGAGCAGTCGGCGGGCCTCGGCCGCGGGACCCACCCGGTCGGCGGGGCTTGCCATCAACCGCTCCACGCTGTGCTCGGCCAGGCGCAGGGAGTAGAACGCCGACCGCGGAAAGAGGGGGTCGAGGAGCATGAACTCGACGACTCGGTTGGCATCCAGAACGCCGCGGTGGGTGCGCAGATAGGTGTCGTGCGCGCCGGCCGCGCGCAACACGCTCACCCAGGCCGGGGAGGACGCGCTGTCGCCCACCCGGGACAGCAGCAACCGGACCGTCATGTCGACGCGTTCGATGGCCCGGCCCAGAACCAGGAAGCGGTAGCCGTCATCGCGGGACAGCGTCGAGTCGGACAGCCCGCCGAACATCGCGGCTCTGCCCTCGACGAAGGTGAAGAACTCGTGCGGCCCGAGTCGGCGCGCCGCCCGCTCCCGTTCGGGCAGCGCGTTGTAGGTGGTGTTGAGGCACTCCCACATGTCGCCGGAGATCACTTCGCGTGCCGAACGGGCATTCTCCCGCGCTGCGGAGATCGCGTCGACGATTGAGCAGCCGGCGGGCAGCCCGCGGCTGAAGGCCACCAGGTCGGTCAAGGCCCACATATCCAGCCTGGACGCCGGCGGTTCAATCCCAAGTACCTGCAACAGGATTCGGGATGCGTGATCCGGATCGACCGTCGAGTCCTCGAGCAATTGGTGGACCGTCACATCGAGAATGCGGGCGGTGTCGTCGGCGCGCTCCACGTACCGGCCGATCCAGTACAGCGCCTCGGCGTTGCGGGCCAACATCAGCGGGCTCCGGTCTGCTGCTGCTGCTGTTGCTGTTGTTGCTGCTGACCGGTCATGGCCTGCTGTTGCAGCGGGTGCAGATCGGTGCCGGTGTGGGCGGACACCGGAATGGTTCGCACCACCTGCGCTGCCCGCAGTTCCCGGTCCTGCGCCGAGGATCGGCTTGCCAGCACCCAGGTGTCTTTGGAACCGCCGCCCTGACTGGAGTTGACGACAAGGGAACCCTCGGTCAGGGCGACGCGGGTGAGCCCGCCGGGCAACACCCACACCTTCTCGCCGTCGTTGACCGCAAACGGGCGCAGGTCGACATGGCGGGGGGTCAGGGAATCGCCGACCTTGGTGGGCACGGTGGACAGCTGGACCACCGGCTGAGCGATCCAGCCCCGCGGGTCGGCGATGATCTTGCGCCGGATCACCGCCAACTCCTTGTCCGAGGCGTTCGGCCCGAAGACGATGCCGTAGCCGCCGGATCCCTCGACGGGTTTGATGACCAGTTCGTCGATCCGGTCCAGCACTTCGGCTCGTTCGTCGTCCAGCCAGCATCGCAACGTGTCGACGTTGGCCAGTAACGGCTTCTCGCCCAGGTAGTACTCGATGATGGTCGGTACGTAGGTGTAAACCAGCTTGTCGTCGCCCACGCCGTTGCCGACCGCGCTGGAGATCACCACGTTGCCGGCGCGTGCGGCGTTGAGTACGCCGGCCACCCCGAGGATGGAATCCGGCCGGAAATGCATCGGGTCGAGGTAGTCGTCGTCGATGCGGCGATAGATCACGTGCACCTGCCGTTCCCCCTCGGTGGTGCGCATGTAGACGAGGTTGTCGCGGCAGAACAGGTCCGGTCCCTCGACGAGTTCGACACCCATCTGACGAGCGAGCAGCGAGTGCTCGAAGTAGGCGGAGTTGAACGGCCCCGGGGTGAGCACCACGACGGTCGGATCGGACTCGTTGGTGGGCGCGGCGTTGCGCAGCGCCCGCAGCAGGTGCGACGGATAGTCGTCGACGGACCTGACCCGGTGGGTGCCGAACAGATTGGGGAAGACGCGGGTCATCACCCGCCGGTTCTCCATGACGTAGGAGACGCCGGACGGCGAGCGCAGGTTGTCCTCCAGCACCCGGAAGGTTCCGGCCGCGTCGCGGACGATGTCGATGCCGGCGACGTGGATCCGCACCCCGTTGGGCGGGCTGATGCCGGCCGCTTCGCGGTGGAAGTGCTCGCAGGAGGTCACCAGTCGGCGTGGGATGACCCCGTCCCGAAGGATTTCCTGGTCGCCGTAGACGTCGTCGAGGAACTTCTCCAGCGCGACGACGCGCTGGGTGATCCCGGCTTCCAGTTTCGCCCACTCGGCCGCCGAGATGACCCGCGGCACCAGGTCGAGGGGGAAGGGGCGTTCCTGGCCGGACAGCGAGAAGGTGATGCCCTGATCGACGAAGGCCCGGCCCAGGGCCTCGGCCCGGGCGCCGAGTTCGTCGGTGTCGGTGGGCGCCAGTTCGGTGTAGATGCCCTTGTAGGGCGCCCGAACCCGGCCCTGGCGGTCGAACATCTCGTCGAAGGCGGCACTGTAGGGGCCCGGCTCCGCATATCCACCGAAGGTGCCCAGGTTCACGCGGACGTCGTCGGCAGCAGATCGGGACCCGTTGCGGGCGGCCTTGGCCTTCGGGGGCCGCGCGCTGCTAATGGTCACGGTCACATGCTGCATCACGCACGCCGTTTCCGCAGGGCAAGAGGTTCTGCATTTTGGGCGCGGCCCGGCTCTGCTGGTATTCTTACGACGCGCCGTGAGGGCAACAGTCCCGGCGTTGACTGCACGAGCTTGAGAAACCGTATCTTTAAGACAGAGGAACTAACGCGTGGCCAACATCAAGTCGCAGAAGAAGCGCATTCTCACCAACGAGCGCCGTCGGATGCGCAACAAGTCGGTGAAGTCGTCCCTGCACACGGCCATCCGCGCATTCCGCACCGCCGCCGCTGGAGGCGATAAGGACAAGGCCGGCGAACTGCTGGCCGCCACCAGTCGCAAGCTGGACAAGGCCGTCACCAAGGGCGTCATCCACAAGAACCAGGCCGCCAACAAGAAGTCGGCGCTGGCCCAGGCCTACAACAAGCTCTGAGCTGTCGACAAGCTCTGAGCTATCCCCGGCCGGCGGCCAGTTCGGCCACTTTGCGCACGGTGGCTTCCAGTACATAGTCGGGATCGGCTGCGGCTCCTTTGACGTCGCCGTTGAGGGCGGCCACCAACTGGATGGCGGTCGCGATTCTGTCCCGTGACCACCGCCTGGACTGTTTTTGCGCCTTCTGCACCCGCCACGGCGGCATACCCAGTTCGCCCGCCATCCGGTAGGGGTCCCCCGACAGCGGCCCGATCCGCGCAATCGCATGGACCGCCTCCGCCAGTGCGTCGGCCAGCAGCACGTGCGGCACGCCGCGCGACATCGCCCAGCGCAGCGCCTCCGCGGAACCGGCGACGTCGCCGGCGACCGCTTTGTCGGCGATCTCGAAGCCCGTCACCTCGGCTTTTCCGCTGTGGTAGCGACGCACCGCGGCGGCGTCCACCCGGCCGCCGGTATCGGCCACCAGTTGTGAGCATGCCGAGGCCAGTTCCCGGATATCGGAGCCGACGGCCTCCAGCAAGGCGGCAACGGTGTCCTCATCGGCTCTGACCTTCAGACTGCGGAATTCGGCCCGCACGAAGTCGGTCCGCTCGGCGGCTTTGACGATCTTGGCCGCTTGATGGGGGTGAGCTCCCAGATCACGCAACTGAGCGGCCAGCGCCTTGGCCCGCCCGCCGCCGGAATGCACGACCACCAGAACCGTTCCTGGCGGCAGGTCACCCGCCGCGGCGGCGATCAGCGCTGCGGCATCTTTACCGGCCTCGGCGGCGGCCTCCAGAACAACCACCCGTTCGTCGGCGAACAGCGACGGGCTGAGCAACTCGGCCAGTTCGTGGGTCGACACATCACCGGCCCGCAACCGGTTCACCGGGACGTCGTCGGTGCCCGCCGCCACCCGGGCCGCCCGCACAATGTCGCCGACCGCACGCTCGACGAGGAGATCTTCATCGCCGAGCACCAGATGCAGTCCCGCGGTCGCGCTCACTCCCCGATGGTGTCACGAACCGCCGACGGCGCCGGATACCGACCATGCGGCCAGCCACAGCACCGTCCCCGCCGTCGCCAGCCGAAACCACCGAAATCGCCACAGCACGACCGCGGCCATACCGACCAGCCCCACCGTCACCAGTCCGGCCCACCCGCTGGGCACAGCCACCGCCGCACCGGGCAGCGCTGCCGCGGCGCGGGCGACCCGCAGCAGCCACCACACTTCGGGCCCGGTGAAGCGGATCAGCAGTTCAGCGGCAGACGGCCACAGTGGCACCAGAGCCGCCGCGGCCGTCCCCAGCACGGTGATCGGTGGAATCACCAGCGCCACAGCCAGATTCGCCAGCACCGACACCACACTGAATCGTCCGGAGATCGCCGCGACCAGCGGTGCGGTGACCAGTTGCGCCGCCACTGCGACGCACACCGCAGCCGCCGCAGGCCTGGGCCAGCCCCGGTGCACCAGCCGCTCGGACCAGACCGGGGCCAGCACCACAAGTGCTGCGGTCGCCGAAACCGACAGCGCAAAGCCGAGGTCGACGGCCAGGTGCGGTGCGGTGACCATCAGAGCCAGGACGGTGGCTGCCAGCACCGGGACGGCTTGGCGACGTCTACCGGACACCACCGCGAGTAGCGAAATCGCGCCCATTACCGCCGCTCGCAGCACGCTCGCCGTCGGTTGCACCACCACCACGAACACCACCAGGGCCAGCGCCGCCAGGGCCACCGCGGGCCGTGGGCCGACCAACCGCGAGCTGAGCAGTACCGCCCCGCAGACGATGGTGACGTTGGCGCCGGACACAGCTGTGAGATGCGTCAGACCGGCCGTTCGGAAGTCCGCGGTCGTGGCGGCTGGGATGGCTGCGGTGTCCCCGAGCACCAAACCGGGCAGCATGGCCGCCTGGTCGGCGGGCAGCGTCGCGCGGCAGGCCGCAGCGAACCGCTCCCGCACCGCGTGCGCCGCACGCTGCACCGCGGAGGGATGCCCGAACTCCGGGCGGCCGACAGCAGTGAGAACCGCCACGGTCAGATCGCGCCGGGTGGGTCGGCCGATGCGCGCGCGAAACCCCACCGGCTGACCGGCGGTGAGCTGACCGAAGTCGACGGCAGGCGCGAAAACCACCACCGTGCCACTCATTTCGGCGCCCGCCACTCGGCTCAAATCGCCGCGGAAGATCAGCCGGCCGGGGCCGGTCTGGCGCGGGCTGTCCATTGCGGTGAGAGTCACCTGGGCCGTTGTCCCGGTGCGTGCGGCAAGGGGATGCTGGCGTACCGCCTCGCTGCGCAGTCCAGCCGCGACGGCGAATCCGGCGCCGACCACCGCCGCAGCGAGCACCCCGGTGGCGGTGGCACGCAGCAGCGGGAACCGATTCGGCCACCGGCTTCCGGCCAGTGCCCCGCAGATCCCGATGACCGCGCCGAGCAGTGCCAGCGCCGGGCCCGAACGCCAGACGATCCCGGCAGCGGTGGCGCCCCAGGCGGCCAGCGCCGCCGGTACCAACCGCACATCCAGTCGCGGAACCGGAGTCAGCAACTCACACCCGAACCAGCGGACGCAACTTTTCCAGTCGCGCCGGACCGATACCGTCAACCTCCCCCAACTGATCGACGGCGGTGAACCGGCCGTTTGCGGTCCGCCAGGCCACAATCGCCGCTGCGGTGACCGGTCCCACGCCGGGTAGAGCGTCCAACTGCTCGACGGTCGCGGTGTTCAGGTCGACCGGACCAACGGGTTTGGCCGGCGCGGCGGGCATCTGCGGTGCGGTTGCTGATCCCACCGAACTGCCCAGTGCCGGCGATTGCCCGGCCGGGGCGGCGATGCCGACCACGATCTGCTCGCCGTCTACGAGGTGGCGGGCCAGATTCAAGCCCAGGGTGTCCGCACCGCGCAGCGGCCCGCCTGCCGCCGAGACCGCGTCGGCGACTCGGGCATCCGGGGCCAGGGTCACCAAGCCCGGCTGCTGCACCAGGCCGACAACGCTGATCACCAATGGCTGCGGTGCGGCGGTGCCCGAAGGCTGGGCGGCGGGCTGGGCGGCGGGCGGGACGGCGGACGTCGAAACCATCTCCACCGGCGGCAGGTTGGCCGACGCGACAGGTGCGGGGCGCTGGCGGGCGAGAGTGAACACGGTGACCAGCACCGCCAACGCTGCGATGACTGCCAGGGCGATCCCACCGGCACGACCGGGATCAGCGCGAATCGCGGTCAGCCAGTGCTGGGGACCACGGCCGCTGCTCTCCGCCAGGCCCTCGGGTAGCCAACTGGGCTCGACGGCTGCCTCGGACTCCTCCGCCTCCTCGTCGGTGTTCTGCGGCACCTCGGGGCGCAGGCCCAGCCGGCGGTGCAGATTGGCCAGCGGCTCATCGGTTCTCATGCCGCGACGGTAGGACCGGGCGCCGACCGCGCAGACCCCCGGGAATCGTCCGGCCGGCCGAGGTGTGAATGAATCGGGATCTGTGAGTGGTCAGTCGGCGATCTCAGAGATCCAACTCGATATCCGAACACGCGAAGCTGTCACAGACCGTGATCCGTTCCATGACCGGACCCTGCGCCTCGTGCCGGGTAATGCCCCCGAGCTTCGGTGTCACACAGGCTCGGCACAGGCCGCTGCGACAACCGGTCGGCACCCGAATGCCCACCCGGTTGGCCGCCTCCAACAGCGTGGTGCTGCCGTCGACTTCGATCGAGCGTTGGGCACGGGTGAAGGTGACGACATAGCGGCTGTCGTCATCGGCAGGCCGACGCAACTGCGGCGGGGCGAAGGACTCGGTGTGGAATCGATCCGGCGCGTGGCCCATATCCGCAAGGCAATCGCGCAGAAAGTCGATCATGCCGGCCGGCGCGCACGCGAAGGTATCCCGATCGGCCGCATCGGGAACCAGCTCGCAGATCAGCTCTCGCGACGGGCGACAACCGGTCAAGACGTGCACGGTGATCCCGAAAACCTTTCCGAGTTCGGCGATCTCGCTTCCGAAAAGGATCGAGTTGGCGTCGTGGTTGAAATACAGCAGCACCGCATCCTTCGGCGTCGCGGAGCGGGCGATCATCCGCAGGTGGCTGATGATGGGCGTGATCCCTACGCCGCCGGCAACGAACAGGGCGCGCGCGGGAGGCGTGGGGATGGCCAGGCCGCCGTTGGAGATCGGCGGACTCAGCAGCGTGAGGTAGTCACCGGTGCGCACGCCTGCGTTGAGTAGGCCCGAGACCCGGCCACCGTCCACCTGCTTGACGCAGATGTCCAACGTCTGTGCACCTTCGCTGTCGTGCAGCAGGCTGTACTGCCGGATCAGCGTCTCGTCGCCGTCCTCGACACTCAGTGAGACGAAAGCCCCCGGATCCCAACAGACATCGTCCCAGCCACGCGGTTTCTCCAACCGGATCAACCGGGCCCGTCCGCCGGCGAGTACCCGCGTCTCGACCACCCGGGCTCCAACGTTGTACCAGCGGGTCTTGTCCAGATAGGGGGCCTCCGGCAGCGTCCGGTAACGCATTCCGGACACCAACCGGCGAGCGAGTCCCGCAGGCTGCCTGAATAGCATCAACGGGTGAGAGGCCTCGCGCTCCCCCACCGGAATCGACAGCCCGGTAAGCGCTTTGAGCATCAACGACGCAGTCTCACCGAGCGGTGTCTCGTGATACGGCAGACCACGGCGGGCGACGATCTCCTTGACCCGCGGCGAGACCTCGCGCTGCCTGTTCGGCGGCAGATCCGGGAACAGATGGTGCTCGATGTGAGTGTCGAGGCCGCCGTAAAAGATCCGGAAGTCGGGCCGATTCCCGAACGGCACCTCCTCCTCGAGGATCCGCATCAGGGCCGAGTCGAGTTTTGCACTGCGCAGAAAGTTTCGCGTTCCGCGGATCTGGCGCCGGTAGTACTCATCGCGCGTCTCGTCCGGGCCCGGATCGGGGAAGACCTCGGTCTCGCCCGCGTGGTGCTCAATGGCGACGAGAAAGAGGACGCAGAGATAGCCTGCGGCGCCGCCGATGTGGTTGGCCAGCATGGCCGGCAGGAATCGGGTGCCCATCGTAGCGGGCTCTGTCACCAGCCGGCGCTTGGTGTCGGAGAGCGCGATGCGGATCGGTGCCCGCAGAGTCTCGCGCGACCAGAACCGCCTTCCCTCAACCTGTCTGGTGATGTTGGCGATGAGAAACGGGGCCAACTGGGTGAAGAACGGGGAGGCCGCACCGAAAAGAACCAGTTGCACCGCATGATGCCCGAACCAGTCCTGGGCCGCCTGGCCACGCAGAACGCTGTAGCCGAGATCGTGGTCCTTGCCGACGATGTTGGTGTTGGGGTGGTGGCCTTCGTGGTGCATGACCTTCCACTGGGTGGGGTCGACGTTGAAATCCCAGTGGTAGCGATCCGAGTGGTACTGCCCGTTGCCCGGCAGGTCGTCGTAGCTGCCGTGCAGGATGTTGTGGCCCAGCTCGGAGAACTGCAGCAGCCGGTACAGCATCTCCAGCACCATCGCGCGGCTGGTGGCCTTCGGGCCACCGTCGCGCAGCAACTCCAGCCGGCGGGCGTTGATCGCCTGGCCGTAAGCGGTGACCGTGCGGATGTGCGCCAGGTCTGCCTCGCCCATCTTCGACCGCGTCTGCAGGTAGAGGGCCTGCAGTTCGTCGGCCAGGCCGGCCGTGGTCTCTTGCGGCGCTACAGCGGTGGACGGCATGACATGAACAGTAGGGGCCGAAGAAGGCCAGGTTAATGTCCCCACCGGGCACATTTTTGATATTTTCGGACAGTGAGTCGGTTCGACACCCCGGTGTGGGCGGTGCCCCGCGGAACCGAGGGCGTGCGGATCATGACGCAGGCGGTCGCCGACTCGATGCCCGTCGCGCAGTGTCTTACCGGAACCGGCCTGGACGAATCCGACCTGGCGGACGAAGACCATGAAATCTGGGCCCACCAGGAATTCACGGTCGTCCGCAATATCTCCAACCACCTCGGCGATAGGCCGGGCCTCGGTGTGGATGTGGGTGGATTCAGCACTCTTGGCAGACTCGGGGTGTTGGGTTTCGCGTTCCTCACCAGTGCCACCGTGCGGGACGGCCTTGAGCGGATTCTGCCCTACCAGGCGTTACTGCCATCCCACGTGCGTTTCTCCATCCACAGTGACGAAGACGGGGAGTATCTGCTCGCCGACGACCGCGACATCCCCCCGAATGTCCGCCCGTTCATCGTCGAACGTGATCTGGCCGGGCTGGCGGCCGTGCTGGCCGGCGCGAACGTGACCCTTGCCGCCGACTGGCTGGAGACGACTCTCGACGAGCAGCGCGCCCAACGCCTGGCGTCGACGTGGTCGCTGACGTCCGACGTCCGCCCGAACCGGCCACGAAACCGTATCGTCGGTCGGCCCGGACTGCTGAATGTTCCGCTGCCGCAGTCGGATCCGAATACGGCGCGCATCGCCGAGCGTCAGTGCCGACAACTACTCGAGCAGCGGCTGTCCCGCGTCGGCGTCGCCGGCCAGGTCCGCAGCCGAATCATGCACACCAGTGGGTTTCCGTCGATGCAGGATGTGGCCGACGAACTTCACCTCGACCCACGCACCTTGCGTCGCAAACTCACCGCTGAGGGGACGTCGTATCGGGAACTGATCGCCCAGGCCCGGCGAATCCGCGCCGAGCTGCTGCTCAGCGGCGACGAGCCGATCGAGGCCATCGCCGCCCACCTGGGCTACGCCGAAACCGCCAGCTTCACCCATGCGTTCACGCGGTGGACCGGTATGCCCCCCAGCCACTTCCGGGCCAGATCGCACGGATGACGCCAGAGCCTTCACCCGCGGCGGCGGATCGTGTACACAGATGCCCATGACGGCAACACACGACAGGCCTGTGCGGGTGATCCAGTGGACCACCGGCAACATCGGTCGGCGCTCCCTGCACGCGATCATCAGCCGGCCGGACATGGAACTGGTGGGTGTCTACGCCCACGGCGCCGACAAGGTCGGTCTGGACGCCGCCGAACTGGCCGGTTGGCCACTGGGGCCCGACACGCCCACCGGCATCACCGCGACCAATGACATCGATGCACTATTGGCCACCCAACCCGACGCCTGCTGCTACAACCCGCTGTGGCCCAGCATCGACGAACTCGAGCGACTGCTGGAGGCCGGAGTCAACGTATGTTCCTCGGCGGCGTGGATCACCGGCGGCAAGCAGACACCCGAGGACCTTCACCGCATCCGAACAGCCTGTGCGCGTGGCAATTCCACCATCTTCGGCAGCGGCGCCCATCCCGGAATGACCAATATGGTGGGCATGGTCCTCTCCGGCGCCTGTGAACGTGTCGACGAGATCCGGATCACCGAATCGGTGGACTGTTCCACTTACGAATCGGCCGGCACCCAGACCGCGATGGGTTTCTCCTGTGACCCGGAAACACCCGGACTTGCCGAGAGCGTGGCCGAGGAGAGCGCGGTGTTCGCCGAGTCCGCCGCGATGATGGCCGACGCGATCGGCGCCGACCTGGATCGGATGACCTTCGACGTGACGTTCACGACGGCGACCGGCGACACCGATCTGGGATTCATGACGATCCCGGAAGGCACCGTCGGCGGCGTGATGGGCTATCACCGCGGCTGGGTGGGTGACCGCAACGTGGTCAGCGTCGGTTTCAACTGGATCATGGGCAACCACGTGATACCGCCGAAACCGCTCGAGCACGGCCATGTGATCCAGGTGTTCGGGGTGCCCAACATGCGCACCGTGTTGCACTGCCTGCCACCGAAGAAGTGGACCGAACCCGGCTTCATGGGTCTCGGGATGATCTACACCGCTATGCCGGTCACCAATGCCGTGCCCGCCGTGGTGGCCGCGCCACCGGGAATCATGACCTTGAAGGACCTGCCGCCGGTCACCGGCCGGTTCGGGTAACTTCCGGCGAGTGAATATCGAACGCCGGAGGTTCATCGCAGGACTCGGCGGAGTGGCGGTCACCGCTCCACTGCTCGCCGCCTGCGCCAAGGACACCGGGACGAAGGCCGAGACGACGGGCGACGCGGCGCCGACAACCCAGCCGACGTCTAAGCCGATGATCCCCGAACCCGCGACAGGGCAGCCCGGAAGCCTGCTGTCCCAGGAATCGGTCGACACCGGGATCAACGGCGCACGGGCCTGGCGCATCCGGTACCTCTCCCGCGACGTCAACGACGTCGCCCACGAGGCCAGCGGCCTGGTGATCGCCCCGGCCGGCACCGGTGAGAACCGGCCGATACTCACCTGGTGTCACGGCACGACCGGTCTCGGCGACGCCGCCTGCCCCTCGGCTCAGCCGGATCCGGCACGGGAGCTGATCACCTACTTCACACCCGAGGCGACGAGGCAGATCGACTACGGTGTGCCCGGACTGCAGGGCTTCATCGACGACGGCTGGGTGGTGTGCGCCACCGATTACCAAGGCCTCGGTACGCCGGGTATGCATCAGTACACCGTCAACATCACCAATGCCCGTGATGCGGTCTACTTGGCGCGTGCGGCGCGCACACTCGACGCCGGTGCCGGCACCACGCTGGGGTGCGCGGGATGGTCGCAGGGTGGTGGTGCGGCGGCGGCGGTGGCCGAACTGGACCCGGTCGACTTCGGCGATCTGACGCTCATCGGCACCGTGCCGATGTCACCGGGCGTCGCGAAGATCGCGCTGGAGAACCCGGCGTCGGTCACTGCGGCACTGACCGATCCCGCCACCCCTCCGGACTCGCACCTGGTCATGCTGCTGGCCGGCATCTACGCGGCCAACCCCACGAAGTTTCAACTGTCGCAGGCGTTCACCCCGCTGGGTGTGGAGATTCTCGAGACGGCATGGAACAACCAGCCGGTGCACCACCTCAACGACACCATCTTCCGCATGTTCAAGCTCAAGGGTGCGGTGCTCAATCCGACTCCGCCGAACTTCGGCGACTGGAAGGCCGCCATCGTCGCGGGTTCGGCGGCGAATAAGAAGCCGGTCGCGCCGGTGCTGGTGTGCATCGACAGCTTCGCCAACGGCAGTGTGGTCCCGGTCTCCTGGCAGACGACCTACGTCGAGGCGGCCAGGGAACTCGGAGGGACCGTCGAGACCCGGGATTACCCGACGGACGACCACTTCTCGCTGCCGCAGAGTTGCGTCGGCGATGCGCGCGCCTGGCTGAACAAGCTGCGCGGTTAGGCCTGAACCGCCGCCACCACGCCGAGGGCCCCGGGTCCGAGGTGGACACCGAGCACCGGACCGAGGTCGGTGACGACCACCGGCCCGCAGGCTGGCAGCGCGCTGGTCAGCGTCGCCGCCAGATCAGCCGCCCCGCTTGGGTTGTCGACGTGGTGCACGGCCAGCGCGGCACGACGCTCCCCCACCGCCTCCAACACCTGCTCCACCATGGCGGCCACCGCTTTGGAGGTGGTGCGCACCCGCTGACCCAGCACCAGTTTGCCGTCGTCGATCTGCAGCAGCGGTTTGAGCGCCAGAGCGGTGCCGAGCCAGGATGCGGCCGTCCCGATGCGACCGCTGCGGCGCAGGTTCTCCAAGCGCTGCACCACGATGAAGGCGTGCACCCGCGACACCGCCGAGTGGGCCTGCGCCGCGGTCTCGTCCGGGCCGGCGCCGGCGCGCGCGGCCCGCGCGGCAGCCAGGGCGACGAAACCGGTTCCCATCCCCGCCGACTTGGAGTCGACCACCCGCACCGCACCGTCGAACGCCTGGGCCGCGTGCTCGGCAGCGCCCAGCGTGCTCGACAGCGCCCCGGCGATGTGGACGGCCACCACGCCGGCACCGCCGCTGTCGGCCAGCGCCTCCCGGTAGGCGGCGGCCAGTTCCGCGGGACTGGCCCCGGCAGTACTGACCGGTGATCGCTGGTAGAGGTCGGCCGGCATTGGGTCCACCCCGTCACGCAGGTCCTGCCCGTCAAGCAGCACGTGCAACGGCACAACTCGGATGCCCCATTCGGTGATGAGGTCTGCCGGCAGCCTCGCCGAGGAGTCCGTGACCACGACCACCGGCATGCGGGTCAGTCCCCGTTGTCCTGCGGAACACCTGCTTCGGAAAGGGCCCCCGCTTCGGTAAGGGCCCCCGCTTCGGTAAGGGCCCCCGCTTCGGTAAGGGCCCCCGCTTCGGTAAGGGCTTTGAGCATCAGTTCGGCGACTGCCTCATGCGCCTCGAAGTTCCAGTGAATACCGTCCGGGTTGCCGCTACCGCCGAGAACATGTTCGGCCACCGCCTCTTTCAGATCCACCAGCGGGACACGGTTGCGCGCGGCCCAGTCGGTGATCGCCGCGACCGTTCCGGGCCGACCGTGATGGGCCAGGCCGTAGGTGGGTGCGATGTGCACCGAGGGCAACGACGCCACGATCGGTATCCCCGGCCGGTTGAAGTCGATTGCGCTGCGCGTCAATTCCAGATACTCGACGGTGAGGTGCGGCGGCAGCGCCGAGCGTGACACCGGTGAGAGCCGGGGCTGCAGCCAGCCGTAGGAGTCCCGCACCCAGCGGCGCACCAGTGGCGGCCGGACGTAGCGGATCAGCTCGCGTGCCGCGGTGGGTAGCGGCGAGGGTAGGGAATCCATCCCGCTGGTGGCGAAGACGACCGCGCCCGCCTTGGGCAGCGCCGCCCACGCGCGCGGATCCTGGGTGGCCGCCCACCAGACGTCGCGGCAGGTCCAGCCGATACGCCCAATGAGTTCACAGTCCCAATCAAATTGTTTGGCAACGATATTCGGCCAGATCCGCGGATCGTCGGCGGGCAGGCCGCCCTGCGGGCCGTAATACGACAGTGAGTCGCAGAAGACCAGAAGCGTTCGGCGTGCCTCAGAGGACATCGTTGGCGACCTGAGCCGACGCGTTCCAGACATCCAGCCGCCAGCGCAACTCGGAGACCGGCGCATCGACTGCACCGTGCCCGGACAGTTGCGCCCAACTGGCGTTGCCCATTCCGCCCAGCACCGGCCAGGTGTCCACCGGAAGGTCCAGCAGCGCGGCGGTCAGCGCAGCGATCAGTCCGCCGTGGGCGACCAGCACCAGCGGCCTGTCCGGTTCGTCAGCTCCCCATTCCGGTTCCCCGACAACCAGTTCGGCGATCAGCGGCAGACTCCGGTCGGCGACGTCGATTCGGCTCTCCCCGCCGTGCGGCGCCCACCTGGCGTCATCGCGCCAGGCCTGTCGGGCGCCGGGGGCCAGGGCGTCGACCTCTGTGTGGGTCAGGCCCTGCCAGTCCCCCAGATGGGTTTCACGTAGCCGGGTGTCGATCCGCACCGGCATTCCGCTGCGCTCACCGAGGCTGAGGGCGGTGTCGTAGGCGCGGCGCAGGTCGGAGGACACGATCAGCAGTGGCTGTCGCTTGGCCAGCACCTCGGCGGCGGCCACTGCCTGGGCGCGCCCGAGGTCGGTCAGGTCGGTGTCCAGTTGGCCCTGCATTCTGCTGCCGGCGTTGAATTCGGTCTGGCCGTGCCGCAGCATGACGAGTCGGCGCACCCTCACGACTCCTCCTCCGGCTCGATTCCCTCCAGATCGACCGTCAGGAACGGGCAGTCCCGCCACAGCCGATCCAGGGCGTAGTAGTTGCGTTCGTCGGTGTGCTGAATGTGAACCACGATGTCGACGTAGTCCAGCAGCACCCAACGACCCTCCCGGGTGCCCTCTCGGCGGGCCGGCTTGTACCCGGCCTGGCGCATCTTCTCCTCGACCTCGTCGACGATGGCGTTGACCTGTCGTTCGTTGGAGGCCGAGGCGATCACGAAGCAGTCGGTGATCACCAGTTGGCCGGACACGTCGATCACGACGACATCCTGGGCGAGCTTGGTGGCCGCGGCGCGCGCCGCCACCGTGGCCATCTGGACGGCTTCAGCCGAGGCGGTCATGAGGCTGCTCCCCCCGGTGCGGCGATCGCGCCGGACCGATACAAATTGCGCTTGGCCACGTATTGCACCACCCCGTCGGGCACCAGGTACCAGATCGGCCGGCCGCCGGCGGCCCGCGACCGGCAGTCGGTGGACGAGATCGCCAGCGCCGGCACCTCGACGAGCGCCAAGGCGTCATGCGGACGTCGGTCCAGGGCCTCGGCGATGTGGGAATCGGTGAGTTCGTAACCCGGGCGGCTGACGGCGATGAACCTGGCCAGCCCGAATAACTCCTCCCAGCCCTGCCAGGTCAAGATGGTGGCCAGCGCGTCGGCGCCGGTGATGAAATACAGGTCGGCGTCGGGATGCACGGCGCTCAGATCGCGCAGGGTGTCGCTGGTGTAGGTCGGGCCACCGCGGTCGATGTCGACCCGGCTGACCGAGAAGCGCGGGTTGGACGCGGTGGCGATGACGGTCATCAGGTAGCGGTCCTCGGCGGCGGTGACATCGCGGTCCTTCTGCCACGGCTGGCCGGTGGGCACGAACACCACCTCGTCGAGTGCAAAGAGGTCGGCGACTTCGCTGGCGGCGACGAGATGGCCGTGGTGGATGGGGTCGAACGTCCCGCCCATCACGCCGATCTTGCGCCGAGAAGCCACGAGTGATGAGCTTACGGGCTGTACCTGTTACCTATACCGGCAGCAACTGATCGATCACCGCGGCCAGCTGCTTGGCCGACCGGCACTCGTGCATGGTGATGACGTCTTCGTAGCGCGGCACCGCCGAATCACCGCTGCCCCACAGGTGCCGGGGCTCGGGGTTGAGCCAATGTGCGTGCCGGCTGGCGGTGACCATGTGGGCCAACACGTCGGCGGCGGGGTGGCGATAGTTGGTGCGGCCGTCTCCGAGTACCAGCAGCGAGGAGCGCGGCGAGAGCACCCCGGGGAAGTTCTCGGTGAAGGAGACGAAGGCGTTGCCGTAATCGGAGTGCCCGTCGCGGGTGTATACCCCGGCCTCCCGGGTGATGCGCTGGATGGCCACCGCGAGGTCGGCGTCCGGGCCGAACAGGTGGGTGACCTCATCGGTGGTGTCGATGAACGCGAACACCCGGACCCTGGAGAACTGCTGACGCAGTGCATGCACCAGCAGCAGGGTGAAGTGGCTGAACCCGGCCACCGATCCGGAAACGTCGCAGAGCACCACCAGTTCCGGTCGGGCCGGGCGGGGTTTGCGCAGCACGACGTCGATCGGCACGCCGCCGGTGGACATCGACTTACGCAGCGTCTTGCGCAGGTCGATCGACCCGGCCCGATTGCGGCGGCGCTTGGCGGCCAGTCGGGTGGCCAGCATGCGGGCCAGTGGCGCGACCACGCGTCGCATCTGCCGCAACTGGTCTCCGGAGGCCCGCAGGAATTCGACGTTCTCGGCCAGTTGCGGGATGCCGTACATCTGGACGTGTTCGCGGCCCAGTTGTTCGGCGGTTCGGCGCTTGGTTTCCCCCTCGACCATCCGGCGAAGCTGGGCGATCTTCCGGGCGGCAAGGGCTTTGGCGATCTGTTCGCTCGTCGGTGACGGCTCGTCGCCGTGCGGGGCCAGCAGCCCGGCCAGCAACCGGCCCTCCAGTTGGTCCAATCCCATCGCTTTGAGAGCCTGATAGGAGGAGTAGGACGGGCCACGGCTGGAGGTGTAGCGGCCATGGGCTTCGACGATCGCGGCGATCATCGCCACCAAACGGTCGTCGAGGTCGCCGATATCGGGATTGTCGGTGAGCAGGTCCAGCAGCATCTGGCGCATGGCCTCGATGTCTTGCGGGTCGAGTCCGTCTGCGGGGCCGCTGGTTTCGCCGTCCAGCAGCGTGCGACCACCGAGGGCGGCGGGCCACCACAGGTCGAACAGCGCGTCGTAGGTCTGGCGGTGGTCCGCGCGCCGCAACACCGCGCAGGCCAGGCCTTCACGGACGGCCTCCCGGTCGGTCAGATCCAGGACGCTGAGCACCTGTCCGGCATCGACGGTCTCCGACGGACCCACCGAGATACCCTGCGCACGAAGCGCTTCGATGAACCCGACCAGGTGGCCGGGAACACCGTGTCGGGCCAGCGGCTGCGGGGGCCGGGTGCGTCGGACAGCCATCTCAGTTCAGCCCCGTCAATTCAGCCGGAGCTCGCCGGCGGCACGCTGCTGATCGGACTGGTGTTTGAGCACCACACCCATGGTCGCGGCGATGGTGGCGTCGTCGATGGTGTCCATGCCCAGCGCCAGCAGGGTGCGGCCCCAATCGATGGTCTCGGCGACCGAGGGCAGTTTCTTGAGTTGCATACCGCGCAGCACCCCGACGATGCGCACCAGTTCGGCGGCCAGTCGTTCGGGCAGTTCGGGTACCCGGGAGAGCAGGATGCGCCGTTCCAGGTCGGGGTCGGGAAAGTCGATATGCAGGAACAGACACCGCCGCTTAAGCGCCTCGGAGAGTTCCCGGGTGGCATTGGAGGTCAGCACCACGAACGGTTTGCGGGTGGCGGTGATGGTGCCCAGTTCGGGGACGGTGACGGCGAAGTCGGAGAGCACCTCCAGCAGCAGACCTTCGATCTCGATGTCGGCCTTGTCGGTTTCGTCGATGAGCAGCACGGTGGGTTCGGTGCGGCGGATCGCGGTGAGCAGGGGCCGCGACAGCAGGAACTCCTCGCTGAACACGTCGTCTTTGGTGCGCTCCCAGTCGTGGTCGGCCCCGGTCGCCGACTGGATCCGCAGGATCTGTTTGGCGTGGTTCCACTCGTAGAGTGCCCGGGCCTCGTCCACACCCTCGTAGCACTGCAGCCGGACCAGGCCGGACCCGGTGCACTGCGCTACCGCGCGGGCCAGTTCGGTCTTGCCCACCCCGGCCGGACCCTCGACGAGCAACGGCTTGCCGAGGCGATCGGCCAAGAACACCGCGGTGGCGGTCGCGGTGTCGGGTAGGTAGCCGGTGGCGGTCAGTTTAGCGGTGACGTCGGCGATGTCGGCGAACAGCGGCACTGACGGGGCGGGGGGCGCGGGGGACTCGGTCACAGATCTCCTAGGCGGGCCGGGTGTGGCCGTCGCCGTAGACGATCCACTTGGTGGAGGTGAGTTCGGGCAGACCCATCGGTCCGCGGGCGTGCAACTTCTGGGTGGAGATGCCGATCTCGGCGCCGAAGCCGAACTGCTCGCCGTCGGTGAACGCGGTCGAGGCGTTGACCATCACCGCGGCGGCATCGACCCGTTCGGTGAACCGTTGCGCCGCAGCCAGATCGGTGGTGACGATGGCCTCGGTGTGGCCGGTGCCGTAGGTGTTGATGTGCTCGATGGCGGCGTCGACGCCGTCGACCACAGCCACGGCGATGTCCAGCGAGAGGAACTCAGCGCGGAGTTCCTCGTCGGTCGGGTTGTCGTGGACGGTGACCCCGGCCTGCTCCAGTGCGGCCACCAGACGCGGCATCGCGGCGCCGGCGATGGCCCGGTCGACCAGCAGGGTCTCGGCGGTGTTGCAGACGCTGGGCCGGCGGGTC
>NZ_JBILVF010000156.1:0-7814 GCF_044370595.1 Mycobacterium sp.
GCCACCCCGACCCAGGTGCGGGTGTGTTGGACCGGTACCGCCTCCAGGGCCTCGGCCAGACGCTCGCGGACCACCTCGCGCGCAGCGGCGATCTCCTCGGCAGTGGGCGGATCGGAATGCAGGCAGCGTTCGGTCATCCGCACGCAGCCGATGTCGGCCGAAAAGCTTGCCTGGACGCCTGATTCTCCGCCCAGCACCACCTCGGTGGAACCCCCGCCGAGGTCGACGACCACGAACGGAGCCCCGGCCGGATCCAGGTCGGCCACCGCCCCGTTGAACGACAGTTCGGCTTCCTCGGATCCGCTGATCACCTCGGCGACCGCGCCGGGCACGGCCGCACCCAGCACGGCGGCGGTCATCTCGAAAAACTCCTCACGGTTGGCGGCATCCCGGGTTGCCGAGGTGGCCACCATCCGCAGCTTGCGCACTTGAAATCGGCTGATCAGCGTCGCGTAGTCGACCAGGGCGGCACGGGTACGAGCCAGCGCCGCGGAGTCGAACCGCCCGGTGGCATCAACACCTTCACCGAGGCGGACGATGCGCATCTCCCGATGCAGGTCGGTGAGACGAACCCGGCCGTCCTGCTGCGCGCGTTGCGCGATCAGCAAGCGGATCGAGTTGGTGCCGCAGTCGATGGCGGCGACGCGTTCTGGTTTCACTTCCACCACGTTATGTCCACTCCTCCGCTACCAGGATCCCCGCCATTGCCGGTTCACCGGCCAGCATGGCAAGCGCCTCGTCGCCGAACGGGTTCACCCCTCGTCCCTTGGCCAGCGCATGCGCCATCAGCACATGCAGGCACTTGACCCGGTCCGGCATTCCCCCGCCGGAGAACGTGGTGCCCAACGGTTCGACGGCGTCCCGTTCGGCCAGATAGGACTCGTGCGCACGACGGTAGGAAGCAGCCAGATCGGCATCCTGACCGAGTCTTGCCGTCATCTCCCGCATGACCCCCGCGGATTCCAGCCGGCTCCCCGCCGCGGTCAGCGCCGGATGGGTCAGGTAGTACAGCGTGGGGAACGGCGTGCCGTCAGACAACCGGGGGGCGGTCTTGACCACGCCCGGTTCACCGTTGGGACAGCGGTAGGCGATCTCCAGCACCCCGCGCGGGTCCCGGCCCAGCTGCTGTGCCACGGCCTCGAGATCGGCGGGGTCAACCACCGGGCGGCGGGGGTGCAGGCGCTGGTGGGGGCGGGTCCGGTGGCGGCACCGCGGGGGCAGGCAAGCCGGGAGGGTCCGACTTCGCCGGTGCCGGCGGGCCGTGCGGGGTGTCGGCGATCGTGTGCCACAACGAGGTGTACCAGGGGTCGGCGCCGCGCCCCGACACCGCCGGGTTCGGACCGCTCTGTTCATCGACGAATGATCCCGGCGGCAGCTGGACCTGGTAGGGAATGTCACCGGGCTTGACGAACCCAAGACGTTCACGGGCCTGCGCGGCGATGAAGACCGGGTCGGCGAGTCTGGCTTTCTGGCCCTCCAGTTCGGCGATCTGTTTGCGTAACGCGGCCTGACTGGCGGCGAGTTGGTTCATCTCGGTGCGTTGGGCGAAGTAGGTGCGTACCGGCCCTGCGATGGTCAACGTCAGAACACACACCACCGCCGCCAGGATGGCGGCGCGCCGGGCGGTCAAGCCGAGGCGTTGCTCGCTCTCTTGCTGCACCGAGGCGGTGATCACCTGCCGGATCGGCTCGGTGATGCTTCGGCCCACCGACTCGGCGCGGTCCCGCAAACCGCCCGGGCGGGAGTCCCCCCGCGCTATCCGCGCCGGGCGCGAACGACCGTGCCCGGACGTGCCCGGCCGGGAGGCCGGCGCACGCCGCTTGGGTTCGGACCGTCTACCTTCAGCCACACCCGCATTCTGCCAACAACGGCGACTAGTCCGCTCCGCCGAAACGCGGGAAAGCCAGATCTCCCGCGTACCGGGCCGCGTCACCGAGTGCCTCTTCGATGCGCATCAACTGGTTGTACTTGGCGACCCGCTCGCTGCGCGCCGGTGCACCGGTCTTGATCTGGCCGCTGCCCACCGCGACCGCGAGGTCGGCGATGGTGGTGTCCTCGGTCTCGCCGCTGCGGTGGCTCATCATGGTTCGGTAGCCGCTGTTGTGCGCCAGCGCCACGGCGTCCAACGTCTCGGTGAGCGTTCCGATCTGATTGACCTTGACCAGGAGCGCATTCGCAGCGCCGCGTTCGATGCCCTCTTCCAGACGCTCCGGGTTGGTGACGAACAGATCGTCGCCGACGATCTGTACCCGGTCGCCGATCGCAGTGGTCAGCGCGGCCCACCCGTCCCAGTCGTTCTCGTCCAACGGATCCTCGATGGAAACCAGCGGGTAGGCGTCGAGCAGTTCGGTGTAGATGGCGCCCATCTCCTCGGAGCTTCGGGTCTGCTTCTCGAAGCTGTATCCACTTCCGGCCGTGTAGAACTCGGTGGCCGCGACGTCGAGGGCCAGGGCGACATCCACGCCGGGCTTGAATCCGGCCGACTCGATGGCTGAGCAGATCAGGTCCAGCGCGGCCTTGGCGCCGGCGACATCGGGGGCGAAGCCGCCCTCGTCACCCAGGCCGGTGGCCAGGCCCTGTTTCTTGAGCACCGCCTTGAGTGCGTGGTAGACCTCGGCACCCCAACGGACCGCCTCCCTGAAGTTCGGGGCGCCGATCGGGGCCACCATGAACTCTTGGATGTCGACGCCGGTATCGGCGTGCGCACCGCCGTTGAGGATGTTCATCATCGGCACCGGCAGGATGTGCGCGTTGGGTCCGCCGAGGTACCGGAACAGCGGCAGCCCGGCGGATTCGGCGGCGGCCTTGGCCACCGCCAACGACACCCCGAGGATCGCGTTGGCACCCAGTCGGCCTTTACCCGGGGTGCCGTCGAGATCGACCAGGGCCTGATCGACCAACCGCTGATCATCGGCGGAAAGTCCGATCACGGCCGGGGCGATCTCGTCGAGCACACCCTCGACGGCCTTTTGCACGCCTTTGCCGCCGTAGCGGTCCCCGCCATCGCGGAGTTCAACCGCCTCGTGTTCGCCGGTGGAGGCACCTGAGGGGACGGCGGCGCGTGCCATGGTGCCGTCGATGAGGGCCACTTCGACCTCGACGGTCGGATTGCCGCGCGAGTCGAGGATTTCGCGTGCGGCGACCTGCTCGATGATGGGCACGGGGGTTCTCCTTGCTGGTGGGGTGCTGGCGGGGTAGGCAAGCCGGGACAGTTCTGTCGGTCAGCGTAGAGGGTTTGGGCCGTTACGGGGCCGCGTTAGCGGCGATGACCGGCCGCGTAGGCGGCGGCCCAGTCGCGAACCATCCGTGCGTACGGATCGGAGAGGTTGTAGGCACGCAGCGCCTTCATCCAACCCCGAGGGGTAGACATGTCTTTTCCGCGGTAACACAGGTATCCGGCGGCGGCCAGGGCGGCGTCGTCGAAGTTGTCCGGGCTGATGACACCGTCGCCGTTGCCGTCGACTCCATAGAGCCGCCAGGTTTCCGGGATGAATTGCATAGGGCCCATCGCCCGCGCGTAGACCGGATCGCCGTCCATTGCCGAGTCCCCATCGAGGATCTCGAGGTTGCCGTTGGTGCCATCCAGGCGAACACCTCGAATAGGGGGGCTGACATCGCCGTTCGGGTCGATCGACGCGCCCCGGTGGGTGCCGTGATGGCTTTCCACCATGCCGATGCCGGCCAGCGTCGTCCACCCCAGGTGGCAGTCCGGGTTCTCCACCTCGGCCACTCGCGCGGCGTACCCGTAGGCCTCCATGGCCTCAACAGGTATCCCCAGCGCAGGCGCACGCTGCTCGGCCCACTCCCGCAATTGAGCGGCCGGCCTGCCGGGCAACTGGAGGTCGATGGCCGGAACCGGATCACCCACCGGTGGCGGGACGCCCTCGGGGATCGGCGGGCCCATCGGCAATGAACAACCGGAAACCCCCAGCATCGCCGCCACCGCGAGGACCAGGGCGGCACGCACGTAGCGTGACCCGAGCCGAGCAGACACCACGACACTCCCCTACCACCTGCGTTTGACCAGTACATCGTCCCACGGGGGCGGCGGCGTTAGCTGCTGCGAACCGGTATCAGGTGTGCCCGGCTCGGCTGCGCCACTGGTCGATCGCCTGCTGGGCCTCGTCCCAGTCGGCCAGCAGCACCACCAAGTCCCCCGCCCGGGCACGGTCCAGCGTGTCGCGCAGGGCCGCTCCGCGGTCGGCCTCGATGGTGATGCGCGCCGGATCGACGCCCCGTCCCCACAGCAATCCGGACCACTTGCCGAGCATGGCGGCCGCAGGGTCGTCACCGGCGTACTCCGGGCATCCGCCGACCAGCGCCGGATCGCAGCCGAGGACGAAGTCATCAAACGCAGCAGCCAGGTCCCCGGCGAGCGCATCGAGGTGGGCCGGGTGGCGGTTACCGACGTTGAGGCCGCACAGCAGTCGTCGACCCGTGACGGGCCTAGCGGTGGCGACGGCACACACGGCGCGGACACCGTCGGGGTTGTGGGCGAAGTCGACCACCACGTCGAAGGGGAGGCCGTTGACGAAGTTGTAGCGGCCCGGGTTCTGGTCGGCGGAGTTGCGGAACGCACTCAACCCCCGGCGGATGGCGTCGTGGTCGATGCCATGCGCCCACGCCAACCCCGCCGCGAACAGCGCGTTGCTTTCGTTGCAGACCAGCAGACCGTCCATCGTCGCGGGAACCTCATCGACCGCCATGAGTTCGGTCTCCGCCGATCCGGTGGCGAGAATGATCCGGCGGCGGCCTCGGCGGGTGTCGATGAAGACCGCCTCACCACCACCCCGACGGTGTTCGGCGATCGCCCCCACATCCGGGTTTCGGGCCACCAGGATGTGACGGCCGGCCGACGCCCGGCCGCGCATTGCCAAGCACAGCGGATCCTCGGCGTTGACGACGACCGCCCTTGTCGCGCGCTGCAGCACTTCGGCTTTCAGCTCGGCCATCTGCTCCAGTGTGTCGATCCCGTCGACACCGAGGTGGTCGTCTTGAACGTTGAGCAAGGCAGCGACCTCGTAGCGGTCGCAGGGGTGACCGTAGTAAATCAGCCCCTTCCGCGGCATCTCCAGGACAGCGGCTTCGACGCCGGGGTCGTTGAGCATGATCCTCCCGCCGGGTTGTCCGGACAGGTTCTCGGTGCTGACGATCTGATCGCCGATCCGCAGCACAGCGGTCGTGCAGACCGCGGCACGTCGGCCGGCCGACATCCAGATGCGGTAGAGCATCTCCGCCGTCGTGGTTTTGCCGTTGGTGCCGGTAACGGCCGCGGTCGGGATGCGCGCAGCGCGGCCCTCGAAGAGTATGTCGA
The DNA here is from genome assembly GCF_044370595.1 of Mycobacterium sp. Lineage (GTDB taxonomy): Bacteria > Actinomycetota > Actinomycetes > Mycobacteriales > Mycobacteriaceae > Mycobacterium. The sequence goes on from NZ_JBILVF010000156.1 coordinate 5,315, forward strand.
GCACTTCGCCGTTGATGTCCCGCTCCGGGTCGGCGAGCCAATGCGGGCGAAATCCCGGCTGGCCGTTGACTTCACAGATCGCTGCGCCAACTTCCCGCCAGGAACGGTTGATGTCAGAACAGAGAAAGTCAATGCCGGCGATATCGAGTCCGATGATTCGGGCGGCCCGTTCGGCCAGCGCGATGTTCTCGGGGTGGGTGCTGGCGGTGACATCTTCGGCGGTGCCGCCGGAACTGATGTTGGCGGTTCGGCTCAACCGGACGCGCTGACCGGCCGGCGGAACCGAATCGGGGCTAAGTGCCTGTTCGGCGAGCAGATCCACCGCATCGGCGTCCAACCTCAGGGCGCGCAGCAGACTATAGCGCTGAGTTCCCCGGCGGGGATCTTCGTTGACTTGATCGACCAGCAGACGGACGGTGCGCAGGCCATCCCCGACGACGTGGGCTGCGGTACGCCTGACAACGTGCAGCACTCGGCCGCCGACCACCAGGAAACGGTAATCCTCACCGGGGCAATGCTGTTCGACGACAACGGCGCCGGGACTCGCCCGGTCGGCAGCTTCGAAGGCCGCGCACAGATGCGCGGGGTCGCCGATACCCGGCGTCACTGCGGTGGCCCCGTCCTGGTCGAGCGGTTTGATGACCACCGGCCAGCCGAGTTCATCGGCGGCCTGCAACGCCTCCTGTGCGGTGCTGACCTGAATGAGTCGCGGGACCGGCAGGCCTGCCGCGCCAAGCGTCTGATTGGCGAATCGCTTGTTCCTGGCCATTGCCATGCCGATCCAGCTGGTCCGTCCGGTCAGACCCAGATCCATTCGTTCCAGGTTTACGCCCCAGCCGAATTGGACGAAGCTAGGCCGGATTTCGAAGGGAATTCCCCGACGTGAGGCGGCCTCGATGAAGCGCAACGTATTCGGCCTGAGGCCGCCGGCTTGGATGTGCGGCCAGCGATCGCCGAAGTGGCCGGCCAGTGGGTCGGTGGTAGCGGCGTCACCCTTAAGCCAGGTGAGCCATGCCGGTTGGGTGTCCGGGCACGCCGGCAACCATTCGGTTATGAGTTGCGTTGCGGCGGCCAGAGCGTGGTCGAAAAAGTCCGTGCGATGCCAGGGAACCGCCAGTCTGAGCCGACCCTGCCCCGCGGCCAGCAGTCGGCCCCGCAAGACCGGATCGCGGCCCCAGCGTTGGATGGCAACCGTCAGAGCGACGACCCAGGTGCCCAGCCAGCCGAGTGCCGCGTCGTCAACATCGGCCGGACCGGACAGCAGGAAGGCATCCGGCCAGTCGGTCTCGGCCACGCCGTAGAGCGGCTCCCCCGGACACAGGGTCGGTGCAGCTGCGCGAATCCGCTGTTCCGCGGATAGCGCACCGGTGAGATCACCCTGTACTGACAGCTCAACCAGAGCCGTCTTCTCCGCCAGACCGGCCGCGCAGCCGGGCAGGAACCGGCGGTATTCGACTTGGAATCGGACGACGCTCACGGGTGGTGTCCGGGTGTTACGGGGATTGGTTTTCCGACCAGTGCACCACCGCGCGCGGCAGCCCGCTCGGGTCGTAGTCGATGCGCTCGGGCCAGTGCGCACGCCAGACTTCGGCCGTCACCGGGCCCTCGGCGTCGGGGCTGCCCAGCCGGGTCTGCGCGATCGCCTGTTCGGCGGTGCGCACGTCGTCCATGAACTCCAGCACCGCACTGCGCAGCACGTTCTCCGCATCCCCGCCGGCGGTGACCGACACCGTGGTCAGCTCGGCGGGAATCCGGTCGGCCGGCATCCCGGCGGCGGTGACGCGGTCGATCACCTTCTGCGCCAACGCCAAAGCGGGCTGAGCCGTCGGCAGGCCGTCCACGCACGACCAGGCCTCTCGTCGTTCTTGCGCCTTGCGCTGTTCCCACTGTGCGAGTTGGTCTTCGAGGCTGATCGGTTCTCCGGCCAGCACCGTGGGTACCCGGTTGACCAGCTTGCGTACCAGCGCGTCGGCGACATCGTCGATGCCGAATGGATTGCGTGGCGCCTCCTCGGCGATCCGGGCGTGGAAGAGCACCTGCAGCAGAACGTCGCCGAGTTCGTCGCGCAGTTCGTCGGCGTTGCCGCCGCGCACCGCGTCGAACAGTTCGTAGGTCTCCTCCAGCAGATACCGGCGAAGCGAGTCGTGAGTCTGTTCGCTCTCCCACGGGCCGGAGGTCCGCAACCTGTCCATGATCTCGACGGCGTCGACGAGACGCTCACCGGCGCGGGGATCGGGCGGCGGGATCAGTCGCTCACCGGCGGCCAGCCGGGCTTTGACGGCGGGGTGATCGGGATCCGAGGACAGCAGCACCGCCGCGTCGGGCCCGGCCAGTGCCGAACGGGCCGCCGGCAGCGACCACTGGATCCTGATCGGCATCTCCTCGGTGTACTGGACATCTCCGCTGAGCAACTCGACTGCCTCGACGGGCACCAGGGCGGGCCGCCGCGCGTCGACCAGGATGACCGTCATCGCGCTATCCCCTTCCAGCGGTTGTGAAG
>NZ_JBILVF010000157.1:0-7723 GCF_044370595.1 Mycobacterium sp.
TGACCTTTGCCTGCGGGCAGGCCATGATGGCGGCCGCGACTGCGGTCAACTCGGTCTGGCTGCCAGCGGTCAGGCCGGAACCTTCGGTCTGGTAGGCGATCGGCGAGCGCAGCGCGGCGATGATGTCAGCCTGCAGGTTGTCGCACGAAGCGGCATCGCCGGTCGCGGTTCTCACCTCAATGCTGTTGACGATCCGCACGTTCGGCCAGGCCGCCCTCGCCGCCGCCTCGACCCCGGCCTTAACCTCTTCTGACGGTGCGGTGCCGGCCAGGGTGAGGGCGCCATCTGCGAGTTTGAAGCTGAAGTCGGCAATGTCGTTGGCGGCTGTGAACACCGGGCTCACAGCGGCGGAGTCGGGCGCGCTGACACCGGCCTTGACGCTCAACCTGTCGATCAGATTGATGCCCGGTCCGAGGGTCGTCTTCAGGGTGCTGAGCAGTTTGTCCTTGACCGAGAGATCGGGCAGTTCGCCGGTGAGGGTGAAGTCTTTGCCGTTGCGCACGATCGACAGTGGCGCGAGGTTGAGCTCGGGGACCGACATTGCCGGGAGGCTGGGTGCCGTCGGGGTGACACTGGGAAACTCGACAGCAGCTGTCGGCCTCACCGAACCCCAGCCGAGCCAGCCGAACAGCAGCGGGATGAGCAACAATCCCAGCAGCCACCCCCACCCCGGTGATCGGCGGTAGTAACGCGACTCACGCCGCCACTCGGGTGCGGTCGAACGTGCGCGCGCGTCATCAGAACCCGTCATCGGCTCCCCTCCTCCGCCACTGGAAAGGTGGTGTTGTTCGTGCGAGCTGCCGCCCGTGGTTGGCCCGTGGATCAAAAACGGCCGTTCACGACGCTGCGAGCGCCGCTAGCGTACGCCGAGCAGGTCGATGACGAAAATGAGCGTCTTGCCGGAGAGTCGGTGGCCGGCGCCGGCCGGGCCGTAGGCGAGGTCGGGCGGAATGACCAGTTGCCGGCGTCCGCCGACCCGCATCCCCGGGATACCGTCCTGCCATCCCTGGATCAGGCCGCGCAACGGGAACGAGATCGACTCCCCGCGGTTCCAGGAGCTGTCGAACTCCTCGCCGGTGTCGAATTCGACTCCCAGGTAGTGCACGTCGACGCTGTCGCCAGGCTTGGCCTCGGGCCCCTCGCCCACCACCAGGTCCTTGATCAGAAGGTCAGAGGGGGGCGGGCCGCCGGGGAATTCGATTTCGGGTTTGGTTGACACCGCACCACCGTAACCGGGTAGTCACCGATTTTCGCGCCGGACCCCGCGGGCATGCCGCTGACGTGACATCGACCCGCTTGAGGGCTACTTAAGCTGAGGCATGGCCAGCCTCCATGATGTAGCGGACACCGTCGACGCCGTCGTGATCGGCGGCGGCCACAACGCATTGGTGGCCGCGGCGTACCTGGCCCGGGCCGGCCGCCGGGTACTGGTTCTGGAGAAGCTGAACGAGGTCGGCGGCGCGGCGGTGTCAGCATTGGCCTTCGATGGCGTTGACGCCCGGTTGTCCCGCTATTCCTACCTGGTCAGCCTGCTGCCGGCCCGCATCCTGGCCGATCTCGGCGCCGCAGTGCGCCTCGCCCGCCGCCGCTACGCCTCCTACACACCCGATCCCGCCGACGGCGGCCGCAGCGGGCTGCTCCTCGGTGAGCATTCGACTTTCGCTGCGGTCGGGGCCGACGCCGACGAAGCGGGTTTCGTCGAGTTCTACCGACGGTGCCGCGGTGTCACCGAACCGCTGTGGCCGACTCTGCTCGAGCCCCTGCGCCACCGGGCGGACGCCCGTAGCCGGGTGGTCGCGGCCGGTGGACCGGATGCAGCCGCTGCGTGGGACGCGGTGATCGACACGCCGATCGGGTCGGCCATCGCCGGCGCCGTCGGCAGCGACCTGGTTCGGGGCGTGATCGCCACCGACGCGGTGATCGGCACCTTCGCCCGACTCGATGACCCCTCATTAGCCCAGAACGTCTGCCTCCTCTACCACCTGCTCGGCGGCGGAACCGGGGTGTGGGACGTGCCCGTCGGCGGGATGGGTTCAGTGTCCGGTGCGCTGGCCGCCGCTGCGGTGAGGCACGGCGCACAGATCGTCACCGGCGCGGAGGTGGTCTCGCTGACCCCCGACGGCGAGGTGCGCTACCGGGTCGGCGCCGACGAACATCTGGTCCGCGGCACGTACGTGCTGGCCGGGGTCACCCCCTCGGTGCTGGCCGACCTGTTGGGCGAACCGGCACCTGAGTTGACCGAGGGGGCCCAGGTGAAAGTGAATCTGATGCTGCGCCGACTGCCGCGATTGCGCGACGCGGGCGTTACCGCGGAGCAGGCGTTCGGCGGGACATTCCACATCAACGAGACCTGGTCTCAACTCGACGCCGCCTACACCGCCGCGGAGTCCGGCGGACTGCCCGACCCGTTGCCCTGCGAGATCTACTGTCATTCGCTGACCGACCCCAGCATCCTGTCGGCAGGTCTGCGCGAGAGCGGGGCGGCAACTCTGACGGTGTTTGGACTGCATGTACCTCACCGTCTGCAGTCCGGTGATCCCGACGGGATACGGCGACGCCTCACCGATGCGGTACTGAGGTCGCTGAATTCCGTTCTGGCCGAACCGGTTCAAGACGTTGTGATGACCGACGCGCATGGCCGTCCCTGCGTGGAAACCGTGACTACATCGGATCTGCAGGACGGGTTGGGGCTGACGGCGGGCAACATCTTCCACGGCGCCCTGCAGTGGCCCTTCGCCGAGGACGACGATCCGTTGGACACACCGGCGCAGCAATGGGGGGTGGCAACCGGACACGAACGGATCCTGCTGTGCGGTTCAGCAGCACGGCGTGGCGGCGCAGTGTCCGGCGTGGGCGGCCACAACGCCGCGATGGCGGTCTTGGCCGACGGACTCAGCGGCCGCCGGGGGTGACGTAGTCGCGTTCGCCGTACCCGGTGTAGATCTGCCGGGGACGGCCGATCTTGTTGGGCTCCTCGTGCATCTCGCGCCAGTGGGCGATCCAGCCGGGAAGGCGGCCCAGTGCGAACAGGACGGTGAACATCCGCGTCGGGAAGCCCATTGCCCGATAGATCACGCCGGTGTAGAAATCCACGTTGGGGTAGAGCTTGCGTTCCACGAAGTAGTCGTCGGTCAGTGCCACTTCTTCGAGGGACTTGGCGATGTCGAGCAACTCGTCGTCGCCGCCGAGTTTGCCCAGAATCTTGTCGGCTTGCTCCTTGACGATTCGGGCCCGGGGGTCGTAGTTCTTGTAAACCCGGTGACCGAAGCCCATCAGCTTGACGCCGTCCTCGCGGTTCTTGACCTTGCGCACGAAGTCGTGCACGTCGCCACCCTCGCTGCGAATGCGCTCGAGCATCTCCAGCACCGACTGGTTCGCGCCGCCGTGCAGCGGACCCCACAGCGCGTTGATGCCACCGGAGATCGAGGTGAACAGGTTGGCCTGAGAGGAGCCGACCAGCCGCACCGTCGAGGTCGAGCAGTTCTGCTCATGGTCGGCGTGCAGGATCAGCAGCATGTCCAGCGCCCGGACGATCTCCGGGTCGGGCGTGTAGGGCTCGGCGGGCAGTCCGAAGGTCATCCGCAGGAAGTTCTCGACCAGACTCAGCGAGTTGTCCGGGTACAGGAACGGCTGGCCGACGGATTTCTTGTAGGCGTAGGCCGCGATGGTGGGCAGCTTGGCCAGCAGCCGAATGGTGGACAACTCCACCTGGTCGTGGTCCAGGGGATCCAGTGAATCCTGGTAGTAGGCGCTCAACGCGTTGACCGCGCTGGATAACACCGGCATCGGGTGGGCGTTGCGCGGGAAGCCGTCGAAGAACCGCTTGAGGTCTTCGTGCAGCAGGGTGTGCCGCTCGATCTTGGTGCTGAACGCCTCCAACTCGGCGGCAGTCGGCAGTTCTCCGTAGATCAGCAAATAGCTGACCTCGATGAAGCTGGACTTCTCGGCCAGCTGGTCGATCGGGTAACCGCGGTACCGCAGGATGCCGGCGTCGCCGTCGATGTAGGTGATGGCGCTCTTGGTCGAGGCGGTGTTGACAAACCCCTGGTCGAATGTGGTGTACCCGGTTTTGGCAAGCAGCGGACCCAGCGCGATACCGTCGGAACCCTCAGTCGCATGGACGATCTCCAGGTTCAACTCCCCGCCGGGATACCGGAGAGTAGCGGTGTCGTCGGTTGCGGCCACATCAACCCCTTCTTGCCTGTTCGACGGCTCAAGGGCGGGCCGTCTGTAAGGTCACGCTACTGCGCGCTCTAGGTGAACGTAGTCGCTATCGCTGCGGTCCGCCTGAGGGGGGTTGCCGGTACGCAATGTCGGCGCTGGGGCGCCAGGGTTTCCACAGCCGGGTGAAAATCGCAAATGTTTCTTCGATGCGCTCACTGACGGCGTGCGGATCGGCGGCGGCGCTACCGGGCCGGCCGAGGGCGCTGGCCATCAGCACCGCCCAGGTGTCGAACACCACCCGCACCGCCGGATCGGTCACCGGCAGACCCATCCGCTCGGCGATCGCCTCGATCACCGCGTGGGTGGATCCGTCCTGCCGGTAGGTGAAGGTCGCCAGGCTCAACATCGGACTGCTGTTGACAATGCTGAGGAAGCCCCGCATCCGGTCGAAGGACATTTCATCTGGCTGGCCGTGCTCGGCGGCGCGCAGCACCTCGGTGTGGGCACGCACCAGCGCTTCATGCTCGGTGATGTCGTGGGGTTGCCGGCTCAGCGCGTCGGCGACCTGCCCGGCGATGTCCTCCATCAGCGCACCGATGACAGCCTCTTTGTTGGGGAAGTAACGGCTGAAGGTTCGGGGCGACACGTCGGCACCGGCGGCGATTTGGTCGACGGTGGTCCGTTCGTAACCCTGCTCGGCGCATAACCGCGCAGCGACGTCGACGAGCGTTGCGCGCGTCCGCTGCTTTTTTCGTTCACGCAGCCCGAGGGCCGCCTCGCCGGGCTGAGGCACGTGACGATCGTAAGCGCGTGGCATGGCCTGGCCCCCGGTCGCCGGTTAAGGAAGGGTTACGAAGCTGCCGCAATCCGCCCACACGAGTATCGGTACCCGTTCGTGTCCATACCCGCAGCGACGGGCCGCCAAACCTGTGGCTGCCGCTAGGGCTGCAGCCGTTCGATACGGTCGCCGTCACCGGTGCGCACCCGAATCCTGTTGTGCATCCGGTTTTCCCGGCCCTGCCAGAATTCGACGACCTCCGCGGTGATGCGATACCCGCCCCAGTGCGGCGGAACCGGCACCTGCTCGGTGCCGGCGAAACGCTCGGTGACCTCGGCGAGTTGAGCCATCAACTCCGCACGCGAGGCGACCGGCCGGGATTGCACGGAGGCCCACGCGCCAAGTTGCGACCCCCGTGGCCGCCGCGCCCAGTACTGCGCGGTCTCCTCCGGGGTGACCTTGCTCACCGCCCCGCGCACGTGGACCTGCCGGCCCAGCGCGTACCACGGGAACGTCGCCGATGCATAGGGCGTCGCAGCCAGTTCGGCCCCTTTGGCCGAGTCGTAATTGGTGTAGAAGGTGACACCGTCGGCGTCGAAGCTCTTGCACAGCACGGTCCGCGTCACCGGTCGCCCGGCCTCGACGGTGGCAAGCACCATCGCGTTGGGCTCGGCGACCCCGGCCTGCTCGGCGTCCTCGATCCAGTTGTGTAGGAGTGCAAGCCATCCGTCCGCCAGCCAGTCCAGATCGAGATCGCTGCTGCCGTCCTTCTCCACCGACCCGTACTCCACCCGCATTCCGGCAAGCCGGTGGAGGGGCCCTTCGCGATCGCCCACGGCCTTACGGTACGCCCGCCGTACTCGACTCACCGGGCGATGTCGTGCACCGAGGTGGGAGGATTCGACCATGACTGTCCTACCGGACGACTTCGTCGCAGGCCTGGAAGGGGTCGTGGCCTTCACCACCGAGATCGCCGAGCCGGACCGGGACGGTGGGGCGCTGCGCTATCGCGGGGTGGACATCGAGGACCTTGTCGATCACCGGGTCACGTTCGGCGATGTGTGGGCGCTGCTGGTGGACGGCGTGTTCGGTGACGGGTTGGCGCCGGCCGAGCCGTTCCCGCTGCCGATCCACACCGGAGATGTGCGGGTCGACGTGCAGGCCGGCCTGGCGATGCTGGCACCTATCTGGGGCTATGAGCCGCTGCTGGACATCGACGACGCAACCGCCCGCGACCAGTTGGCCCGGGCGTCGGTGATGGCATTGTCCTACGTCGCGCAGTCGGCCCGCGGCATCCACCGTCCGGCCGTGCCGCAGCGGGTGATCGACGAGTGCACGACGATCACCCAGCGTTTCGTGACCCGTTGGCATGGTGAGCCCGATCCGCGCTACGTGGAGGCCATCGACGCCTACTGGGTGTCAGCCGCCGAACACGGGATGAACGCCTCGACCTTCACCGCCCGGGTGATCGCCTCAACCGGGGCCGACGTGGCCGCCGCGCTGTCCGGGGCGGTCGGAGCGATGAGCGGACCGCTGCACGGCGGGGCACCGGCCCGGGTGATACCGATGATCGCTGAGGCTGAACGCACCGGTGAGCCCGCCGCGGTGGTGCGCGGGATTCTGGACCGCGGCGAGAAGCTGATGGGCTTCGGCCACCGGGTGTACCGCGCCGAAGATCCCCGCGCCCGGGTGTTGCGGGCCACCGCGAAACGTCTCGATGCGCCCCGCTACGTGGTGGCCGCGGCGTTGGAGCAGGCCGCGCTGGCCGAACTGCGGCAGCGACGGCCCGACCGGGCCATCGAAACCAATGTCGAGTTCTGGGCAGCGGTGATCCTGGACTTCGCCGAGGTTCCCCCGGCCATGATGCCGGCGATGTTCACCTGCGGGCGCACGGCCGGCTGGTGCGCGCACATCCTGGAGCAGAAGCGGCTGGGCAAGTTGGTCCGGCCCGCGGCGGTCTACGTCGGCCCCGGCCCGCGTCCGGCGTCGTCGGTGAGCGGCTGGGACACCATCGCCCACACCAGCTGACTCTCCCCGCACCCCCAGCGCTTGCCGCGAGCAGACGCAAAGTCGCACTCCTGGCGGCTGATTCATGCGAGTTTGCGTCTACTCGGCACTAGAAGCGGGACAGCCAAAGCCGGCCCGACCTCGACGGCCGCTGCCGGGCGGCAGCGAGCATCTGAGGCACCGAGGTGAACTTCACCCGCGGCCTGCCCTGCGCCTGGCCCCGGGCGATTTCGGCGTCATCGATGGCCCGCCATCCGGCAGCATCAACGACATCGGGTTGGCGATCGCGCACCAGCCTGGGCAGGGCCGCCGGCCGTGCCACCGGGTCGTCGAGCCGTCCGGCGTTGAAGTCGTCCACCAGGGTGGCGACGGTGTGCATGGCGCAGGATTTGTTGGTGCCGATGAACCCGGTGGGTCCGCGTTTGATCCAGCCGGCGACGTAGGCGCCGCGGACCGGCCGAGAGGTTGCGGGCTCCACCACCCGGCCGTCGCTGTTGGGTACCACCGCGGCGGCCTCGTCGAAGGGCAGGTCGGCCACCGGTGCGCCGCGGTAACCGATCGAACTGAGTACCAGGCCGGCTTCCAGAGCCACCTCCGCACCGGTGCCGGTGCGGGTGAACGTCACGCCCTGAACCCTGTCGCTGCCGGTGATCCGCTGCGGGTTCAGCCGGTAGGCCAAGCGGATCCGACGGCGGCCGGATTCGGCGTGCCCGGCTTCCGGCAGAGCCGCCAGGATTTCCAGCTTGGCGCGAACGCCGGGGTCTCGGCTGCGTT
>NZ_JBILVF010000158.1:0-7703 GCF_044370595.1 Mycobacterium sp.
CGAGCCGGAGGCCCGGGCGGCGGCCAACGCAGCGGCCAGGTGTCGGCGGTTGTAGTGGTCGCTGCCGGGATCACCCGGCGAGCCGGTCGGCATGCCGGGGTGGTTGCCGATCGCCGGGTCCCGGCGATACAGCTCATCGCGCTGCGCGGCCGACAACCGCACCCAGCGGTCGTGGAACTGTGTCGGGTCCTCAAGAAGCGACCCGCCCAGCGGCGCGCCCGCCTGCCCGGGGCTGGGCAGCGTCGCCACCGGCGCCCCGTCGACGCTCAGCGCGGACGCCAGCTCGGCGTCGATCGAATTGGCCTCGGCCACAATGCTGTTCAGCCGGGTCTGCAGCATCCCCGCGGCGACCTCATTGCCCGGCCGCTGCCCGACGATCCGGTTGCCCGGCAGGTCCACGGCCAGGCCGCATGCTGCGGCCTCATCCTGCAGCCGGAACAGGTCGGTGCGCAGCGCCTCGATGCGCTCAGCGGCCCGGCGCACCGCCTGCCCGACCAGCAGTGCCTCTCCTGCCGCGGCGTCCAGGTCGCGGCGGGTGCGGGCGATGGCCTCGGCGGCCGCGGTGGCCGCCCGCCCGCCCCAGCTGGTCAGGCACGGCAGGCCGGCCAGTCCGTCGGCGGCGTCGAAGGCGGCCTGGGCGCGGGCCTGCGCGGCGGCGGCCACCTCCCGGACCTCACCGGGATCCCAGCGGGCGAAGTCGGCGGCACTCAGCGTCACCGCTCAGCCCAATGCCGCCGCGGCGCGCTGCTCATGCTCGGTGAGCCCGGCGGCGCTGAGGTGCAGGGCCGCGGCGTGGTCACGCAACCGGGTCAGCAACGCCTCGGTGCTCGCGGCCCACCGGTCGGCGAGCGCCCCCAGTGCGGCGGCGGATTGGCCCCGCCAGCCGGCCGCGGCGGCGTCGATGCGGCCGTCGGCGGCCAGGTGCCCGGCGGCGAGGTCCTCACCGCAGGCGGTGACGGCGACACCGGAGGCCACCAGATCGGTGACGTCGACCTCAACGGACACGGTCAGCCTTGAGCGTCATCCACGACCCCTTCAGAGCAGCTGCGTCATAGATAACAGCGAACCCTGAAGGGCGCCAGTCACCCTGTGGGGAGCCCTATTTGGCTGCCCTGTTTGGCTGGACTATTTGCCTGCCCTATTTAGCCGAGTCGAACTTGCCCATCGCCTCGTCGAGGCGCTGCAGCGCCGCCCCGTACTGGGCGAAGTTGCCGCTGCGCTGCGCCTCGCGCACCGCACCGAGAGCCGTCTGCACCTCCTGCAGCGCGGCGGCTTTGGCCCCGGAGAGGTTCAACCCGCCCGGGGGCACCACGGCCACCGGTGGCGTAGGCACCTCGACGGCCTGGGCCTTCTGCTCCCCGTCAGCCGGCGGCTTGGCGGCGGGGCCGTCGGTGGGGGCCGGGCCGGCCGCGGTGGCCCCCGCGCCGGAGCCGAAGATGCCGTCGAGGGCCTGGCTGACCGTCGGGCCGTAGCCCACCTTGTCGTTGTAGAGCATCGCCACCCGGATCAGGCGCGGGTAGCTCGACGCGGCGTCGCTGGCCCCCGGCGAGGCGTACACCGGCGCCACGTACAGCAGACCGCCCTGGCCCACCGGCAGCGTGAGCAGGTTGCCCCACCGGATCCGGTTCTGGTTGTCCCGGCCGATGACGCCGAGGTCCTGGGACACCGCGGTGTCGGTGGAGATCGCGTTGAACGCCAGCTTGGGGCCGTTGACCTGACCGGGGATGGTCAGCACGGTGATCTTGCCGTAGGTGTCCGGATCCGAGCTGGCCGAGATGTAGGCGGCCAGGAAGTCCCGGCGGAACCGGTTCATCGCACTCGTCAGCTGGAAGGAGCTCGAATTGTCGTTCTTGGCAAGGTCTTTGGCCACGATGTAGTACGGCGGCTGGAAGCTGCTGGCGGTGGGGTTGGGGTCCAGCGGCACATCCCAGAAGTCCGACGTGGAGAAGAACGTCACCGGGTCGTCGACGTGGTACTTGGCCAGCAGCGCGCGCTGCACCTTGAACAGGTCCTCGGGGTAGCGAAGGTGCGAGGCCAACTCCGAGGTGATGTCGCTCTTGGGCTTGATGGTGCCGGGGAAGGTCTTCATCCACGCCGCCAGCACCGGGTCGGCCTCGTCCTGGGCATACAGCGTCACGGTGCCGTCGTAGGCGTCGACGGTGGCTTTCACCGAGTTGCGGATGTAGGACACCTTCTTGTCCGGGCGCAGCCGGTTGATGGCCACCTCGGTGGAGTCGGCGGTGGCCGAGGACAACGACGTCAACTCCGAGTACGGGTAGTTGTCCAGGGTGGTGTAGCCGTCGATGATCCACACCATCCGCTTGTTCACGATCGCCGGGTACACCGAGGAGTCGGTGGTCAGCCACGGCGCCACGGCCTTGACCCGCTCTGCGGGGTCGCGGTTGAACAGGATCTTGGAGTTCGCGCCGATCACGTTGGAGAACAGGAAGTTCCGCTCGGCGAACTTCGCGCCGAACACCAGCTTGGCCAGCCAGTTGCCGACCGGCACCCCGCCCACCCCGGAGTAGGTGTAGTTCTTGGTCTCGGTGTTGGTCTCGTAGTCGTACTCGCGGTCGTCGCCGTTCTTGCCGACGATCGCGTAGTCGTTGGGCGCCGAGGCGATCACCGGGCCGAAGTAGATCCGCGGCTGGTCCAACGGTGCGGGTCCGGGTGAGACGACGCTGCCGTTGGCGCCGACCACCGACGCCAGGAACTCGGGGTAGCCGCCGCTCTGGTTGGGGTCGTTGGCCACCCCGCGCACGGTGTTGGCCGGGGAGGCGATGAACCCGTTGCCGTGGGTGAACACGGTGTGCCGGTTGATCCAGTCGCGCTGGTTGTCGATCAGCCGGGCCGGGTTGAGTTCCCGGGCGGCCACCACGAAGTCGCGCAAGGACCCGTTGCGGTCCGGGTAGCGGTCGATGGCCAGCTGCTCGGGGAAGAAGTAGAAGTTCTTGCCCTGCTGGAACTGGGTGAACGCCGGGCTGACGACGTTGGGGTCCAGCAGCCGGATGTTGGAGGTGGTGGCCCGGTCGGCGGCCACCTGCTGGGCGCCCATCGGGGAGTTGCCGCCGTAGTCGCGGTAGGTGACGACGTCCTCGGTCAGCCCGTAGGCCTGCCGGGTGGCGGTGATGGAGCGCTTGATGTATTCGCTTTCCTTCTGCGCCGCATTGGGTTTGACACTGAACTGCTCGACGATCATCGGCCAGCCCGCGCCGATCACCACCGAGCTGAGCAGCAGCAGCACCAGGCCGATCGCCGGGATGCGCAGATCACGCAGGAACAGCGCGGAGAACACCGCGGCCGCGCAGATCAGCGCGATCGCCAGCAGGATCAGCTTGGCCGGCATGACGGCGTTGATGTCGGTGTAGCCGGCACCGGTGAACGGTTTGGCCATCCGGGTGTGGGAGAGCAGTTCGAAGCGGTCCAGCCAGTAGGCGACCGCCTTGAGCAGCACCAGCACCCCGAGCAGGCTGATCAGCTGGATACGGGCCGCCCGGCTGATCGCACCGGTGCCGGCGGCCAGCCGGATGCCGCCGAAGATGTAGTGCGTCACCAGGCTGGCCATGAACGCCAGGAACAGCGACACGAACAGCAGGCTCAGCAGCAGCCGGTAGAACGGCAGGTCGAAGGCGTAGAAGCCGAGGTCCTTGCCGAACTGCGGGTCGGTGGTGCCGAAGTCCCCGCCGTGCAGGAACAGCTGAACCCGCGGCCAGTAGCTCTGCGCCACCAGGCCGGCCATCAGGCCGATCGCCACGGGCACCCCGAGGCCGAACCCCTTGAGCTTGCTCAGCACCGCCGTCCGGTAGCGGGCCACCGGGTCGTTGGGTCCGGTGGTCGGCACGAACACCGGCCGGGTGCGGTAGGCCAGCGCCAGCGCGGCGAACACGATGGCCCCGACGAGCAGGGCGGCGACCAGGAACACGATCAGCCGGGTGACCAGCACGGTGGTGAACACCGAGCGGTAGCCCAGTTCGCCGAACCACAGCCAGTTGACGTAGGTGTCGATGAAGCGGGGGCCGATCATCAAGATCGCGACGACGGCGATGGCGACCGTGACCATCAGACGGCTGCGACGGGTCAAAGCCGGCATCCGCGCCGGGGGTCGGACGCTCACTGTTCCCCTTTACCTGGCCATCCGGAATTCACGGCCACAACTCTACGCAACTAGCAGACCGGCGGCTTGCCGCCCGAGGTCAGCGTCTTGAGTGCCTCGATGGTCTGCTGCAGGGTCTCGGATTTGATCAGTTCCATGGTGTTGCCGCGCACCGTGCGGGCCTCGTCGCAATTGTCGGCGGGCACCAGGAACACCGTCGCCCCGACTTTCTGGGCGGTGACCATCTTGTGGGTGATGCCGCCGATCGGGCCGATGGCGCCGTCGGGGGTGATGCTGCCGGTGCCGGCGACGAACTTGCCGCCGTTGATGTCGCCGGTGGTCAGCTTGTCCACCGCGGCCAGGCTGAATACCAGCCCGGCTGACGGCCCGCCGATGTTGGCCAGGTTGAAGTCGATGGTGAACGGCGCGAACGGGGCGTCCTGCACGGCGATGCCCAGATAGCCGTAGTCGCGGTCGTCGTTTTTACCCAGGGTGATGCGGGCGGAGCCGTCCGAGCCGCCGCGGCGGCGGTAGTCCAGGACGATCTCCTGGCCGGGTTTGGTGGTCTTCATCAGCGCGGTGAACGCCTCGATGTCGGCGACCTTGGTGCCGTCGACGGCGACGACGCCGTCCCCGGACTGCAGCTTGCCGACCGACGGGCCCGGGTCGTTGACGCTCTCCACCGTCACGACCTTGGGGTACTTCAGGTAGTTCAGCGCGGCGTACTCGGCGTTGTCCTCGGAGCGCTGGAAGTCCGCGCTCTGGGATTTCTTGATGTCGTCGCGGGAGCGCTCCGGCGGGAACACCAGATCACGCGGGACCAGCTGGTCATCCCCGGAGGCCCAGAACGCCAGCGCCTGGGCCAGGGTCAGGCCGTCGCGCTGGGAGACGGTGGTCATGTTGAGGTTCCCGGAGGTGGGTTTGACCTCCGTGCCCTCGATGGCCACCACCTGCTTGCCCTCCACCTCGCCGAGGGTGTTGAACGTCGGACCCGGGCCCAGCGCCACGTAGGGCACCGGCACCGCGGCCAGCAGCACGCCGAACACCACGATGGGCGCCATCGCCACGATCAGCGTCGTCATCCGCCTGTTCACGCCGCCCACAGTAGCGGCGGTACCGTGGACGCTATGTCTGACCTGCCCTTCGGGTTCTCCCCCGGCGACGATCCCGACCGCGACAAGGCTGAGCGGGCCGATCAGGGCCGAGGCCGGGACAAAGACCCCGCCGGCAACGACCCGTTCGGGTTCGGCGGCGGCGACTTCAGCAGCGTCGATCTGGGGCAGATCTTCTCCAAGCTCGGCCAGATGTTCAGCGGCGCCGGCAGCGCGATGGCCGGCGGCAAGGGCGGGGCGGTGAATTACGAGCTGGCCCGCAAGCTGGCGTCGAGTTCCATCGGGTTCTCTGCCCCGGTGTCGGAGTCCACCACCAAGGCCGTCGCCGACGCGGTGCACCTGGCCGACACCTGGCTGGACGGCGCCACCGCGCTGCCGGCCGGGGTGACCAAGGCCGCGGCGTGGACCCCGCAGGACTGGGTGGACAACACCCTGGCCACCTGGAAGCGGCTGTGCGACCCGATGGCCGAACAGGTTTCGACGGTGTGGACCTCCAGCTTGCCCGAGGAGGCCCGCGCGATGGCCGGGCCGCTGATGGCGATGATGACCCAGATGGGGTCGATGGCGTTCGGTTCGCAGTTGGGGCAGGCGCTGGGCCGGCTGTCCAAGGAGGTGTTGACCTCCACCGACATCGGGCTGCCGCTGGGGCCGACGGGGACCGCGGCGCTGATGCCGGCGGCCATCGAGGAGGTCTCCGCCGGACTCGAGCAGCCGCGCAGCGAGATCCTGACCTTCCTGGCCGCCCGGGAAGCCGCCCATCACCGGTTGTTCAGTCACGTTCCGTGGCTGTCGAGCCAGCTGATGGGGGCCGTGGAGGCCTACGCCAAGGGCATGAAGGTCGACATGAGCGGTATCGAGCAGATGGCGGCCGGGTTCGACCCGACCTCGCTGACCGACCCGTCGAAGATGGAAGAGCTTCTCTCCCAGGCTCAAATGGAGGGGGGCATGTTCGAACCCAAGGCCACCCCGGAGCAGACAGCGGCGCTGGAGCGGCTGGAGACCCTGCTGGCGCTGGTCGAGGGCTGGGTGTCCACGGTGGTCAGCGCCGCCCTGGGGGACCGGATCCCCGGCACGGTGGCGCTCTCGGAGATGCTGCGCCGACGGCGGGCCACCGGCGGGCCGGCCGAGCAGACCTTCGCCACCCTGCTGGGCCTGGAGTTGCGGCCCCGCAAGATGCGCGAGGCCGCGGTGCTGTGGGAGCGGCTGACCGAGGCCGCCGGGATCGACGCCCGCGACGCGGTGTGGCAGCACCCCGACCTGGTGCCGTCGGCGGCCGATCTGGACGAGCCGGCCGGGTTCATCGACCGGGTGATCGGCGGGGACGTCAGCGGCATCGACATCGACGCGGCGATCGCCCAGTTCGAGAAGGACCTCTCCGGCTCCCCCGACAGTGACCGCAAGCCCGGTGAGGCCGAGGGGCCTGTGGATAGCTGAGTCGACGCGGCCGCCGCCGGTGGCACAGTCACCGGATGCGGTATGCGCTCGACCCGGCGATGCCGGTGCTGCTGCGGCCCGACGGTGCCGTACAGATCGGCTGGGACCCGCACCGCGCGGTGCTGGTCCGCCCACCCCGCGGCCTGTCCCCCGGCGGGCTGGCCGCGCTGCTGCGGGAGATGGCTGCGCCGATGAGCGCCGCAGAGCTGCGCCGGCTGGCCCGCGGTCGCGGGCTGCGCGAGCCCGCCGAGTTGGATGGCGTTCTGGCCGAACTAGTTTCGGCGGGGGTGGTGCAGCCGGCGGGGCTGGTGCGCGCCTGCGCGCGGGCGCTGTCCATCCGGGTGCACGGCGGCGGGCCGCTGTCGGATCTGCTGGCCGACGGGCTGCGCTGTTCGGGGGCGCGGGTGAGCCGCAGCAGCCATGCCGCCGGGGTGGTGGCCGGGGTGGACCTGGTGGTGCTGGCCGACGCGCTGGCCGCTGACCCGCGGTTGGTGCGCGAACTGCACGCCGCCGGGGTGCCGCACCTGCCGGTCCGGATGCGCGACGGCGCCGGGCTGGTGGGGCCGCTGGTGATCCCGGGGGTGAGCAGCTGTCTGTGTTGTGTGGACCTGCACCGCACCGACCGCGACCCGGCCTGGCCGGCGTTGGCCGCGCAGCTGCGCGACGTGGTCGGGGTGGCCGACCGGGCCGCGGTGCTGGCCACCGCCGGGCTGGCGATGGGCCAGCTGCAGCAGATCATCGCCGGGGTGCACGCCGCTGCGCCGGGCGTTTCGCATGCGCCGCCGCCGGCCACGCTGAACACCACCCTGGAGGTCGACATCGCGGTGCAGAGCATCCGGGCCCGGCGCTGGCCGCGGCATCCGCTATGCGGGTGTTGGCCCGGGCTGGCCGGTCGGGCCGCTCCCGCAGGCCGGGCTGCCCCCGTCGCTGCCCCCGGTGCTGCCCCCGGCGCTCCCCTCGTCGCTCCCCCCGTCGGCCCCCCGGCCGGGCCGCCCCCGCACCCGGGCGGTAGTGACCTGCGCCCACCTTCGCGCGACAACCTCCCAGAGGGGGACGGCGAATGA
>NZ_JBILVF010000160.1:0-7649 GCF_044370595.1 Mycobacterium sp.
AACGGGGGGGATGCGCGGGCACCCTGCTGAGCCCCAGCGTACGGAAAAGAACCCGAGTCCGCTCAGTCAGGTAGGCGGGCGCATAGTCGAGTACGCAATCGCCCGCCAGGGCAGGGTGTCCGCAAGTCCCCCTCCGGACACCCTGCCACTGGGGCATGTGCCTGCGGATGGGGGGTGAGCAGGCACCTGCCAAACAGAGGGTAGGACGCCGATCACCGTCACCGACAGACTATTGACGATTCGGTAAGACTCGCGTCACAGTGCCGACTGGGCCCGACGGTGGCGGCGTGCTGCTGCAGCGACCTCGGCAAGGAGGACGGCGAGCAGTTTCGCGCCGACGGATGGGTAGATGACGGCGCACTGGTGATGGTCTGCCCGAACGCCTGCGGGTTGCCCTAAAACCTCTAGTCGGTCTTGATCGAACCCAGGTAGTACGTCTCCCGGCCGGTGGGGTAACCGCCGCCGGTGGTGGCGATGTGTATGTGATCGAAGTGGTTGGAAGTGGGATTGCCGTAGTCGGCCGTCCAACTCGGGGCCCCGACGCCGGGATAGAGGCCCTGCCGCCAGATCACGTGCAGCACCCCCCACCGCTCCGCGTTCGCCAGGGCATATCCGGCGATCTGGTTACCCAGTTCGATACCTTCCGGGGTGTCGGGGTTGGGGATCATCACGTCGATCGCCAAGCCGTTGGGATGCCACGGCAGTGGATCTTGCCGGTAGCCCCCGATGGTCGTGATCTCCAGGAACATGGTGCTGATGGCGCGGGCCGCCCAGATGGTGTTGACCTGCAGCCTCTCCTCCGGAGCGGCGCCCTTGGAGAGCGGGAATTGGAAGTCCGGGGCCGCCTGGGGCGCGTTGGCCATCATGAGGTTGACTTCGTTCGAGCTGGCCAGAACCGGAGCACCCGGCGTTGCCGACGCCCGGTCCTGAGGGGCGCCGCCGGGTTGGCCGCCTGGTCCGGGCGGCGCCGGAACCGGACTGGGCAGACCCGCCACCACCGGCCCACCCTCGACGGCTGTGGGGGTCTGGCGATCACCGGAGTCTTTGCCCTGGGCGTAGAACATGGCCACCGAAACCACGACCGAGGCCGCCGCAGCCAACCAGCGCCCGCCTATCGATCTCCGTGCCACGGTGTCCGATCTTACGTTCCGACTCATAGGGGGCCGCACCCGCTCGAGGGTGCGCCCCCCTCCGGGTCAGCGCGGCGCGTCAGTGCGCGTGCCCGTGGTGGCCGCCACCCTCACCCTCGTCGGCGGGCTTCTCCACAATGGCGGTCTCGGTGGTCAGCACCATGCGGGCCACCGAGGCAGCGTTGACAACCGCTGAGCGGGTGACTTTCACCGGGTCGATGACACCATCGGCCAACAGGTCACCGTAGGTCAGCGTTGCCGCGTTGAAGCCCTGCCCAGCGGGCAGTTCGACGACCTTGTTGACCACCACGGCACCATCCATCCCGGCGTTGGTGGCGATCCAGAACAGCGGCGCCGAAAGCGCCTCGGAGAAAATGTCGACGCCCACCGCTTCATCACCGGACAAGCTGTCCCGCAACGACTTCAGCGCGGCCCGAGCCTGCACCAATGCGCTGCCGCCACCGGGAACGATCCCCTCCTCGACGGCGGCCTTGGCCGCAGCCACGGCGTCCTCGACGCGGTGTTTGCGCTCCTGCACCGCCGTCTCGGTGGCCGCACCCACCTTGACCACAGCGACGCCGCCGGCCAGTTTGGCCAACCGCTCCTGCAGTTTCTCGCGGTCCCAATCGGAATCGGTGGTCTCAATCTCGCCCTTGAGTTGCTTGACCCGGTTGGCGATGGCCTCGTGGGTGCCGCCGCCGTCGACGATGACCGTCTCGTCCTTGCTGACCACCACCCGCCGCGCGGTACCCAACACATCCAGGCCCACCTCCCGCAGCATCAGGCCGACGTCGGGGTTGACCACCTGCCCGCCGGTGACGACGGCCAGATCCTCAAGGAAGGCCTTGCGGCGGTCGCCGAAGAACGGTGCCTTGACCGCGACGGCCTTCAGGGTCTTGCGGATGGCGTTGACCACCAGGGTCGACAGCGCCTCGCCCTCGACGTCCTCGGCGACGATCAGCAGTGGCTTGCCGGCCTGGGCCACCTTCTCCAGCAGCGGCAGCAGGTCGGGCAGCGAACTGATCTTGTCCCGGTGCAGCAGCACCAGGGCGTCCTCGAGGACGGCCTCCTGGGAGTCGAAGTCAGTGATGAAGTAGGCCGAGATGAAGCCCTTGTCGAACCCGATGCCCTCGGTGATCTCCAGGGCGGTTTCCATGGTGTTGGATTCCTCGACGCTGACCACGCCGTCGGTGCCGACCTTGGTCATCGCCTCACCGACCATCTCGCCGATTTCCTCATCGCGGCAGGAGACCGTGGCGACTTGAGCGATGCCGGTCTTGCCGGCCACCGGGGTGGCCGCGTCCAGCAACGCCTGGGAGACGGTATCGGCCGCCTTACCGATGCCGACGCCCAGCGCGATGGGGTTGGCGCCGGCTGCGACGTTACGCAGGCCGCCTTTGATCATCGCCTGAGCCAGTACCGTCGCCGTGGTGGTGCCGTCGCCGGCGACGTCGTTGGTCTTGGTGGCCACCGACTTCACCAGTTGGGCGCCGAGGTTCTCGAACGGATCCTCCAGGTCGATCTCGCGGGCGATGGTGACACCGTCGTTGGTGACGGTCGGGCCGCGCCACGCCTTGGCCATCACCACGTGCCGGCCGCGCGGGCCGAGGGTGACGCGCACGACGCCGGCCAGTTTGTCCGCACCGGCCTCCAGGGCGCGCCGGGCGGTCTCGTTGAACTCGATCTGCTTGCTCATGGGTGTGTCTTTTCCTTTGGCCTGTCGGACTTGCACTGTCTTGCTTCGAGTTGTCGCGCTCGAACTGCCCCGCTCGAGTACCCCCAACGGGTTCCGCCCCGGAAACCGCCCGAGACTGACACGGGGATTTCCGGGGCGGCTGCCGTACTGCTTATTTGTTGACGACCGCCAGCACGTCGCGGGCCGACAGGATCAGGTACTCCTCGCCGTTGTACTTGATCTCGGTGCCGCCGTACTTGCTGTAGATGACGGTGTCGCCCTCGGCGACGTCCAGCGGAATCCGCTTCTCACCGTCCTCGTCCCACCGGCCGGGGCCGACGGCGACGACGGTGCCTTCCTGCGGCTTTTCCTTGGCGGTGTCAGGGATGACGAGACCCGACGCGGTGGTCGTCTCGGCCTCGTTGGCCTGTACGAGGATTTTGTCCTCGAGGGGCCTGATGTTCACGCTCGCCACGTGGTCCTCCACTGTTCATGGTCGCGGGCCCGGGGCTGTTCCCCGGACCGGTTTCACCAGGTGTTCGGCATTCGTCCGTGCCCTCGCGCCGTCGTCGCGGGTGCCGACACAGGGGGTTGTCCGTCTGCCACCTAGCACTCTATACCCGAGAGTGCTAGCACTCAAGGGGGGGCTGGTGCGATTCGCCGAGGGCGAAGTCATAGCTGCGAGGATCGACCAGCAAGTGATCGCTAACATCCCCGACCATCTCGACGTCGGCAATCCGTTCGGTGAAGTGCCAGCCCTGCGCGTCGCGGCCGAAGCGGTCGTAGTAGCGGCCGATCACGATCGGCTGCAACGCAACCCGGTCGGTAGCCTGCACCACGCAGAAGGTGGACCGCGCGGCGGCGGTGTCCTCGTCGACCTCCACGATCGGGTTCAGCACCAGGTGGCGCGTGCGGGGCGTACCGGGGTCGGCGCGGTGCCGGCCCGTCCCGGGTTCGGGGAACCGGCGGGTGGTCGCCAGGAACACGGCGGCGATGTTCTGCGCCCCGGTCACCGTCGGGGTGCGCGGCCCGCCGAAGGCGGCCCTGGCGAGCAATTCCCCGACGCCGTCGAAGTCGCCGACGTCGATGAGTTCGGCGTAGCGGTAGATCAGGTCGGTGATCTCCGCGCGGGCATCGGCGGTGCGGCGCGGTTTGGCGCTCACGCGAGCTGACCCTTGATGACCGGCAGGCCGGGGTCGCTGGCCACATTCAATGCCGACGGTGCCGCGCCGGCCACGACCAGGTGTGCGGCGAAGGAGGCGATCATGGCTCCATTGTCGGTGCACAGCCGGGGCCGCGGTATCCGCACGGTCAAACCGGCTGCAGCACAACGCTCTTCGGCGAGTTCCCGCAGCCGGGAGTTGGCGGCCACACCTCCGGCGATCAGCAGCGTGGACACGTCGTGGTCGATGGCGGCTCGCACCGCCTTGGCGGTCAGCACGTCAGCGACAGCCTCCTGGAATCCGGCCGCCACATCGGCCGCGTCGGCATCCGGGTGGGATTCGACGTAGCGGGCGACGGCGGTCTTGAGTCCGGAGAAGCTGAACGCGTAGGGAGCATCCCGGGGCCCGGTCATCCCACGCGGGAAGACGATGGCGTCCCGGTTACCGGTACGGGCGAGGTCGTCGAGAACTCTGCCGCCCGGGTAGCCCAGACCGAGCAACCGGGCGACCTTGTCGTAGGCCTCCCCTGCCGCGTCGTCGACGGTGCTGCCGAGTTCGATGATCGGCTGTGCCAGCGACCGGACGTGCAGCAGATGGGTGTGACCACCGGAGACGAGCAGGCCGATGGATTCCGGGAGCGGTCCGTGGTCGTAGACATCGGCCGCCAGATGTCCGCCCAGGTGGTTGACGGCGTAGAACGGTACCCCCCAGGCTGCGGCGTAGGCCTTGGCGGCGGCCACCCCGACCATCAGTGCACCGGCCAGACCGGGTCCGATGGTGGCGGCTACGACGTCCGGGCGCTGGATTCCGGCGGCCGCCAGGGCGCGGCGCATGGTCGGTCCCAGCGCCTCCAGATGCGCACGGGAGGCCACTTCCGGCACCACGCCGCCGAATCGGGCGTGTTCGTCGACGCTGGAGGCGACCTCGTCGGCCAGCAGCGTGACGGCGCCGTCGGGGGAGACAGCGGCGATACCCACTCCGGTTTCGTCGCAGGAGGTTTCGATGGCCAAAACAGTTCTCATGTCGGGTCCCTCCGCATGGTGAAGGCGTCGGCGCCGCTGGCCCGGTAGTAGCGTTTGCGCAGCCCGACGGTGACGAATCCGAGGCTCTCATAGAGGCTGATCGCCGGTTCGTTGTCGGTGCGCACCTCCAGGAACACCACGGCGCCGGGTCCGGTCCAGGCCAGTAGCCGGTCCATCAGCGCGCGGCCGATACCGTGCCCCTGGTGGGCGGGGTCGACGCCGATGGTGTGGATCTCGTACTCGAACGGCGGGATCCGGCCGAGTCGGGCGATCCCGGCGTAGCCGACGAGGGTGTCGTCCGCCCGGGCGGCGACGTAGCGGTTGTGCGAGGCGGCCAGTTCCCGGACGAACGCCGCCTCGGGCCACGGGTCGTCGCCACCGAAGAGCAGCTCCTCCAATTCGGCGCACCGCGCGGCATCGCATCGGGTCAGGTCGTCGTAGACGACCGTCACCGGGCTACCCCCCGCTCGGCCCCCCGCTCGGCCCCCCGCTCGGCCCCCCGCTCGGCCCCCCGCTCGGCCCCCCGCTCGGCCCCCCGCTCGGCCCCCCGCTCGGCCCCCCGCTCGGCCAGGGTCTTGGCGTCGGGGCGGCGTAGATACAGCGGCACCAGCGCGGCCGGCTCGGACCAGTTCCCGACCGCTGCCACCAGACCGGCGGCGTCGGGGCGCTCGGGGCCGGTGCGCGGCAGCTTGAACAACGCGGCGTGCTCGGGCGATCCGGCGACCGCCTCGACCCCGTCGGTGTCGACGTCGACCGCGGCCGCGACGCCGGGTCCGGCGACCCGCACCCCGTCGCGGTAGCGCGCCCAGTACACCTCCCGACGGCGCGCGTCGGTGACCACCAGCACCTCCCCGGTCGTCCGCCCGCCGATGGCGTCCGTTGAGCACACCCCGTGGACCGGAACCCCCAACGCGTGGCCGTAGGCAGCCGCGGTGGCCATGCCGACCCGCAGACCGGTGAACGGTCCCGGTCCGCAACCCACCACCACTGCGTCCACCGCATCGAGTGTGAGGCCCGCCTCGTCCACCGCCGCAAGAACATTCGGGGTCAGCAGCTCGGCGTGAGCGTGGGCACCGAGAGTGACGCGCTCGGCGAGGAGCTCGATCTTCCCGTCGTCATGGTGACGCAGCAACCCGGCGATCACCGCGGCGGTCGCGGTGTCGATGGCCAACACGGTGCGCGTCATGGTGTGCTCCACTGCCAGGTCGCGATCCGGATATCACTGTCGGGCAGGCGCTGCAGGTCGATGCGCAGATGACGGGCCGCGAGCCGTTCGGCCAGACCCTCACCCCATTCGATGACCACGACGGCGTCGTCGAGATCGGTGTCGAGGTCCAGGGAGTCCAGTTCGGCCATCAGGTCAGTGGACTGGTCCAGCAACCGGTAGACGTCGACGTGCACCATCTCCGCAGACCCGGCCGTTCGGGGCCGATGCACACGGGCCAGCACGAACGTCGGTGAGGTCACCGGCCCCTGGACATCCATACCCTGCGCAATCCCCTGGGCCAGAGCGGTTTTCCCGGCTCCCAGCGGACCGGAGAGCACGACCAGATCACCGGCCCGTAGTTGGCGTCCGAATTGTGCACCCAGGGCGAGGGTGTCTCCGACGGTCGGCAGTGACGCCCTGCCGGCGTCGGCGCGCAGATCCAACCCGGGATCACTCAATCGCATCTCGCAGCCGCCGCGCGATTGCCACCAGCCGCGACGGGGTCGCCCGTTCGACCAGGCGCACCAGTGCGTCGTTGATGACCTCCGGTTGCTCCATCTGCACCACGTGGGCAGCGCCGGGGACGATCACCAGCTGCGAGTCGGGCAGCGCGGCCGCCATCTCCTCGGAGTTCTTGACCGGGGTGAGCAGATCCCGGTCGCCGCAGGCGATCAACGTCGGGATCCGGGCCAGTACCGGCAGGGCCGCGCTCTCGTCGTGGACCTCCAGTGCGTGCAGGAACGCCACCAGGGTGTCGATGTCGGTGTCGTGGATCATCTGCTCGGCGAAGGCCACCACACTCGGGCTGATCGCGTGATCACCGAAGGATGCGGTCTTCAGGATCGGCCGCAGGGCCGATCGGGTGGCGCCGCGGGTGCGGTGCACCAGATTCGGAACATAGCGCGCCGCGAACCGCACGGCCTCCAGGGCCGGGTTGCGCAGGATTTCACCGAGCGGGGATCGGGCCACCCCTTCGGCGGCCGAGGAGATGATGGCTGCGCCCACGATGCGGCGGCCGTAATGCTGCGGGAACTGACGGGCGTGGGACAGCACCGTCATACCGCCCATGGAGTGGCCGACGACGACCACCGGACCGCGCGGAACCATCACCTGCAGGACGGTTTCCAGGTCCTTGCCGAGTTGCTCGACGGTGTAGGTGTCGACCGGGGCGACCCCGGACTGTCCGTGTCCACGCTGGTCGTAGAACACCATGCGGACCTGCTCACCCCAGCGCTGCCCAAGGGCGGCGCGTTGGAAGTGGAAGGACCCCATCCGCATACAGAAACCGTGCGCGAAGACCACCGTCAGCCCGGCGGTGATCGGCCCAACTTCGCGGACCACCAACGGGATGCCGTCCGCGGTGGTGATCACGCAGCCGCGGTCGGCCTCCAGTAAAGCGAAGTCTTCACCCTCGTAGGCGTCGCGAATAGCCTTGCGTTGCCGCAACGCCTT
>NZ_JBILVF010000038.1:0-24522 GCF_044370595.1 Mycobacterium sp.
TGTTCCGGCTGCCCGACCTCACCCACGTGGTGATCGTCGCCGGCGATTCGGACTACATCCCGCTGGCGCAGCGGTGCAAGCGGCTGGGCCGCTACGTGGTGGGCATCGGGGTGGCCGGGTCCTCCAGCCGGGCGCTGGCCGCGGCCTGCGACGACTTCGTCATCTACGACTCCCTGCCCGGCGTGCCGGGCTTCGAGCCGGCGGCTGCCGGGACCGCCACCCCCAGGCGGGCACGCAAGTCCGCAGAGCCGGCGGCCCCCGACCCGCAGACCGCCGCCACCGCCCTGCTCACCCGGGCCCTGCAGATCGCCCGGGAGAAAGACGACGTCGAGTGGCTGCACAACTCGGAGGTCAAGGCGCAGATGAAGCGGATGGATCCGTCGTTCTCCGAAAAGTCCCTGGGTTTCCGGTCGTTCAGCGACTTCCTGCGCTCACGCGCCGACGTCGTGGAGCTCGACGAGACCTCGACCACCCGGCTGGTGAAACTGCGGTAAGGGCGGGCCGTGCACCGCGAGAGTGGGCCTCGCCCGGGCTACCCGCTACTGGACGGCGGCGAGCAGTTCATAGGCCCGTTCCGGTACCGCCGTGGACAGCTCGGAGCGGAACTGCGCGTTGACCAGCTTGCGGGACAAGGCGCCGAGGATGGTCAGGTGCGCGTCGCCGGCGGCCTGCTCGGGCACCGCGATCAAGAACAGCTCGGTGGCGGGTTTGCCGTCGCGGCTGCCCCAGTCGATGCCCGCGCGTGAGCGGGCGTACACCACGACCGGCTCGGCGACCGCATCGGTCTTCGCGTGCGGAATCGCGATTCCGTCGCCCAGACCGGTGCTCACGGTGGCCTCGCGGGCCAGCGCGCTGGCGACCACGGCGGCCGGATCGTTGACCTTCCCGGTGCGGGCGGCGATGTCGACCAGTTCGGCGATGGCGGCATCGCGTTCGGTCGCGGTCAGCTCAACTCCGACCGTCTCGGCGGTGATGTACTGGGCCAGGCCGACTTTGGCCGGGGCGACCGCCACGGCGGTGGCAGCCCCGGCGGTGGCAGCCCCGACGGCACCGGAACCGGATCCGACGGCCTGCCCGGACTGCTCTACCGACGCGGAAGCGGGCGCAGCAGCGGGCGCAGAAGCGGCGCAGAAGCGGGCGCAGAAGCGGGCGCAGAAGCGGGCTTGGCCTTGTGGCGCATCTTCAGGCCGAGGGTCATCAGCGCGGTCACGGTGGAACCCAGGGCGATCGCGATCAGGTAGCCGGGAATGCCGTGCACCGCTCCCAGCACCGCGACGATCCCGCCGCCGTGGGGAACGGCGTTGGTCACCCCGAACAGGGCTGCGGTGGTGCCGGCGACGGCCCCACCGACCATGTTGGCCGGGATGACACGGGCGGGATCGGCAGCGGCGAAAGGTATGGCGCCCTCCGTGATTCCGAAGAAGCCCATGAACATCGCCGCCAGGCCCATCTCCTGCTCGGAATCGTTGTAGAGCTTGCGGCGCAGCACCGTGGCCAGGCCCTGACCGATCGCCGGGGCGGCGATCGCGGCGCCGATCATGCCCATCGGTGCGGTCTGGCCGGTGGCGATCAGGCCGACGCCGAACAGGAACGCCACCTTGTTCACCGGACCACCCATGTCGAAGGCGATCATCAAGCCCAGGATGATGCCCAACATGACGGCGTTGGCGCCCGTGAGCCCCGACAGCCAGTTCGTCAGCGCGGTGAACAGCCCGGCGATGGGTGCGCCCAGGACGCACGTCGAGAGTTCCGTCGGCATCGCCGAAGGACGCCAGTGCGGCAGCCGCTGGCTTTGAAAGTCAGAGTCCCAGCGCCGCGCGCAGCCGGACCGGGCTCATGGCTCCGGGGGCGTGGGTCTGCGGGAAGGTGTCGAGCAGCCGGATGAGGTCAGGACGACGGGTGGGGTCGGCCGCACACTCGCGCGGGGTGCGTCCGGACAGCGCGGGGATCGGCTCGTCCAGCCAGGCCTGCTCGTACTGGCGGGTGACCTGCTCGAGAACCGCAGCCATGTCAGGACTTTCGGGGTCGAGGCCTGGCCCGGGAGCGGGGTGCTTGGCCTGAAGACGGGCGATGTCCTCGACGCTGCCGGCCGGTTCGCGGGTCTGCGAGACCACCGTGACGGACGGGTCCAGCTCGCTGACCACAGACAGGACTCGGTCGAAGCGGGCTGCGCTGTTGGCGTGCACGTGCAGCTGGTCGCCCCGCAACTCCAACTGCGCCCGGATCCGCCGCATGCCGCCGGTGAGGACATACTCGAGCCACACCCGGGTGCCGTCGGCGTCGTCGTCGTGCCGGTCGTAGGTCATGTCGAGCGCTGCGGCGAGTGCGTCGGGGTCGTCGACGCTCAGCGTCGCGTCGCACAGCAGCAGCGGTTCGCCCTCGGTGTTGGTCATCCGCGGCGGTGCCAGCCAGCGCGACAGGTAGTCCACCAGGTCCACGGGTTCGGGGTCGTCGTCGAGCAGGGCCAGCACGTCCTCGCGCTGATTCAGGGCCACGGGTTCCAGCCCGCCGAAGACCTGCATGGTGTCGCCGGCGGGAACGATTCGGCTGCAATAGAATTCGCCGACCTTGAGCATTTTGCTTGCGGATCTCTCCCGAACGTCGTGAACGTCGCCGGTGCGGACGTCGCGAGTCGTCATGCCCGCGCCGGGCCGGACGGCGAGAACCTCATGTACCGAGCGGTCGGTCAGCAGCCACTGCTGGGCCAGGAGACGCTCGTCGTCGGGCAGCAGATGACCACGCAGACGAACGAACTCATCGAACGCGCCACCTTCGAAGAGCACCACGTCGGCGGGGAACGGATCGTCGTCGAGAGCTCGTTCCAGGGCATCCGGGTCGGTGGAGTAGGCGGCGCGAGCCCCGGCGCACTCGAGGAGCAGTTCGGCGAATTCACCCTCGGCCAGCACGCTGCCGGCCTTCTGGTAGAGCCACCCGGCCCGCTCCTCCAGCGGCAACTGCTCGCGGTTGAGGTGGCACACCTTGTACTTGCGCCCCGACCCGCACCAGCAACGCTCGTTGCGGCCCAGTCCGATCCGCGCGGCGGGCCGGAATCGCAGCAACAGCTGAACCATCTCATGGTCCTCGGGAACCCCGGCGCGGCGCAGCAGCGACAGCGCACGCTCGGCGTCGCCGCGGTCGGCGGCGTAGCGCGACAGCGACAGCGGGGTCAGCGGCCATGACGGGTCCAGCGACTCGCCCGACTCGAAAACCGCTTCGGCGGAGTCGATGTCGCCGCAGAGCTCGTGTGCCTTACCGCGAAGCCAGCGCAGCGCCGGGCGCGCTGAGCGCGGGGCCATCGGTTCGATCGACTCGGCGAACATCCCCAGCGCAGCCGCCTGCGGCAGGTGTCCCGATGTGGTCTCGTCGTACACGGCGGCCGTCACCAGCGGATCGGCAAGGAACTCCAAGGCGGTGGGTATCGGCATGCGCGCGGGGCCGTCGGCAGGGGCGCTGAAACGTTCGACGAGACGGTGGAGGTCGTCCTGATCGGGGTTGCCGGTCTCCTCGGCCAGTTCAACGAGTTCCCGGCAGTATCCGCACAGCCGCGTCACCGTCAGCACCGCCCGGGCCTCGTCTTGGTCCAGCCGGTAGCGCATCGCCAGTCGCCGGATCCGCAGCCCCGTCCGCCAGCCGTCGAAGTCGAAACCGGCCGGCGCCAGGGCATCGTTGTCGCGGGCCAGCCCACTGCCGGCCAGTAGATCGGTCAGCGGGAGCGCCGCCTCCCGGAAGACGCCGGCATCGTCGGCACACGCCGTCCACACCGCGGTGTCGAGCATGACGGGCTCCTCCGGACGCTGCTGGAGAAGGCCCGTCAGCGCCGTCCCGAAATCGCTCGGCGCCGGCGCCGAGACCCGGGACAGTTCGAAGCCCTCAGCGGTCACGCGCAGGCCGACCAGATCCCCCGCACCCGCGTCGATGTCGGCGAACCGCCCCGGCGGCAGCAGCAGCACCCCTTCCCCGTTGTCGAGCTCCACGGGCACCCCGCGGGCGGCGAGGGCCTCGTCATCGAGGCCGCCGAAAACCTCGGCGATCGCAGCGCCGTCGGAGAGTCGCTGGAATTCCGGCATCTCGGTCAGCATCGACAGCGGCGCCAAGTCGCCGTCCCAGCTGATGGCGTCGCACTCGGCCTCCGCGGCGCTGAGGCGGTGGGTGAACACCCGCCCATCGAGCACCGCCGGAATCCAGGCCCACCGGCCGTCGGCGAGGTTCAGTACCGGACCGGGGTCGGTTTCCAGCGCGTCGTGCACCGCGTCATCAGCATCGGCACCCAGGTCCATCCCGGCCGCGGTGAGGGCGGCGAGCAGGTCTGCGTGGGACAGCGGGCCCCGTGCGGCGAGCAGTTGCCGGACGGCGGCGGCGAGATCTTCGGGATAGCCGGACACCACTGGGACGCTACCGTCGCCGGCCGCGCGAGCGCTCGACTCGGTGTCGAACTCGGCGGGGATTCGCACCGGTCTGCACCCGGAGTTGTCCCGGTGCAGCCTTTGAGCGACAACCGTCCACGGCGGAACGTCGCTCAGTTCAACGGGTGGGCGATCTCATCAACCGGCATCCGAGCCGCGGCCAACGCGATCACAGCCAAGACGATCGGCCCCACTCCCGCTACCGCGAATATCACGTCGACGGCAACGACTTTCGACAGCGGGCCGGCCAGTGCCATCGACACCGGCATGAACGACAGCGAGACGAAGAAGTCGAGGCTGGACACCCGTCCAAGCATGTGCGCCGGCACCCGGCGTTGCAGCAGGGTGCCCCACAGCACCATCCCGGCGCCGCCGGCCACTCCCACCACGAACAGTGCGATGGCCATCACCGGGAACGACGGCGTCACTCCGACCACGGCCAGCGGCAGCGATCCCAGTCCCCACAGCATCATCATCAGCGTCAGGTAGCGGCGCGGCAGCGGCCGCGTCGACACCGCCAGGGCGCCCAGCGCACTGCCCAGACCGTAGGCGGCGAGCAGAAAGCCGTAGCTCTGCCCGCCGTGGACGAACCGCTCCCGGGCGATGAACGGCAGCAGCACCTCCATCGGACCCATCGCCAGCAGCACCCACACGCTGGCGAACAGCAGCGTCCACAGCAGCCATCGGGTGCGCAGCACGAACACGAACCCGTCGCGCAAGTCCGCCAGCGGATGGGGCCTGTCGCGAGGGGCCCCGGCGACCAGCAGCCCTGCGTTCTCGGCGCGCTCGGCGTTCTCGGCGCGCTCGGGGCGGATGGCCACCAACAGCACGAGGCCGACGGCGAAGAGCACGGCCACCGCCGCGCTGCCCCACGCCGGGAAGGTTGCGCCGACGAGCATGCCGGCGGAGGCGGGCCCCATCGCCTGGCCCAGGGTGGGACGGACCATCCCTTCAATCCCATTGGCCGCCAACAGATGTTGCGGGGGCAGGATACGCGGCAGGTAGGCGCTGTAGGCGGGGAAGAAGAACGCCGCTCCCGCGCCGAGGACCGCCGAGGCGACGGCCATATGCCACAGCCGCAACTCACCGAGCATGCCCAGTACCGCCACCGCGGCGACGGCGACGAGATTGACCGCCTCGACGGCGATGATGATGACGCGCTGCGGAAGCCGGTCGGCGACGATTCCGCCGACCAAGATGAAGGCCAGCATGCCCCCGGCCAGGCAGGTGGCGACCAGCGACAGCGCAGCGGGGTCATCGGCCAGTGCGATGACCTGCAACGCCATCACCACCGTCCACATGCCCTCGGCGAAGATGAAGATCGCAACGGCGGCGATCAGCAGCCGGAAGTCGCGGAACCGCAGCGGCGCCAGGACGCGCCAGCCGCGGGCAGATTCGGCCACCTGCTCGACGTCGGACGGTGCGCTCACTCGTCCATGGTTGCCGACCGACCACGCGGAGTCGAACGAATACTCCGCGGGCGCCTGACTATGGGTCGCTTGGCTCAACGCGGCGATCGTGGGTGTTCCCGGAACCTGTCGGCGGCCGCCGCTATCCTCAGCCCCCAACAACAAGGGGGGTGGCGGTGACACTGACAACCATGTGGCGCCGGCTGGGCCGCCGAGGCATGGGCGGCCGAGTCAAGCTCAGCGTGCTCATCGGGGCCGTGCTGCTGCTGAACGGGCTGGCGAACGGGAACTGGCTGCTGGGCCTGATCGGCGCGGCGGGCATCGCCGGCGGCTGCTGGGAGGGCTACACGAGGATCCGCGCGACGCGGACGGAGGATGAACCCTGGCCGTGGCCGCCGGAGTTCCGCGAGTTGGCCGAGGCGATGGCCCGGCCGGTGGACCCGACGCCCACCCGGGTGGTTCCGCCCCACGAGAAGGCCTCGCTGGTGGCTCAGGTCGCCACCACCGAGGAGGGCTTGGCCGAGCTGATCACCGACGAGCCGGCGGCGTGGCCGTGGGCGGTGTTCGCCTCGGTCCTGGTGGCGCGCCGCAACGCGGTGACCGACCGGCTGCGGCGCTGCGCGTCGGGATATCAGCCCGGCCCCGGGTCGCCGCTGTCCGGGCGGGAGTACGGCCAGACCGCCCTGACGGCGATGAACACCGTGGGTGAACTCACCGAGCAGATCAACCAGTTCATGCTCAGCCCCGCCTTCAGCGGCGCGTTCGGTGAACCCGGCAAGGACACCACCGCCGACGCCGAGGCGATCGTCGCCGTCGCCAACCGACTGATGGACTACCACGAGGACTTCCTGCGCCAGGCCGAGGCGTGCCTGCAGACTCCGGTGACCTCCGAGGCGCTGGTCTTCGTGCAAGACATGGGCGCCTTCACGCTGTGCCCGCTGGTGGGCTTCGAGCGTTTCATCCCGACGATGTGCGCCCGCATCGGCGAGGTGCAGGAGGTACTGCCCTATGCCGACCCGCGCGCCACCGTGTGGTTCGACGACGTCACCCTCCAGATGACGCTGCCCGAGGACCTGTCCCAGCGCATCGTCGCCCATTTCCGCCGTTTCAGTCAGACGGCGGGTTGACGTGTCGGCGACGGCGATAGGCTCGACCGATCATGCAGGCCCGGTGTTGGGGCAGCGTTGAATGAGGAGACGATCGAGATGGCATCCGTGAAGCGCCTTGTCGTCGCGATCACACTCGCGGCCGCCGCGATCACCGCCCCCGCCGTGCCCACCGCGTCGGCGGCCCCGTGTCCCGACATCGAGGTGATCTACGCCCGGAGCACCGGGGGCGTCGGTCTGGGCGATGTCGGACAGGCCTTCGTCGACGCGGTACGCGCGAGGTCCGGCGGCCGATCGGTCGACGCCTACTCGGTGAACTATCCGGCCAGCTTCGACTTCGCCAATTCGGTGCCGATCGGCGCCGCCGACGCCGCCGGCCGGGTGCAGTGGATGGCCGACAACTGCCCGAACACCCGGCTCGTGCTCAGCGGGCTCTCGCAGGGCGCCGGCGTCATCGACCTCATCACCATGGACCAACGCCCACTCGGCGACTGGACGCCGGTGCCGATGCCCGCGAATGTGGCCAATCAGGTTGCCGCCGTTGCGGTGTTCGGCAACCCCGCCGGGGCGATCCCCGGCGGCGGATCGCTGACCACGCTGAGCAGCCGCTACGGAGCCAAGACCATCGACCTGTGCGTACCCGATGACATCTACTGCTGGCCCGGCGGACAGAGTTTCCCTGCCCATCTTGCCTACGCGAGCAACGGCATGGTGGGGCAGGCGGCGGACTTCGTCGCGGCCCGGCTTCAATAGCGGGCCGGAGAACCCGGCCTACTGCGCATTCGGGTCGATGCCGAGTCGTCGCGCGCAACTTGCCCGCGACATCTCCACCAGGGCGGGTTGGGCATTGTCGAAACGGTCCAGCGCGGGCGTATCCCGCTTCATCGCGGCGATGGAGGCATCGATGCAGCGCTGCATGCGCTGGGCGTCGGAGTCGCGCCACTCGGAGTAACCGATGAGTCCGGCAGCCACCAGGCCGACCGCCAGATAGATCCAGATGCGGGGATTCTTCGGCACACTCGAGTATCTCTCAGCCAGTGCGCCCGTCAGACGTCTTCGTGAGCGGCCTGGAAGTCCTCGACGTGCTGGGCCACCTCTCCGACGTCTTCGAATCGGGCCACGTGGAACAGCGCGTCACCCTGGTGGACGATCGGCAGCTGGGTTCGCCCGATCACCAACCCGGACTGCGCCGCAATCACCGTGGTCTCTGTGTCACCGAAGGGATCGGCGATCTGGCCGATCGGCTCTCCCTGCTCGACCCGGGCGCCGAGCGGTGTCGCGCTGCGGAACATGCCGCTCTCCGGCGCTCTCACCCACGAACTGGACCGCGCCACGAACGGATCGGTACGGGCGCGGCGTCGTGAGGGGGCGAGCATGCCGAGGGTGCGCATCACGTTGACGATCCCCTGCACCCCCGGGCGGATTGCAGCCTCGTTGAAGCGCAGCGGCTCACCCGCCTCGTAGAGCAACGTCCGGATTCCCATGGCCGTTGCCGCCCCGCGCAGCGTGCCCTCGCGGTTCGCGCCGTTGAGCAGGACGGGAACCCCGAAGCTGCGCGCCATCGCGAGCGTCTCGGCATCGTCGAGGTCGCCGCGGACCTGGGGAAGGTTGTCGCGTTGATTGGCCGCGGTGTGCAAGTCGATGCCGTGGGTGCAGTTGGCGACGATTGCGCTCATGAAGCGGTCGGCCACCTTCGCGGTCAATGATCCGCGCCCCGAACCCGGGAACGAGCGGTTCAGGTCACGCCGATCGGGAAGATAGCGCGATTGCTGGAGGAACCCGTAGACGTTGACGATCGGGATCGCGATCAGAGTCCCCCGGACAACCTTGAGCGCCGGCAGTCGCAGCAGGCGCCGGATGATCTCGATGCCGTTCAGTTCGTCGCCGTGCACCGCGGCGGACACGAACAGCCGCGGGCCGGGACGCCGGCCGTGCACCACCTGAACCCGCATCGTCATCGGCGTGTGGGTGTAGAGCTGCGGAACCGGGAGGTCGATGGTGACGCGAGTGCCCGGCGCGATCGACTCGCCGGAGATCACCAGGTCGGCGGTCAACCCTTGCCCCGGGTCTTGGTCTTGCCGGGTTTGGCGTTGCGTTCGATGAATCTGATGATCTGCCCGGCGACGTCGTGCCCCGTCGCCGTCTCGATGCCCTCCAGGCCGGGCGAGGAGTTGACCTCAAGCACCACCGGGCCGTGGTTCGAGCGCAGGATGTCGACGCCGGAGACGTTCAGGCCCATCCGCTGTGCGGCCCGGACCGCCGTCGAGCGCTCCTCAGGCGTCAGCCGGATGAGCGACGCAGCGCCACCGCGGTGCAGGTTGGAACGGAACTCCTCGGCTTTCGCCTGGCGCTTCATCGCCGCCACCACCTTGTTGCCGATGACAAAGCAACGGATGTCCGCGCCGCCGGCCTCCTTGACGTACTCCTGAACCAGGAAATTCGCATTGAGCCCCCGGAACGCCTCGATGATCGCCTCGGCCGCGGAGCGGGTTTCGCACAGCACGACACCCTTGCCCTGCGTGCTCTCAAGCAGTTTCACCACCAGAGGCGCGCCGCCCACGATCTCGATCAGCTGCGAGGTGGCGTCGGTGGAGTGCGCGAATGCGGTGACCGGCAACCCGATCCCCGCGCGGGCGAGAATCTGCAGCGAGCGCAGCTTGTCTCGCGAGCGCGTGATCGCGACCGATTCGTTCAGGCAGTAGGTCCCCATCATCTCGAACTGGCGCACCACGGCGGAGCCGTAGAACGTCACCGACGCCCCGATCCGGGGAATCACCGCATCGAAGGGGTCAAGCTCCCTGCCGCGGTAGTGGATCGCCGGATCGTGCGACGCGATGTCCATGTAGCACTTCAGGTGATCGAGGACGTGGACATCGTGCCCGCGCTGCTCGGCGGCTTCGATCAGACGGCGGGTGGAGTAGAGCTTGGAGTTCCGGGAAAGAATCGCGACCCTCATCGCCCTTCTCCCCTTCTCCGGCCGCTACCGAATTGCGGCCTTCCGGTCAGGTAAGAACGGGCCGGGTCGACGTGGAAGCGGCCGCACAGCGCGGTTCGCCCCAGCAGCATCTTGAACCGCATGGTCTCGCGGTCGGTGAGTGTAACCTCTGCCGGGAAGCGTGCACCGCAGAGCACTATCGATGTCTCGATCACGAAGCGCTTCTCGCGGTGGCCGCCCGAGTCGGCGACGATGCGCTCATCGAGGACGTCGGCGAAACAGATCCTCTCCACCGTCGGGTCGTTCTGAAGCGGGCGGATCCCGAAGCGCACCCGCTGCCTCCCGTTCTCGACCAGCGGCTCGACGAAGAACGCGTGCAGCGCGGAGGTGCGCGCGCCGGTGTCCACCTTGCACTTGATGTGCTCAATAGCCAGATCGGGAAGCGACACCCACTCCCGCCACCCGAGCAACGTAGGTTCGTGCACTGCGATGCTCAGTCCGCCCAACATTCGTCACCGAGGATTCGCTGGCGGATTCGCATGCGGAGCCAGCAACTGTGGTCAGAGACATTAACGCCAATTCTCTGCCCGCAACACCGTTACGGCGCCGGAACGTCATCGTCGGCGACTCGTACGCCCACCGCGACGGCCTGCCGGCTGCCGGTGACGCGAGTCAAGTGCCCCGTGCCGCCCACATCCTCGAGCAAGACGATGTCGCCCGGGGACAGGGATCGCTCAGTCCCGTCGCCCACGGTCACGGTGAGTGAACCGGACAACATGAACACCCATTGACGGTACGGGGTCGGATGCCACGGCCCCGACCAGTCGGGAGCAAAACAAAGCACGGCGAAGCCCTCGGCCGCCATGAAGTCCGACACGTCCAACGGTGTCGCCGGCGGAGCAAAGTCGCGCGTCTCCAGCGGCAACACGCAGTCCTCCAGATGCGAGATGCCGTTGTCATCGACGAAGAGTCGGACGTACTTCAGCGCAATGGCCATCGCCGTATGCTCCCCTACTTCCTGCTCCCCTACTTACCGGCGGGTGCTGGCGTGCCGGCCACGAACGTCGCCACCAGCCGAGCCAACTCCTCGCCCCGTTGTTCCGGGACGAAATGCCCGGCGCCGGTGATCGTGCGGTGATCGTGCCCGCGCGCCCCGGGGATGTGCTTCTGAAACACCGTTTCGAACCCCCGGGTGGCCGGATCACCGTCAGAGTAGGCAGTCAGGAACGGCTTCTGCCATCGGCCCAGGGCGGCCATCGCCGTGCGCCCGATCGCCGCGCCGGGGTCGTTGCGGGTCAACGGGATCAGCGCGATCATCTGCCGCAGACCGCTCTTGAACGTGCGGTCGGGAAACGGTGCGTCGTAGCCGGCCAGCACCTCGGCGCTCAGCGGTCCGGCCACAGCCTGAAGGAACATGCTCGCCGTGATGTCGGGGGCCCGCTGGTAGAAGGCGACGTAGTCGAGCAGGGTCTCCTGCAGCACCACCCGGCCGCCCTCTATTGCGTGGTGCGCCCACGTCAGTTGTCCGGCCAGGGCGGGGTCGCAGGTGTGCAGGATCGTGTTGGTCGCCACCACCCGAGCGAACCGCGCCGGCTCGCGGGCCAGCACGCTGAACCCGATCGGGCCGCCCCAGTCCTGGGCCACCAGCGTCACACCGCACAAATCGAGGCGCCTCACCAGACTGTGCATCCAGTCGACGTGCCGGGCGAAGGTGTAATCGGTGGGGTCGGCGGGCTTGTCGGAGCGGCCGAACCCGACGTTGTCCGGCGCGATCACCCGCAGTCCCGCCGCGGCCAGCCCGGTGATGACATGCCGGTAGAGAAACGACCAGGTGGGCTGGCCGTGCAGGAGCAGCACCACCGGAGCCTCGCGGGGTCCGGCGTCGACGTAGTGCATCCGCACCGGCGGCAGCCCGGGGGTCTGGACCTCGACATAGTTCGGCTCGAAGGGGTAACCCGGCAGGTTGTCGAACCGATCGTCGGGAGTCCGCAGCACCTGCATGTGCCGCAGCCTAACGAGCGATCACCAGCGACCCCGCTGCCGAAGGGGGCCACCACGTGTAACGCCGGCCCCATCCTCTCCGACATCACGATCACATAACGAACGCGCATCCCTGCGTAACGACCGGAGGCGGCCATGGCACGTCGCAGAACGTGGGTCGCGCTTGCCATGGCCGTTCCGGCGACGGTGGCCTTCACCCCCGTCCAACCGCCTGGATCCCCGCCGTGGGAGCCGCCCCCCGTGCCTCCGGCCCACGCCGTGGTGGTGATGACGCCTGCCGCAGCGGCCCCGGCCGCTCCGCCGGCCCCGCCCTCCGGCGTTCCCCACGCCCCGGGCAGCCTGCCCGCGCCGGACCGCGACGTCGGATCGATCGTGGCGAACGCCGCGCTGACCCGACTGGGCGCGCCGTACGCGTGGGCCGCCGAGGGCCCGGATGCCTTCGACTGCTCCGGGCTGGTCGTGTGGTCGTTCCGCCAGGCCGGGTTGACACTGCCGCGCTCCAGTCAGGCGCTGGCATCCGGTGGTCAGCCGGTACCGCTGGACCAGATGCGGCCCGGCGATGTGATCAGTCTTTTCCCCGACGCGTCGCACGTGGGTATTTATCTGGGAGAAGGCAGGATGGTGCACGCCCAGTTCGACGGCCAACCGGTGGTCATCGCGTCGTTGTACCGCGCCCCGATCCACAGCGTCCGGCGCTACCGATAGCCTGCGGCCCTTAGCTTTCGGGCTGCCCCGCGGCAATACCGAGTAGATCCGGAAGTACCGGAAGTACCGGAAGTACCAGCTCACCGGCGGCATCCGGGGCGGCGTCGGGCAGCTTGAGTGACGAGAGGTCCCCGTTGGCCACCTTCGTCATCAATGCGGGGCACTGCGTCTGGATGACCAGGCGGGCGACCATGCCCGTCAACGTCGGAGTCAAGCCGGTGTTGCCCTGCAGTTCAGAGACCGCGGCGGCCAGCGACGACCCGGGCTCGACCAACATCGGGCACAGCGACTGGCCGAACTCTTCGACGGCACCACTGATCGAACCGGGTTGGGTGGGGTCGTCATCGGAGTCGGCCTGGGCGGGAACTGCGGCCACGACGGCAACGACGCCGAGACCGACGACGGGAAGCCAGCGGAGCAAACGATTCGATGTCATTCTGGTCACCTTCACCGCCTGAGGTCACAACGGCGAAACGGCCGGATGAAGGTTTGAAATCTGGGGCCCGGTTAATCCGGCACCACGGTGACTGCGCATCGTCGGCCGGACGCTCGGCTCAGACGCGCGTCCGCGGTGACCAGTGCGCAGTCGAGAAGCTCTGCAAGCGCGACGTACATCGCGTCATAGGCGGAAATCTGTTCGCGGAGTTCCCATATCCTCTGCAGCAGCGGGCCGGCCGGGTAACGGATCACCGCGAGCTGACTCCAGGTTTGCAGGCAGCGCGGTCCGTCCTCGGCACTGAGCGTCCCGATGTGAACCAGTCGGCGCAACGCGCTGACAATCTCGGTATCGATCAGGTGGGGAGCGTGTAGGCCTTCGGAACCGACAAGCTGCCGGGCGTTGCCGTCGTTGAGTAGAGCCGCCACCGCCGCTGACGCGTCGAGAACGATCATCTCCGATCGGCGTTGACCGACTGCACAATT
Source organism: Mycobacterium sp. (assembly GCF_044370595.1). Classification (GTDB taxonomy): domain Bacteria; phylum Actinomycetota; class Actinomycetes; order Mycobacteriales; family Mycobacteriaceae; genus Mycobacterium. The sequence continues at coordinate 13,481 of NZ_JBILVF010000038.1, forward strand.
GATGCCGCGGGGATATCCAGATCCGGCAGCGCCGCGACCAACCCGGCATTGTCGATCCGTCGCGTCGCCACATCGAGTTCGCGAATGGCCACCGCAGTCACCGACATCTTTGCGGCGCCGGCCAGCCGTTCGAGGCGATCCATCACCTCGTCGGGAACGTTGCGGAGATACAGCGTGCGCACGGACCGAGAATACCTTTCGGGCAAGCATTATGCTTGCTCAACGCTAGCACCGCCTTTCGCACCCAGCCGATCGACGGGGAGCGCGATCTATTGGGCGTACCGCAGCAGGGCGGTGACCGGCGAGCCGGCGGGCAACCGCTCCGCCGCCAGCGCCAGCACCCGACCGCCGTTGGCCACCACCCTGCGGACCAATTCCTCGGCGATGACCGGGCCGGCCGGATCCAATGTCAGGGAGCCGTCCTCGCCGATCGTGCCGCGTTCGTCGTAGTCCCGGTCGAGGATGAGCGTGGCCACCGCGCCGTTAGTGGCGGCCCGGGCGATATCCGCCAGATCGGTGCTGGCCCGCCGTTGTCCTCGCCGCTCATCGACCAGGCCGGCCAGTGCGACATCGGATTCGGCGGCGTGCCCGACGAGAACCGGCTTCACCGCCTCGGCGATCTGGGGAAGGGTCCACTTGTCGGGGTTGGCCTCGACGCCGTGCGCCACCAAAGTCGGCGCGGAGCAGACCTGCCGGAAAATCGACGAGATCGGCTCGGTGGCGATCAGCACCAACGGACGCTCATCGCCGCGCAGCAACGGCATGAGGGCGTCGTCGACCAGCCGCGCGTACTGACGGATCCGCACCCGCTTGCCTTCCGAACCCATCAGTCGGCCCGACGGAGACCGGTCATTGATCGAGGACTTGCCGACGGCGCTGGCCGCGTCGGTGGGCATACCTGGCACCTTGACCTCCTTGGGCGGCAGGTCCGCGGCAACATCGATCAGCCGAACCTCACCCTCGGACAGGCACAGCACATGCGCGTCCTGTGCAGCCGTCGCTGCGATCAGCTGCACGAGGTGCGCCCGGTCGTCGACATGCACCTGGGCATCGGGCCGGTGTGGCAGTCGGAACGTCCACTGACCGTCGGGGGTCGTGATCACCCCGAGGCCGTGCGACTGGTGAGCCCAGAAGTCGTCGTCATCGACAAGGTCGAGCAGTTGCACCTCGATGTAGTCGTCGTCGCCGCGGGGCAATTCGGGGCGCTGGCGAACCTCGACCATCGCTTCCCGGACCAGGTTGTGGAACGCCATCGCCTCCCTGGCGGAATCCTGAGTGACCGGTGTTGTGGGCAGGTAGATCGTCACTACCGCGGGCCCGCCGATCGCGGCCAGCAGCCGCAATTCACTCTCGCTCGGGATATCCAGATTCCACACTTCGCCACGTCCTCTAGTTCACTTGGGGTTGGTGGCCAGAACAGTACGGGACCACAGAACCCGAAGCGGTGGGCGGGAACTCTGCGGGGGCGTGCCGCGGCTGAGTGGCCATCAGTGCGCGGTGCATCGTCAAAATGGCGGCGAACGGCGCGACTTCGCCCCCGAGTTCAGCGTCGAAGCGGGTGATCTCTCGACTGACGGCTTCCACCGGAGTGTTTCGAAGCTGAGCACGCAGGCGCCCCCTCACGGGGAGCGGTGTGCCCACACGGCGAAGAGCGGGTCGCCCAGCCACGGCGTCGGTCGCTGCTCGATGCGGGGCGGGTCCCAGCCGGTCGAGCGGTGGAAGTACTCGGCCACCAGTTGTACGTGGACCTCGTCGTCGGTGGCCAGCCAACCCCGGATCGCCTTGGTCGGGAAGCACCGGTTGGAAAAGGTGCACACGAACGGCGCGCCGGGCCGCAGCACCCGCGCCACCTCGTCGAACACCTCGATCGGCTTGACCAGGTAGTCGACCGACACCGTGCACATCGCCCCGTCGAAACAGGCGTCGGCGAAGGGCAGCGTGGGCTCGCGGTTGAGGTCGTGGACGACCCGTTCATGCGCCTGCGGGTTGCGGTCGAGCTCAAAGGCGTTCATGCCCAGCACGACCAGCCGCTGCGGAGTCCGGGCCAGGTGCGACACCCAGGAGCTGCACAGGTCGAGCACCTCGCCATCCAGGCCGAGCTCGTCGTAGAGGTCGCGCACCGCGGCGATGGCACCGTCGTCGATGTGCTGCACCAGGCGCACTTCGCCGTAGAAGCGAGTGTCGTCGTCCTCGTCGAACCGGGTGAAAAAACCGTCGGGGAAGCCCTCATAGCGGTCTTGGTAGCGGTCCTCGTAGCGGTCCTCGCGCGGGACGGAGTCGTCGGTCATCGAGGCCCTACCGCCTTTCGGGTCACACTAGAGTCAGGGGTCACCATGATCAGGCATCATCCTTCCCGGCTCGTCATCCGCATCACTCTCGCAGTGATCTTTGCGGCGACCAGCGCTGTGCTCATGCCGGCCCGGGCCGTGGCCGCCGAACTGAGTGACTATCTGTGGCAAAGCCGCCCACTGCTGGTGTTCGCGCCCACCGGAAATGATCCACGGCTGGTTGAGACGACGGGCCGCATCGAGGCCAGTCGGTGTGAGTTCGCCGATCGCGACATGGTGCTCGGCCGGATCCTCACCGACGGCACCAGCACCCTCGACGGCGACGTGGTCGACACCGAGCAGGCGCAACGGTTGCAGTCGGAGTTCGGGATCGGCGCCGACAGCTTCAGCGTGGTGTTGATCGGCAAAGACGGCGGCGAGAAACTCCGCGTCAACGACGTCCCGGATCTTGCGGCGATCTACGCGGTGATCGACGGCATGCCGATGCGGGGCGGCGAGATGAGCACCGATCCGGGCCGGTGCTGAGACGACGCAACCCCCTCCCTGTTCGCAACACGACGACGGTGTGGGGATGGGACGCCTCCAACCACGACTGGGGCCGCGGGCCGATGGACCTCGCCAGCGCGCGCGACGCCGGCATCTCCTTCTTCACCCACAAGGCCACCGAGGGCGGCGACTGGGAGGACCGGTACTACAAGAAGGCACTGGAGCGCGCCCGCAGGGCCGCAATCCCGGTCCTGGGCAGCTATCACTACCTGTGGCCGGATCCGCCCAACGGGATCGAGGCGCAGGTGAACTTCTGGATGGACTTCGTCTCCGAGCGCACGCCGTGGTGGCACGAGGGGCCGTGGATCTGGCAGATCGACGCCGAACAGCAGGGTCTGCCCCGCCCGCCCAGTCCCGATGAGATCCGCAGAGCAGTCGACGCCGTCCATGACCGCATGGCGCGCGAAGGGACTACCGGCTACGTCGTCGTGTACGCCCCCAGGTGGCTGTACGGAGATGAGCTGGGCACCGGCTATGACCTGTGGAACAGCGATTACACCGGGTCCGGTGCACCCCGGCCGTTCACCGAGCAATACCGGGGCGTGACGGACCGGTCCCATGGCTGGGCGTCGATGTCGGGCCGCAAGCCGCGCATCCTTCAGTTCGCCTCCGACGCGGTCGTGGGGCGACAACACACCTGCGATGTCAATAAGTTCGACGGTGACCTCCACACGCTCATCAGGCTCTGTGGCAGGGATCCCGTTGCGCCGCATCGCGATACGCCAAGGGATTGAGGTCTCCGCCGAGGATTGCCCCCGGTTTGCCGCGCAGAGGGCCGCCGACAGCGGGGCCACATTCGGTCGGCCAAAACACGGTCGGCACTCTCCATCACGCTGCCCGGAATGAAGTCCGTGATGGTGCTATCGGTAGCCTCTGCGGCACGTCGGATCAACAGCTCCTGTGCCGGCGCTGCCGGCCAGGGTGCCGCGGAGTGAAGAGGGGGGTGCAGGGACATGAGTCGGCTGGACGAGATCGGGACGGCCGACGGGTGGCGGTGCTGGCTGTGCGACGAGGCGGTCGACCCGCAGATGTCGGTCAACGACGATCGCGGGCCGAGCATCGACAGCATGAGCAGCAAAGGCAAAGCCAGAGGCAAAGGCGCCGATTCGGTGTTCGGCAGCGAACGCCTGGCCCACCGGGGATGCAACACCCGCAAGGGCGCCGTCGCACCCGTCGTCAACTGGGCACCCGAGCTGTTCGTGTCCGACCCCGCCGTCATCGTCACCAGCGTCGAGCGATTGGCACGGAAACGAGGCAGCGAGGCGATGGGCCGATGCCCGACCGAAGCCGATGCCGTCGCCGCCGCCGAATGGTTGATGGACCGCCTGAGCCGGCTGGCCCCGGGCCTTGCGCTGGAATCGCGGATCCAGGCCGGTGGCGGGCAGTACGTCGTCGTGCTCAGCTCGTAAGAGGCCGCGACCGATCCGAGTCGATGCCTTCGACGAGCTCGCCCGGGAGCGCGGCCTAGCTCCTGGGCGGGTGGGCGTGTCGGGCCTACGGTGGTCTCATGACCCACACTCCCCTGTCCGCCGAAGACCTCGACCGGCTGATCAACCAGCCCCCTCGAGTGGCGAAGTTGCGGAATGCGATTTTCGCCGCCGCCAACGGTCTTAGCCCTGCGGTCGATCTGTCCCGCATCTACGTCGACGGGTTGGAGAACCTGCCCGGCGACGGGCGATTCCTACTCGTCGGCAATCACACCTCAGCCGGCTGGCCGGAGATCCTGGTGACGGGGTACTTCGTGCACCGACACCTCGGGGTGCGCCTGCGAGGGCTGGCCATCGACAAGGTGAAGGAGATGACGGGATTGCGCCGCGATCTCGCCGAGGCGATCGGCGCGGTGCCGGGCCAACCCGACGTCGCGGCCGAATTGATGCAGCGAGGTGAGGCTCTGCTGGTCTACCCCGGCGGTGGTCGCGACATGCTCAAGTTCAAAGGCGAGGAATACCGCCTGATGTGGAAAGGCCGTTCGGGCTTCGCCCGCCTTGCCGTCGCGCATGACTATCCAATCGTCCCGGTCGGCCTCGTGGGCGGCGACGACGTCTTCCATAGCCTGGTGGAGCGCAACAGCACCTGGGAGCGGATGACACGCGGCATCGGGGAGCGCCTACACGGTCTCTCAGGTACCGGGATCCCACTGACGCGTGGTCTGGGGCTGACGCTGCTGCCGCGGCCGCAACGGATGTATCTGCGCTTCGGGCAACCGATTTCGACGACTCGTCCTGCCGACGCGGGGGCTGACACCTGGGAGGCCACCGTGAAACAGCGGACTCAGAGCGCGCTTGAGGCGATCCTCGCCGACCTCCAGGAACTGCGGGCCGGCGATCCGTACCGCAATCTCAATCCGCTCGCGTGGGGCGCGGCGCTGCAGCCGAGCTAGGTGGGGCCGCAGCGATCGCGGCCTGAGGGCTCACCAGAGCCGACTCCGCGCCCGGTACGGGATCACTGACTGCCTGCTGTGCTGATCACCGGCACCGGCGTGGCGTCATGGATGTCGATCGCGACCAGTGTCGGACCCGGCAGCGGCCGGCCGAACGGTCCCCGCGGATAGACCCTCCTGCGCGTGGGCATCCAGAGTTCCCCGAATCGACGGTATTCGTTGCACAGGTGCGCGGCCCTGGCCCAGCGGCCCACTACTTCAGCGGTGTAGTCATGGCGCACAAGCCGGCCCGTGGGATCGAAGTAGAACTTCTGTGTCGGGGAGTGCACCGGCAGATAGTCGGCGAAACCAACGGTCAGATTCACCGCACCGTCGGCGTCCTGCTCGCAGCCATAAACCCTGGCCCCGTTACTGAGAAGCGAAAACGGCACGGTCAGGTAGCACCACATCGCATACCCGCAGAAGTAGGTGAAATCCAGGTCGTCCCAGTACAGCAAGCGGCGCGGGTGTTGAAACGCCCGCCGCGGGTTGTCCCGGTACCGCAGCACCGCACCGGACTGGTCACGGATCTCCACCCGGCGATTCCCGAGTAGAGCCGCGGTGCATCCGGGCTCCGGGAAATCCTTGATGACGGCCCGAGGGTCATCGGTGTCGACGGCCACCACCGCGTGGCGCAAGGGCCGGATGTGTTTGGTGCCGAACAGCACTCCCCACACCGACAGTTCCACTTCCACGGCCGACAAAGTCTGCCAATACCGCAGCCCGCCGTGCGCGTCGAGAATACGTTGCAGCGCAGCGACGGCCGGTGTTTCGGACACCTCGATGATGCTAACGAGCGACATTCGTCCACCGCATGGTCAGTCAGATTCGCCAGATGTCACAGACAGACCACCCGCGGTCACCTAGGCCTTGTTTCTCCCCAACCGTTGGACGAGCTCGGCTCGAAGGGCCGCGTGGGTCTCCTCTGGAACATCCTTGATCTGCACACTCGTCATGGCGCCACCAGCGCCACAATGGCCGCCAGAGTACAAGTGGCTTAGCGAGGAGGCCGTGGCGCTCTCCTCACTCTGCGTGCCGGCACCCACAACAGGTCGGCGCGCAAGTGCCGTCGCTCTGCCGTCAGGTTAAGTGCCCACAGTTGTCGTCGATGGGCACGCCGCGCTTGCTGGCCTCTGCGGCAAGGGAATTGTCGAAGGTGGCGAGGTTGGCCCGGTGCTGCAGGGCGATATCCAGCACACAGCAGTCGGGCAACTTCAGCCCGCTGGCGGCACGAAGTTCGGCAAGCCGAAGCGACTCCCCGTCGTCGTGTGGCGCGACGGCGATTCCGGCGGCACGGAGGTCGTCGCGCATCGCGGTTCCCTGACCGATACGTACGCCGCCGACGAGCACCTCGGCCATGGTGATCGTGTGGACGAGCATCTCCCCCGGTGTACCCGTCAGCAGTATCCGGGTGGCCGCTTGGTGATGCGCATCGACGGGGTTGAGGTATGCGATGAGGACGCTGGCGTCCAGAGCGATCACGCCGGCCAATCCGCCCGAAGTTCGACCAGGTAGTCCGGGCCAAAGGCCTCCGGGTAGCGGCCGGCCCCGGCCAGCACGGCGGCCCGGTGCTGAGCTTCCCTGGCGCGTTCGTCGTCGGCGAGGCTGTCCCCTCCCGCCTCGACCAGGCGCACGAGAAGCCGGGACCGGGGTTCCCCAGGCCACCGCTTGGCGGCCCGGTCCAGCGCTCGGGCGACCTCGGGTGTCTCGGTCACCTGATAGCGGGGTCGTGTTGTCGGCACGCCGATGAGTGTACCACCGAGAGATTTGGTGGTACACCGTCGACGCCGGTACAGGGCTACGACCTCGACGACGGCGATCTACCGACTCAGAGCCCGGGCCTGCCCGCACGGGGACTTCTCACGGGCGCGTGCATCACCCATCCCGCGTCGGGACCATCGGTGCGACGCTAGATCTCCCTGCGGGCGTTACGTTTTCGGTCGTGCCGACCAATCGTTCAGTTGGCGCTCGGCGGGTCCGACGGCCGATACGGGTCGTACCACCGCCAGTCGGCGCGTTCGCCGAGCGGTCCGGGGCAGGGCGGGACGTCCGGCGGCGGGCCGCTGGGGGGTCGGGCCAGTGATCCGGAATGCAAGTGTTGGCCGTCCTCGTCGGTGACCACGAGGCGCTCGGCGGGCCCACTGATGGTGATGACACCTCTGTGGTGGAGCCGGTGATGGTGCGGGCATAAGAGAACCAGGTTGTCCAGGTCGGTGCGGCCGCCGTCCTCCCAGTGCCGGATGTGGTGGGCGTGCAGACCGCGGGTCGCCCCGCAGCCCGGCACCGCGCAGCAGCGGTCGCGGTGTTCCAGCGCCCGACGCAACTGGCGGCCGATCGTGCGAGTGGACCGGCCGGCTCCGATCACCTGGCCGTCGCGTTCGAACCACACCTCGCAGGTGGCGTCGCAGGTCAGGTATTGGCGTTCGGAGTCCGATAGCAGCGGACCCAGGTGCAGAGCCCCTACCCTGCGTTCGACGTCGAGATGAACCACCACGGTGGTGCGCTGGCCGTGCGGGCGGCGCCCAACTTCGAGGTCCCAGCCGGTTTCGACCAACCGCTGGAAGGCGTCGAGGGTGGTCGGCATCGGCGGTCGCAGATCCTCGGAGCCCTCACGGCTGCCGGGGTTGTTCTCGCGGTCGTGTTTCCACTCGGCGAACAGGGCGTCGCGGTGCGAAGCCAGCGCGGCCTCGAACACTGCCGATTCGGCGTGGGCCAAGCGGATCCGCCAGAAGTCGAACCCGTCACCGCCGGTTTTGCTGATCGACGCGACCGGGTCGGGCCGCGGGCCGGAATCGGGGCGCGGTTCGAGCTTGATCGCGGCGCGCAACTGGCTGACGGTGGCCACCGACGCCAACTGAGCGTAATGGGCATCGGAGCCCTCCCCGCCACGCTGAGCGATCACCGCGACCTGGTCCAACGAGAGCCGACCCTCGCGCAGGCCCTCGGTGCAGCGGGGCAACTCCCCGGCCCGATGGGCGACGGTCGCGATCGCGTCGGCATTGGCCTGCGAGCTGCCGGTCTTCCAGGCCACCAGTGCGGCCACCGAACGCATCCCGGTGTTCCCCCACATCCCGTCGTGGTCGATCTCGGCCACGATGTCCACGATCCGGCCGTCGATGGCGTTGCGCTGACCCGTCAACTCCGCCAGCTCGTCGAACAACTCCGCCAGACGCTCCTTGGAACTGACTTCCGGAGCCGTCGCGGTAACCGTCGTTGACATGGCACCACCATCCCACTGGGGTCTGACAATTTGAATGATGGTGTGCGTCAGCCCTCGTGAACGGCGGCCGGCGTTGGTGTTGACTGTCCGGTACCGAAGCCGCCGGCGCTGCCGGCCGGGTGACGCGGAGTGACGAGGGGTGCAGGGGAGGTCGCGCGACACCACATCGCCCGCATGCATCTGATGCACTAACATCAGATGCATGCGAACCACACTGTCGATCGACGATGACGTGCTGCTCGCCGTGAAGGAACGCGCCCGGCGGGAGAACCGCACCGCAGGCGAAGTCCTCTCCGAGCTTGCCCGCCTGGCGCTCACGCAACAGCAGAGTTCCACGGGGTCTGTACGGGGCGCGGATTTCTACGGCTTCGAACCCTTCGAGCACCGGGGGCAGGCGGTTTCCAACGCATTGGTTGACCGACTGCGCGATGAGGAAGCCGTGTGACTCGTGCCCTATTGGATGTGAACGTGCTGATAGCACTCCTCGACAGCGATCACGTCGACCATGAAAGGGTTCGCGGCTGGCTCAGCGCCGAGATCTCCCATGGTTGGGCATCATGTGCGATCACTCAGAACGGCTTCGTGCGGATCATCAGCCAACCCCGGTACCCCAGCCCCGTTCTGCCAGGGCAGGCGATCGCCAGGCTCGCGCGCGCAACTGCCACACAACACCATGTGCATTGGTCTTGTTCGGTGTCCCTGCTCGATGAGGAGTTGATCGATCATTCCCGGTTGCTCGGCCATCGCCAGGTGACCGACGCGTACCTGCTAGCGCTCGCCACCGCCCACGACGGTCGATTCGTGACCCTGGATCAGTCCATTTCCGTCGAAGCCGTCCGCCACGCCGAAGAGTGGAATCTCACCGTCATCTGAACCCGTGGGCCCTCGGCGAAGAGCCATCCGGCATTCCGCTGGTCGGCGAGAACTTCCGCGAAATCATCATCGGGCTAGCCTGCCGCGGCAGGAGCCACCGCCGTGCAGGCACACACGTGCTCCTCCCGGCCGTGGCTGGTGCGAACGCACTTGTGGACGCCGGTGTCGACGGGATCATCCGGCCCGCTGCCGGTCGTCCATTGGTAGCCACACGTACCTGACGCTCCGCTCGACTCCATGGTGCGCTACGGCGTCAGTTGACGTTCGCCGACCGGCACGTCAACCCCGGGCGTGTGCGCGACCAGCCGGTTGAAGGCGGCGGCGAAGCCGTCGACGATGCCCTCGAATCCGGGTACCAGTTCGGTGTCGCAGGCTATTCCGACCACCACGTCACCGTTGTAGCTGCAGATGCTGAAGCTCATCGGCTGGTCGCCGGAGACCGGGGCCCAGCCGGCGATTCCCTCCACCCGCGCCCCCGCCAGGTAGACCGGGATCGGCGGGCCGGGCACGTTGGTGAGCACGCCGAGAGTGCGGTTGGTGAACAACTCCACCGAAGCCTCGTACATGGTCCGGCTCAACCCGGCGATCACCTCCTGCAGCCGGAAGGCCACGGCGGCCTCGTTGCCGTTCTTGATTCGATTCATCCGCCGCCGGGCGATCCTCAGCACCTTGACCGGATCGGGCTCATCGGTGGGCAACTCCAGTTGGACGAGGGCGAACTCGTTGCCCAGTGTTTCGGGCAGGCTCAGATCGAGCGGCTTGAGGTTGACCGGCACCATGAACGCCACCGACGCGCAGTGCGCCTTCTGCGATCGCAGGTAGTCGTGCAGAGCACTGGCGACGGTGGCGACCAAAACGTCGTTGACGGTGCAGCCGTGCGCCTTGGCAACCGCCTTCACGGCGTGCAGCGACAGGGGTGGCGACCAGGCCACGCCCTTGGAGCCGCTTGCTGCTCCGGTCCAGATCGTCACGTCGTTGCGGGTGCCGAGTACGAACTTGCGGACGGTGTCGACGTCGCCGGGTGCAGCGGCGAGGATTCCGGCCAGCGTGCCGCCGCCGGGCAGGGCTTGACGCAGCGCCGCCGCGGCCCGCGCCGCCGCTCTGCACACACTGTGCAGCAGGGAGTGCAGCGCGCCCAGCGGGTTCCAGAGCGCAAAACGGCTCAGCCTCGCCGCCCGACGGTGCTCCGGGGTCCGTCCCCCCGATGCCTCCGACAGCCACCGGCCGGCAGTTCGCACGACCGTGCCGAATTCGACTGCGGCACTGTGCAGCCGCTGCGATACCGGCACCCGCGGCGACTCCAACTGAGCTCCGTACTGGGCGACCGCAGGCCCCAGGATCGCGCCGCCCTCCGGTGCGGCGTCGAACAGACTCATCGCCAGCTGCACCATGCGCATGCCGTCGGCTAGCGCGTGATGGCTGCGCAGGATCATCGCGCTCCCGCCGCGGTAGCGCTCGACCCAGATCACCTGCCACAACGGCCGAGTGCTGTCGAGCAACTCGGTGCGGTGCGCAGCCACCAGCGCATGCATGCATCGCGGATCGTCGGGGTCGGCCAGGATAGCGGCGCTGAGGTGATTGCTGACGTCGAAGTCCGGATCCGGCTCCCAACACCACGCGCCGAATCCGTCCTGGACAGCCCTGCTCCGAAACACCGGATAGCGCTCGACGAGCCGCTCGGTGATCGCCGCGTGCA
>NZ_JBILVF010000214.1:0-4217 GCF_044370595.1 Mycobacterium sp.
TCATTCCCCCCCGGTGATCGTCCCCCGGTGATCGTCCCCCGGTGATCGTCCCCCGGTGATCGTCCCCCGGTGATCGTCCCCCGGTGATCGTCCCCCGCCCAACTCTAGGCCTCGATATGGGATACCGCCGACTGCAGATGTTTGACCGCTTCGGCGACGATGCTGTCGATCAGTTCGGCACAGGAGGGCAGGTCGTCGATGATGCCGGCCACTTGGCCGGACGCCAGTACCCCGGCGTTGGTGTTCCCGTCCACCAGACCGGCCTTCAGCAGCATCGGGGTATTGGCGGCCATCACCACCTGCGACCAGGTGAGGTCCTTGCCGTGCCGCATGGCCAGGCCGTCGCGGACCATCGACGCCCAGCTCATCTGGGACATCTTCTTGAACTTGGCGGCATTGAGCATCGCTGCGGTGAAACCTCTGACACGCGAGCCGCTTTCGAGCTTCTCCACCAGCCCGGTACGCAACACCCGGTGCGGGATGCCGTCCACCCGGGTCGAGACGACCGTTCCGTCGAGGGCGGCCTGAAGATACCGCTGCTTGACCGCATCCGGGACGGTGGAGTCGCTGGTCAGCAGAAACCGGGTGCCCATCGCGACCCCGGCGGCCCCGTAGGATAGTGCTGCGGCCAAACCCCGGCCGTCGAAGAAGCCGCCCGCGGCCACCACGGGGATGTCGGTGCCCTCGAGCGCGTCGAGCACCGAAGGCAGCAGCAGTGTGGTTGGCACCGGCCCGGTGTGTCCGCCGCCCTCCCCGCCCTGCACGATCACCGCATCGGCGCCCCACGCCGCGACCTTGCGGGCGTGCTTGGCGGCTCCCACCGAGGGAACCACCACCGAGCCGGCCTCTTTGAGTCGGGAGATGAGTTCCGGTTTGGGGGCCAGCGCGAACGACGCCACTTTGACGCCCTCGCGGATCATGAGTTCCACCCGGTCGCCGGCGTCGGCGGCGTCGGCCCGGATGTTGACCCCGAACGGTTTGTCGGTGGCCGCTTTGACTTTGGCGATAGCTTCGGCGAGTTCGTCGACCGTCATCGTCGCCGACGCCAGGATGCCCAGACCGCCGGCGTTCGCGGTGGCCGAGACCAGCCGGGCACCGGCCACCCAGCCCATGCCGGTTTGGACCACCGGGTGTTCGATTCCGACTAGACGGGTAAGAGCGGTATGGATTCTCATAGCTTGACCTCTTTGTCGCGCAATGCCTTCGGATCAATCCGGTGGATGATCTCCAATTCCTCACCCGTCGCAAGACGGGTGGGTTCGGCCGTGTCCAGGCCGGAAATCTCGAATGAGGTGTTGGCGCACACCTCCTCAGGTGTCACGCCGGGATGCAGCGAGACCGCTCGCATGGTGTGGTCGGGGCCACCGAAGTCGAACACCCCCAGGTTGCTCACTACCCGGTGGACATCGACGAAGCGGTACGCGGGGTTGTCGGGATCGACTTTGTCCCAACCGATTCCGGAGACCACGTCAACCCGGTCGCAGAACACCCGTTTGGAGTGGTTGCCCACCCAGTAGCTGGTGGCATGGTTGACGGTGTTGCCGGGCGCACCCCGTACCCCGAACATCTGCCGGGTCGGGTGCTGCAGCGGACCGAACGCCGACAGGTTCTGGTTGCCGTAGCGGTCGATTTGGTTGGCGCCCATCACGACATGGCGGCGCCCCCAGGCCAGCGTCTCGAAGACGCGGCCGAACGGCATCCAGCCCTCGACGGCCCCGGATTGCCCGATGGCCGGGGTGTCGGCGAGAAGCTGCGCCTCGCCGTCGGTGAGCAGGATGTCGGGGGCGAACGTCAGCCGGGCCAGCCGAGCTCCGACGGAGGCGACGGTGGTCATCGGGCTGACCATGATCTCGCCGGCGTCGCGGAACAGTTCGGCGCACGCGACGACGCAGACCTCTGCACGGCTGACGGTGATCATGAGTGCTCCCGGTCGGAGAAACTGCGCACCGCCGCTTGGTAGTCCGCCTCACTGCCGGACAGGAAGGTCGCGACGAACTCTGCCCAGCCGGCCTCATCGTCGGCGGCCTGGGCGTAGTGGCGCTGGAACGTCTCGTCGCGTCCGTAGTCCGGCGCCGCGGTGGTGAAGTGGGCACCGTTGGGTGCTTCGACGACCGCGTCGACCATCATGCGGTTGACCAGCAATGCCTGCGCTGGGACGGCTTTGACGAGCTCTTCGGTCGGCACCACCCGCTCCACCGACAGGTAGCGGCGGTCGGCGGCCATCAGGAAGAGGTCGTCGAAGTAGGGATCGATACCCGTGTAGGCGGCGTTGCCGTGCCGGTCGCCGAGATTGAGGTGGACGAACGCCACATCCAGACGTAGGGCCGGCATCGCGATCAGTTCCTCGTGACCCGGGCCGGTCGGGTACGGGGAGCGCACGGTCTTCAACTCCCCTTCCCAGAAGTCGGGCACCGAACTGCCCAGACCGGCACGGGTGGGCAGGAAGGGAAGCCGCTGCGCGGCAGCCTGTAATCCACAGCGCAGCATCCCCTCGTCCATCTCGCGGGCCACGATCGCCCCGGTGGTGCGGGCCCGGGAGAACCACGGGTCGTAGAACGGCGGCGAGTCCAGGGACACGAAGCCGTAGTAGACCTTGGCCACCTTGCCCGCCGAGCACAGCAGGCCGAGGTCGGGGCCCCCGTAGGTGACCACGGTCAGGTCGGTGGCTTTCGTGCGCAGTAGGGCGCGGACGAACGCCATGGGCTTGCGTCGTGAGCCCCAGCCACCGATGCCGATGGTCATTCCGCTCTCGATGCCTGCGACCGCGTCGTCGAGGGTGGTCCGCTTATCCCTCATCGGTGTGCAGCCCTCGACGACTCATGCGAGTCGTGTGACTTCTTCGTGCCCGCGAAATCATCACGCAGTTCATCGGACACCCCGGACAGGTTCAGCTCGAAGGTGAAGCCCTGCTCCATCCGATAGCTGGAGTTGACCCGTTGGACGTCAATGAGATTCAGCGCCTCCTTGGCGGCCCGGATCACCCGGGTGTCCTTGGCCGCGATATCCCGGGCCACCCGAAGGGCGGCCTCGTCGAGTTCCGGCCGCGGCACCACCTCGTGGACCGAACCGAACTGGTGAAGCGTGGCGGCGTCGACTGTCGCCGCGGTGAAGAACAACCGCCGCATCATGTGCTGGGGCACCAGCCGGGAGAGATGGGTGGCAGCGCCGAGTGCCCCGCGCTCCACCTCGGGCAGACCGAAAACCGCATCGTCGGACGCCACGATCACATCGGCATTGCCCACCAGGCCGATTCCGCCACCCACGCAGAAACCGTTGACCGCGGCGACAACCGGAACCTCGCACTCGTAGACGGCTTTGAACGCCGCATAGCAACCCCGGTTCGCGTCGATCAGTGCGGTGAACCCGGTGGTGCGCTGCATCTCCTTGATGTCCACGCCGGCGTTGAACCCGCGGCCCTCGGCGCGCAGGATCACCACGTGGGTGGCGTGGTCGCGCCCGGCCGCGGTGATGGTGTCGGCCAGTTCGAACCAGCCTCGCGACGGGATCGCGTTGACCGGCGGGTAGTCGACGGTTACCGCGACGATGCCGGGTTCGACGGTGGACGACGTGATCGTCATGGGACTCCTGGCGGCCGGTCACGAAACCTAAGCAAGCACTTGCTTGGTACGCTAGCACAGTGGTAGGCCCGCTAAACCTCGGTCTCGACGGCCGGATCGTGCTGGTGACCGGCGGGGTGCGGGGCGTGGGCGCCGGTGTCAGCGGCGTCTTCGCCGCACAGGGCGCCACCGTCGTCACCTGCGCACGCCGCGCGGTCGAGGGCTCACCGTATGAGTTCCACCCGTGCGACGTTCGGGAACCAGACTCGGTATCCGCGCTGATCGACACGATCGTGGACCGGCATCACCGACTGGACGTGGTGGTCAACAACGCCGGCGGAGCCCCCTACGCCCTGGCCGCCGAAGCGTCGCCACGATTCCATCAGAAGGTCGTCGAACTCAATCTGCTGGGAATGCTGTACGTCTCGCTGGCCGCCAACGCCGTCATGCAGCGTCAGGACAGCGGAGGCTCGATCATCTCGATCTCCAGTGTCAGCGGACGCCGTCCCTCACCGGGGACCGCCGCGTACGGGGCGGCGAAGGCCGGAGTGGACAGCCTGACGGCGACTTTGGCGGTGGAGTGGGCACCCAAGGTGCGGGTCAATGCGGTGGCGGCCGGCATGGTGGCCACCGAGCAGGCGGAGTTGTTCTACGGGGACA
>NZ_JBILVF010000233.1:0-3327 GCF_044370595.1 Mycobacterium sp.
CGACGGTTCCGCTGGGCAGATTGGCCCGGCCGGACGAAATCGGCTGGGCTGCAGCATTTCTGGCCTCCGACGCTGCGTCTTACATCAGCGGGGCGGTGCTGCCGGCGCACGGTGGCGGTGAGCCGCCACCCTACTTGTCAGCATCGAGCGCCAACAGAAACTGAGGAGAGACATGGGACTGCTTGACGGGCGGGTGGTGATCGTCACCGGGGCCGGCGGGGGGATCGGCCGGGCGCATGCCTTGGCGTTCGCCGCCGAAGGAGCCCATGTGGTGGTCAACGACATCGGTGTCGGTCTTGATGGATCACCGGCCGGGGGCGGCAGCGCCGCGCAGGCCGTGGTCGACGACATCCGCTCCGCCGGTGGGCAAGCCGTGGCCAGCGGAGCCAATGTGGCGGACTGGACCGAGGCCGCCGGATTGATCCAGACCGCGGTGCAGAGCTTCGGCCGCCTCGACGTGCTGGTCAACAACGCCGGGATCGTCCGCGACCGGATGATCGCCAACACCAGCGAGGAGGAGTTCGACGCCGTCGTCGCCGTACACCTCAAAGGGCACTTCGCCACGACCCGGCATGCGGCCGCGTACTGGCGTGGACTGGTCAAGGAGGGCAAGGCCAGCGCCGAGAGTCTGAACGCGCGGATCATCAACACCAGTTCCGGTGCCGGATTGCAGGGCAGTGTCGGTCAGGGCAATTACAGCGCCGCCAAGGCCGGCATCGCCGCGCTCACGCTGGTCGCGGCGGCCGAGATGGGCCGATACGGGGTCACCGTGAACGCGATCGCACCCTCGGCGCGGACCCGGATGACCGAGACGGTGTTCGCCGAGATGATGGCCAAGCCGGAGAACGGTTTCGACGCGATGGCGCCGGAGAACATCTCCCCGCTCGTGGTGTGGCTCGGCAGTGCCGAGTCCGGTGATGTCACCGGCCGGGTGTTCGAGGTCGAGGGCGGGATCATCCGTGCCGCCGAGGGCTGGCAGCACGGACCCGCGGTGGACAAGGGCGCGCGGTGGGAGCCGGGCGAACTGGGTCCGGTGGTGCGTGGACTGCTCGCCGAGGCGCGACCGCCGGTTCCGGTGTACGGCGCCTGACCACCCAGCCTGACCACCCCGCCGAGCGTCACCCCAGCGCGATGCACGGCGCCGACCGTCGCTCCACGGGCGAAGGTCGGCAGCTAGGGATCGCAGATGACGACCGGGATCACCCGGTCAGTCCAGGCTTGGTAGTCGTCGAAACTGGAGTAGATCTCGACGAGTTTGGGCCAGTACCGCGCCCGTTCCTCCGCGGTGGCGTCGCGCGCGGTCAGGTGCAGCACCTCGTCTTTGATCTGAACGGAGACCTTAGGGTCGGCCTTGAGGTTCGCGTACCACATCGGGTTGCTGGCCGATCCGCCTTTCGAGGCCACCAGCACGATCCGGTTGCCCTCCCGCAGATACAGCAGTGGGCTGACCCTGGGCTCACCACTCTTGCGGCCGGTGGTCGTCAACAGCGCCACCGGCGCGCCCTGGAGAAACGTGCCGCCGAGCCGGCCGTCGGTCTTCCGGTAGATCCAGGTCTGCGCCCGCGACATCCACTTGATGATGGTGTTGGTCTGCGGCGAATTCAGTCCCCGCGGTGGGGGTTTGGGCCCGGACTTGTTCGACACGGCGTCGCTCCTTGCGATGGTGGGATGAAATCTAACCCGGATGTGATGGATCAGGCCGTCCGAGGGCGGAATGAGGAAGGTCTCGTCCACATGCGCGGCAGCGCGCCGTCCACCGACCGACAGCTTTGTGAGCACCGTGTAGCGGGCCCGCACCGCGTCCCCGATCACGGTGTACTCCGGCGGGGTTGTCGCGCTGATGATCCGGTACTGCGGGCCGCGAGTCAGGCTGCGCCGCAGGTGACTTCCGGAGAAGCCGTTCTTGACTCCCTGTTCCACCCGGGTGCAGTCCGGGGCGAACGGCACCGAAGTGCCGTCCTTGCTGACCAGAGCGTCGATGTAGGCCTGGGCCGCCGCGATCCGCTCGGCGTCGCCGATGATGGGTTCAGATCCGCTCGATGATGGTGCCGGTCGACAGCGCTCCGCCGGCGCACATGGTGATCAGGGCCGTGCTCTGACCGGTGCGCTCCAGTTCGTGCAGGGCCGTCGTGATCAGCCGGCTGCCGGTGCTGCCCACCGGGTGGCCCAGGGCGATCGCGCCGCCGTTGACGTTTACCTTGTCCATGTCGGCGTTGTGCACCTGCGCCCAGCTGAGCACCACCGAGGCGAACGCCTCGTTGATCTCGACGAGGTCGATGTCGCCCATCTTCATGCCGGCCTTCTCCAGGACCCGGGCGGTGGACTGCACCGGGCCGTCGAGGTGGTAGTACGGTTCGGAGCCCACGAGGGCCTGGGCGACGATACGAGCTCGTGGGGTGAGGCCCTGCGCTCGTGCCACGGACTCATCCATCCACAGCACCGCGGCCGCACCATCGGAGATCTGCGACGAGGTTCCGGCGGTGTGCAGTCCGCCTTCCATCACCGGCTTGAGCGCGGCCAGGCCGTCGGCGGTGGTGTCGCGCAGGCCCTGGTCGCGGCTGACCATGTGGCGTTCGGCGGTGGGTTGCTTGTTCTCGTCGATGACCGGAGCCTCGATCGGGGAGACCTCCCGGTCGAACCGTTGCTCATCCCAGGCGCGCTTGGCCTTCTGCTGGGAGATCAGCCCCAGGTGGTCGAGGTCGGCTCGGGTGATGCCGCGGCGCTTGGCGATCCGCTCGGCGGCGGTGAACTGATCCGGCATGTCGATGTCCCAGGACTCCGACCGAATCCTGGCACGGTCGGGTCCGGCGTTTGCCCCAAGACCCACCCGGCTCATCGCCTCGATCCCGCAGGCGATCCCGGCGTCGATGGCCCCGGCGGCAATCAGCCCGGCAATCAGATGGTTGGCCTGCTGCGCGCTGCCGCACTGGCAGTCCACCGTGGTTGCTCCCACCTGCTCGGGGAGTCCCGCTGTCAGCCACGCCACCCGGGTGATGTTGTTGGACTGTTCGCCGTACTGCGTGACGCAGCCGCCGATCACCTGCTCAACCTGCCCGGGGTCCAGACCGGCTTTGTCCACCACCGCCTTCTGCACCGCGCCGAGCAACTCGGTGGCGTGCAGTCCGGACAGCCAGCCGTTGCGCTTGCCGATCGGGCTGCGGGTGGCCTCGACGATGACAGGGTTACCCATGATCGCCAGGCTAGAACACGTTTCAGTACCCTGACAAGCAAGGTTGTCTCGATGCCTTTTGTCTGTGGTGGAGGCATGTTTTACTGGGCACTAGAACATGTCGTTGATCGAGGAGCACAGTCATGCCGTCGCCCCAC
>NZ_JBILVF010000161.1:0-7545 GCF_044370595.1 Mycobacterium sp.
CGACGGAAGTTTTCCGGCGAGCGAGTCCAGTTGCTCCGACAACTGCCCAGACAACTGCTCGAAGGCGCTGGCGGCCGGCTTCGCCGTGTCGGCACCCGTGTCGTTGGCCGCGGGCGTTGCGGCAGACGTGGTTTTCTTGCGCGCCGTGGTGTCCTCGCTGTTGAACTGCGTCCCCGCTATGTCCGCGGCCGACTTACTATCGGTCTGGTCGTACCGATCGGCGGCAGTGGCCATATCCGTGGCAGTTTTCTTCAATGCCGCCTCGGCGACCGGCAATCCGTCGATCACCGGTGTCTCGATAGTCGGCAGCACCTCATTGATCGCCGCAGACATCGCATCGAATCCAGTAACCGCAAACGGCTTCGGGGGTGGCGGGACGTCGAGGTCACCCAGTACACCCGCCGCGGCGCGGAGTCCGGAGGTGTCGACGGATAGCGGTTCAGTCACGACAGAACCCTTTCGGTGAAAGTCACTGGCCCCCCGCAGTGGCGGGGTCGGGAGTCGGATCCCAGTAGAGGACCGTGCCGTCGGGCAACCGGCCGATCTCCTGATCGCCCTCGGGTGGCGCCACGGTCGAGTCGGGCAGCAGCACGAATAGCCTGCCGGTGATCTGGTCTTCGGGGATCCAGACGTTCGACCCCGGGTAGGCCGCTTCCCAGTCGGTGCCGCCGCCGGGGCCACCGGCATTGGCCGGGCCCAGTGCGCCCGGGGCACTGATGACGGGCAGTTTCGCGCAGTCGGTGCCGTGGAGTTCATAGAGCGTCGCGCAGAATTCCGGCACCGCCTCCACCGGTATGGGCAGCGGTCCGGCGGGCGGGTTGGGCGGAGGTTGCGGGTCGATGCTCGAGGCGTTGCGGACCAGTGCCACCGCGGCGGCCATGACCGCCGCCACGATCCCAGCGGCGATCAGTGGGCCGCGTACACCGGAGGGCCACCATCGCTGAATGCCCCCCGGTAACCGGTG
Organism: Mycobacterium sp.; assembly: GCF_044370595.1. GTDB lineage: Bacteria > Actinomycetota > Actinomycetes > Mycobacteriales > Mycobacteriaceae > Mycobacterium. Next base: position 965 of record NZ_JBILVF010000161.1, read on the forward strand.
TCGCGCAGGTGTTCCGCCCACCGTGTCCGCCCTGTGACCCGGTGGCTCAGAACCGCATATTGCGGAGCGTGTCGTAAATGCCGGCGATCCACAGCAGCATCGGAATGATGGACGCGATCACGATACCGTCGATGATCTCCAGAATCCGCTTGGAAACCGGCGAGATACGGCCCATCCCGGAGGTGGCCGCGATGACGGCCAGCGCCACGGCAGCAACACCGAGGTAGCCGGCCAGCATCCACCATGCGCTGTACGGGTACCACTGGCTGAGCCGTGCCACCACACCCAGGGGGATGACGGCGGCGGCCGCGAGCAGTGCCCAGGCGCACCACCGCTCGACGTAGAGCCGCGATCGGAACGCGCACGTCACCGCGACCAGGCCCGCCACCACGACGCTGTGAATGAAGAAATGCCCGCGTACCACCATCGTGACGGCACCGACGGCCATCACCAGGGTACCGGCCATCACGAACCCGATCAGCAATTGTTTGGCAAGTTCGCTGCGCTCGGTGAGCCGCACCGCGGACTGCGGAACCGAGGCGATGATGGCCTTCCAGGTCTGTGTCTGGTTACCGGTATCACCCTCTGCGGCAACGGGATCCAGCAATTCGTCGATCTCGACGGTCTCACCCGGCGCCGGGATCGGTGGTAGCGCAATCCGGGCGATCAGGACAGTCAGTTTGGCGGCGGTGGTCACGATGAACAAGCCGAACAGGATCGCCCCGGACGGTACCGACTGCTCCCACCCGTAGCCGAACGCGATGGCGGCCGCGGTGATGGCCAACCCGGTGACGACGACGAAGGTGGCTACCTGTGCCCGCCGGCGGGGACCCCCACGGGTCACCAACGCCAGAAACATCACGGCCGCGGCGCCGCCGGCGAGTTGCGGCGCGCCCAGTCCGTCGCTGCCGACGGGCAGTGGCACCGCCAATGCGGCCGCAACTGCGGTCACCGGGAATGCTGCCACCAGCAGGCTCTCCGACAGGCCGGCGTTCTTGTAGATTCTCGTCGCGGCCATGCTGCCCGCGAGCAGCACCACACCCAGGACGCCCAATGCCGCCGACCACAGCGGGTTGCGCCCGGTATTCCACCACGCCTGTACCGCCACCGCGCTCAGTACCATCAGCAGCGCCGGGATACCCAGCGCAACAGCACGATTGAGTGCGCTGCGGTCGAACTGGGGCGACTCGTCGAGGACCGCGATCGCGTCGATGACGTCCTCGACGAGTGGCCGGTACCGCTCGGTGTGGCTCACCGTCACCAGGGTGAGTAGTGATCCGTCGACCACCCCGGCGTCGTCGAGTGACTGGTCGGCCTTCAATGGCGGGCCGCCCGGCCGGGCGAATGCCCACACGCCCTGTTCGGCGAAATCGAATCCGGCCAGCACGTCGGCGGGGGCGTCATCAGATAACTCGGCGAGGGCGGCGACGGTGTCGTCGAGGTAGGAATCCATGGTCGCCGTCGCCGGCAGCACCAGATCGGTCAGCCGCCTCCCGGTGAGGATAGTCACCCGGGTGGTCGCGGGTTGACCCGGAGCCGCCGCCGGATTTCTTGGTGCGGCACCGGCAACCGGCGCGATCAGAGATGTCATCGGCGCTGTTCCGTCACTAGGGCCTTCGGCCGCAGTGGCAGTTTATCGCCGAGCACCGTCACCATCTTCCGTCGAGTTTGTACAGATTGTATGTATAGCGACAGGGCGAGACCCAGCGATGCGGATCTCGCCCTGCGTCAGACACATGTGCGCGGCGGCTATCCGCCGAACAAGTTTCCTACGCCCTTTTCCGTGCTCTGCATGTTGGCACCGGCTTCGCTGATGCGGTTCGCCAGTTCCCGCAGACTCGTGTTGAGTTCGGCACTGGTGGCATCCCAGCGCCGCTGCACAGCCTGATAGGCCTCCGAGCCACTGCCGCCCCATGCGGCGGCAAGGTTTTTCAGTGATGTATTGCCCTCATCAAGAAGGCCCTGGGTCGTACCGACGGACCCCTGAATCGCGCTTGATCCGGCCTCGATTCCGGAAAAGTCCCATTTCTGCTCTGACACGGTGATGCTCCTTCTTTATCGTTGTCGGGTTAAGTCAGAGGTTCATCTGGCTGGACAGCGACCCGGCTTGTTCATCATCGGAGCTGGTGTACTGAATTCCGGCCTGCGAGATATTGCTGGAGATTTCGACGAGCTGGCTTTCCTGAGCGCGGGCGGCCTCCTGGAAGCGCACCAACGCTTGCTGGGCAGCTGTTCCCGCTTGGCCTTGCCATCCGCTGGCCAGTTCGGCTCCGGTGGACTCCACCCCTTGGATCACTGCCTTGAGTTCGCCGGCAATCCGGTCGAAATTTGCGGCCTCCGCACTGAGTGTGGCGGCATCGGTCTGCATGGGTCCTGTCATGCTTCACTTCCTTCACTGTCATGGTCCGCTTATCCGCGAGCTTAAGCTCCAGAAGCCCCCGCAGGGATGGGTGAAATTACTCGAATTCTCCCCACTTGCTTCGATAATGAAGGCATGCCCCGGGGAAGCGAGCTGATCGGCCGACAGGCCGAACTTTCTCAGCTGAGCCGGGTGCTGACCGAGGACGGCAAGCGGGCCGTTGTAGTGTCCGGGGAGCCGGGCGTCGGCAAGACGGTGTTGATCGATCAGGTGTGCACGCTCGCGACGGCCCTTGACTGGCAGGTGGTGCGGGTCCTGGGTGTAGAGGCCGAGCAGCCCTTCGCTTTAGGCGGGCTGAATCAGGTGGTGCACGGGCTGAAACCGTTCCAGGCCGACCTGGACGAGCAGGATCGTGGGGTGCTGGCCTCGGTCCTCGGCGGCGATTCGACTTCCCTGGTGGCGGTGTTACCCCTGGTGGCAGCGTTGCTGAATCTGTTGGAGGCGGCGGCCCACACCCAGTCGGTGCTGCTGGTCATCGACGACAGCCACTGGTTGGACAGCGTCAGCGCAGAGGTCCTCAGTGCCGTGGGGCGTCGACTGACCCATCCTCACGTCCGCATCGTGGTCGGGCGCCGGATACCGCACCAGTCGGCGTTCACCAGTGCGGGCTGGAGTGACGTGCCGGTCGCTCCGCTGGATTACGAGGATTCGGCACGGCTGTTGGATAGCGCGGGGGTGCCCTTGACGGCGGCCGCACGACGGGCGATCCTGGCCGCGGCGGCGGGCAATCCGCTGGCGTTGGCCGAGCTTCCGCGGGGCGCTGATCAGATCGAACACGGTGCTGCGACGCTGCCGTTGACTGAGCGTCTGGTGTCGGTGTTCGCGGGGCGGCTGGGACAAACCGACGCTGCTGTTCGCACCGAGTTGCTTCGGGCGGCACTCGACGGCGTCGCCGGCAGCGTCGGGTCCTCGACCCGGGCAAGGTATGTCATGCGCAACGTCAAGCCCGCAGTCACCGCGGGGCTTCTGGTAGTGAATCCCCTGGGGGAGATCGCTTTTCGCCATCCCCTGGTTCGTGCCGCGGTCATCCATCAGGCCGATCCGCAGGACCGCCGCGACGCTCACCGCGACCTCGCCGCACTCTACGAGGACGTACTGGTGCGCCACGCCTGGCACTTGGCCGCGGCGACCACCGAACCCGATCAACACGTGGCCGACCTGCTCGCTCGGGCCGCGAAGGTATCCATTCGCCGGGGCGGGCTTTCGGTCGCCGTCGAGTGGCTGCGCAGGGCCGCCGAGTTGAGTACCGACCTTGGCCGCCGGACCGAGTTGCTGGCTGACGCGGTCTTCGTCGCCGCCCGGGCAGGCCAGGTCGGCGGGGCGCAGGATCTGCTCGAAAGTACCGAAACCAGCGAAAGCGGCTCGGCGCTCGCGGTCCTGGCGGATTCCTACCGTGCATTTCACACCCATGGCGAGGTGACCTCAACCCACCGCCGGGTCCTTGACGCCCTGAGCAAGTCCGACGCACTGGACGACAAAACCCTGAATCGACTGGTACACCTGCTGTTGTCGATCACCAACTATTCCGGCGACGCCCGGCATTGGGAGCAGACCAACGCCGCGCTGCACGCCTTGCAGGCGCGACCGGACCCGGCGGTCTTGACGTACCGGACCGGCATCGAGGACATCGCCGCCACCGCGAACGCCGTCCGTTCGATGTTGTCCGGGGCCGTGGAGTTGCTGCCCCAGGCGCCGGCGCAGCGGATGGCGCTGCTGTCGTTTCCGGCGTACTGCACCGGGGCCATGACAGATTTTCGCGCTCCGCTCCAAGCGGCTTTCGCACAGCTGAGCGAGCACGGCGCGTCCGTCGATGCCATCGAGTGCGGGCGGGTCGTGGTCCTGGACCTGATCGCCACTGGGCAATGGGACCGGGCCGAGCAGGTCGGAGCAGCCTGCCTGGAGATGGCGCAGCGGATCCCGGGCAGCCAATTGCGCCGTCACCAATTACTCGCCGACCTCGGGGTACTGGCCGCCGGCCGAGGCGACATGGAGACCGCACTTCGGTACGCCGCTGACGTGACGGCCTGGTCCAAACCCCGAGGGCTGCAACGGCTCCTGGATGCCGCGGACCGAATCGCGGTGCGGGTCGCCCTCGCCGACGCCGACTACGAGGCGGCGTATCGCGCGGCGACCAGGATCAGCCCGCCCGGACACTGGCCGCGCCACAACATTCACGAGGTGGGCGATGACATTCTGGATTCGGTCGAGGCGGCACTGCGCTCCGGGCGACCTGACGAGGCCCGTGCACTCGCGGACGAAGCGGTGCGATTGAACCTGGCCGAGATCTCTCCGCGGGTCGCGGCTCTGACCAGCGCGATATCGGCGATGACGGCGCCCGATTCCGAAGCCGGTTCGCTCTACCAGTCCGCGCTCACCCACCCCGGCATCGCCGAGTTCCCCTTCGAACACGCGAGAATTCATTTGGCGCAAGGCATGTGGCTGCGCCGCGCGCGCCGCCACACCGAGGCGCGGGTCGAGCTGGAGTTGGCGGCCGACGGCTTCGATCAACTGGGTGCGCGTCCGTGGGCCGAACGGGCTCGCGCCGAACTGCGCGCAGCCGGCGCCTCAGTCAAACAATCGCTGGGTGAAACCGTCCCGCTCAGCGCTCAGGAGCGCCGGGTCGCCGACTTCGCCGCCTCCGGGCGAAGCACCAAGGAGATTGCCGCCGCACTCAGCATCTCGCCACGCACCGTGGACGGCCACCTGTACCGGCTGTTCCCCAAGCTGGGTATCGTCAATCGCGCAGGACTGAGCGAGGCCTTGAGCCGCTACGACTCCACGTTGGGAACAATGCGCTTGGATTCGGAGACCGCTCAACCGAAGATCAGCCGACCTTCTTCATCTGAATCGGAACCTGGGTGACCTGACCGCCGGCGCATTCACCGTTGGAGTCGGCGGTCACGATTCCACCCAAGGTCGCCGCGTCCAGGGAGTAGCGCAGGACGATCGGCGCAAATCTGCCGTCGGGGCACACGATCGCGTCCGGTTTGGAGGTGTTGAAGTTCCATCGGCCGCCGGTCAGGGTTGCCACCGCCGTCCAGCCGCGGTTGCTCATGATGTTCGCGGTGCAGCCGTCCGTGACGCAGGTGGACTGGACGGTCCAGTAGAACTCTTCAGACGCCCCGTCAATGTCGTAGATGCCGTTGAAGAGCTGCACAGCCACAGCCGGACCTGCCGGACCGATGACGGTCAGCGCGGCCGCGGCGCACGCCGTCGCCATGGTCTTGCATGTCAGATTCATCCTGGTTGCCTCCTGTATGCGGTAGTCAGTTAACCGCCCCCCGCGGCCGAACGGGCCAGTGACGAGCAACGTGTGGCGAAACCGAGTCCGAGCCGTGACGGATAAACGGTTTGGGCCGCCCTCGCCCCATGGGGGACAATCATTCGCGTGACCACCCACCAGCTGCCGTGGCATTCCACCAGCCACCATCCCCGGCCGCGGACATTCGCGCAGTCCACCAAGCTGCAGGACGTCCTCTACGAGATCCGGGGACCGGTACACGACCATGCTGCACGCCTTGAGGCCGAAGGCCACCGGATCCTGAAGCTGAACATCGGAAACCCCGCCCCGTTCGGCTTCGAGGCGCCCGACGTGATCATGCGCGACATGATCCAGGCACTCCCCCAGGCCCAGGGCTATTCAGATTCCAAAGGAATCCTGTCCGCCCGGCGGGCGGTGGTCACCCGCTACGAACTCGTCGACGGATTCCCCCGCTTCGACGTCGACTCGGTGTTCCTGGGCAACGGCGTCTCCGAGTTGATCACCATGACGTTGCAGGCCTTACTCGACAACGGCGATCAGGTCCTCATCCCGGCGCCGGACTACCCGCTGTGGACGGCATCGACTTCACTGGCCGGCGGCACTCCGGTGCACTACCTGTGCGACGAGACCAACGGGTGGCAACCGGACATCGCCGACCTCGAGTCCAAGATCACCCCGCGGACCAAGGCCATGGTGGTGATCAACCCGAACAATCCGACCGGGGCGGTCTACAGCCGAGAAGTGCTGCAGCAGATGGCCGATCTGGCCCGCAAGCACCAACTGCTGCTGTTGGCCGACGAGATCTACGACAAGATCCTCTTCGACGACGCCACCCACGTCAGCCTCGCGACGGTGGCGCCGGATCTGCTGTGCCTGACCTTCAACGGCCTGTCGAAGGCC
>NZ_JBILVF010000162.1:0-7502 GCF_044370595.1 Mycobacterium sp.
GTGGCGGTTTGTTTAGGCATGGTCGGGAATTGCGCTTCAAGTTTTTTTGTAATCCCACCTGCGATAGTCCCCTTGGCTGCGCGCACGGCCTTGCACCAACCTGCAAGGGTTCCGCAAGCAGCGGCTTCAACTTCGATGGCGGGTGCGATTGCTTGCGCCGCGCCCACGGCACCGGTGACGGCAACCTCAGGCTCCCCGGTGCTCACCGCCGCCGCCGGGGCCACCTCCGGTGTCGGGCCGGCCAGATCCTCGCGCCGGGTGACCGCCAGAGCGGCCCACGCGAGTGGCTCGGCACCGGGCCCACCGCTGCCGTCCCCGCCCAGCAGCGCCGCCGGATCGGCGTCGCCGCCGGCCAGGACATCAGGAGCGGCAGCCGTCATCTCCGGCGCCTCGCCGGCAGCGGCGGCGATTTCGACCTCAGGGACCACTGCAGTCTCGGGAAGCTCCATAACGCCCGCCGGCTCGACATCGACTACCGAGGGTACGACCGCAACCGGTGCGGGTTGGTCGATGACGACAGGCTCGGCTTCGGGAGTGATCTCCGGAGATTGCGCGATGGCCGCCGCCGGCGCTTGCGTGACCGCCGCCGAGGGCGCAGCGTCAGCGTCCCGTTCTTGAGGCACCTCACCGGCGTCGGCTTCAACAGCGCCGGATCCGCGTCCCGACCGCGCTGCGCGGCTCGTGCGGGAGTCACTCGTCGCTGCCCCCCCGGCATCGGCGGACGCAGCCGAATCGGCTGTGCGACCAGTCGGCGTGCTTCGACGGGGGGCCGAATCGGCTGAGCGGCTCGACTCTTGACCGGCCGACCCGGTCGAGTCCCCCGCGCCGGTGTCAGCCGCCGCGGCCGGGCTGAAACCCAGGATCGCGCTGCCGATACCGAGGGCGACGGCCAGCGCCCCGACCCGGCCCACGGCTTGCGTCGAACGCGCGGCCGGCGTCACAGGGTTGTTCCGGCGGGACCGGCCCCCGCCACGCGGCTGCCGACCAGAAAAATTATCCGCGCACATGTGGTGCCCTCCCGTGGAAACCTTGGGCTAGCTGACCGAACCCATTATTTCTTAGGGGTTTATCACAGTTTTTTGACGTTCAGAGTTGTTTTCCTGCGACCCGCTAGGGGAGAAAGTCACCCGCTAGCCGCGAGTACGGTTCGCCCGCGCGCTCTGGTATCGGCAGTCGCGTCGGCCGCACCCGCGTTATGACCGCGACTGACCACCGAGCACGGCGCCCAGTTCGGCCCGGTTGGCGATGCCGAGTTTGGCGCACGCCCGGTAGATGTGGCCCTCGACGGTTCGCACCGACATGGTGAGGGTTTCGGCGATCTGCCTGTTGGACAACCCTTCTCGCACCAGCGCGGCGATTTCGCGTTCCCGGCTGGTCAGCGGCAGCGGGGCGGCCGACTCTCCGGTCGCCGGTGTCGCCGCACCGCACTCGCCGATGAGCGTGGTGGCCCGAGTGCTCGCGGTCAGCCTGGCGCCCCGCAGATTCTCGCTCTCAAATCTCAACGCCGCCTGGGCAGCGGCGTCGGCTGCGGCGATCCGGTCCCCCATCTCCTCCAGATCGCGGGATACCTTCAGCAGCCCGTGGCCGTCCCTGCCTGCCAGCACCGACGCCCACCGCGCCACCAGCGCAGCCCGTGGACCCTCGACCAGACCGGTGAGTTCGGTGAGCCGGTCCACCTGCGGGTCAGCGCCGAACTGCAGCGCGGTCTGCAGGCACAGGACTTCCCGGGCGTGCTGACCGTGACCGCGGGCGAATGCCGCTGCGGCCCCAGCCAATTCGATGGCCGCGCTGCTGCGCCCACGTGCTGCGGCCACCCACGCCTCGGCCAGCATCCGGTTGGGTTCAATGAAGCTGTAGGCGGGGTGGCGGTCACGCTGCATGGCCGCCATCGCCTCGCTCGCCGCCTCGGTCTGGCCGGCCCGCGCGAGTGCCTCGGTGTAGGCCACCGCCAGCCAGTAACCGACGCCGAGGTAAGGCAGGCCGGCCTGCTCGGGGCGCAGTTCCTTGCGGGCCAACGCCGCCTTGAGCAGCCGGCAGGCGGTGGCCAGGTCGCCGTAGCCCAGCGCGGCCACCCCGTCGATCGCGGTCGCGATGATCTGCGGCACCCTCGGCAGGCCGGCCCACTGCTGACCAACACGGCCGGCGATGGTCCGGGCCTCCCCGATACACCCGTTGGTGACCAGGGCGTCGGTGTGGATAAGGGCAAGGGCCACAGCCTGATACGCGGCCACCGGCGAATTGGCGGCCAGCACCATCGCATCCTCGGGGGCCTGGGTGGCCGGCTGCGGGCGGCCGAGATCACCGAGGGCGATGGTGACCCCGAAGTTGAGGTTGATCTTCGAGCGCCCCGCCAGCCGGTCGCGGTCGATCCCGTCGGCCAGGGCGATCACCTCGGCCGGCCGGGCCGCCATGGCCAACTGCAGGCCGCGGAAGGCCAGCAACTCCTGCACCGCCGACGGTGGCGCGGTGGCCAACGCCTGATCGATCACCGACCAGGACTGCTCGATATTGGCCTGCGCCAGAAGCAGATTCAGGCCTCGCAGCACGGTGGCCGCGGCCCACAGCGAGTCGGGGGTGTTCTGAGCGGGTATCGCATTGAGCACCTTCTCGGCGTCCAGCGCCCGGCCGAGCAGCGCCAGCGCCCGGGCGTGCAGGATGTGAGCCTCCGTACCGGCGCCGGCGCGGATCGCCGCACCGGCCAGGCGCTCACTGAGCGTCATGTCCAACCGCCGGAACGCTTCGGCGCCGGCGCGGTAGAGCACCTCGGCGTCCGGCGGCAGATCCGAGTCCAGCCACAGCACGCCCAGACGCACCGGGTCGGGCGCGACGGCGCCGGCGCCGGCGCTCATCGCCCCGGCGATCCGGCCGCGCAGCCGTCGGGCCCGCATCAGGCCCATCCTGGCTCGGCGGGTCTCGGCGTAGAGCGGATGACCGATCCGCACGACGTCGGTGGGCGCCTCATGGGACACCCGGACCAGGTCACGGCGTTCGGCGTCCTCGATCGCCGCCGGGTCGGCCAGGCTGCTCAGGTAGATCAGGTTCAACGGCCCGGCGACAGCAAGCAGATCCAGGACGTCGGTCACCGGTTCGGGGGCCGCACCGATGGAGACGTCCACCAGATCGGCCAGGGTGGCCGAGACGGTGACCGGCCCGCTCCACTGCCATCGGCCGGTGGCATCACGGACCAACCGGCCGCCCTGAATTTCCTGTCGGACCAGTTGGTGCAGGAACAGCACGTTGCCGTGGGTGAGCTCCCAGATCCGGGCGGCCGCCGACGGGCTGACCGGACCATCGAGGACCCCCGCGAGCAGGGTGTCGCATTCCGGTCGGGTCAACGTTTCGAGGTCGACCCGACGCAGGTAACCGTCCTTCCACAGGGCGGTCACCGTCTCGGGGACCGACTCGCCGCTGCGCAGGGTGGCGATCACCCGTGCGGCGCCGCGGGCCACCAGTTGATGCAGCACGAACGCCGACAGGTCGTCGAGCAGGTGCGCGTCGTCGACGGTGACCAGCACCGGTTCGCCGTCCGAGGTGGTGGTGATCGACTTGATGACAGCACTGACCAGGGTGAGGGGTTGATCGTCGAGGCGTTCGATCCAGCCCGCGAACGCCCCCAACGGGATCGCCTGCCCCGCGGCGGTTCCCTCCACCGGCCGCACCACCCAGCCTCGGCGGGCCGCCGCCCCGGCCGCCTCGCGCCCCAACCGGGTCTTGCCGACCCCTGCCCCGCCGACCACGGCCGCACCGACGTAGCCGCCGTCGCCGTCGAGCAGCGCCGTCAGCAGGTCCAGTTCCCCGCCGCGCCCCGTGAAAGGCCAGTCCACCCAGGAATGTTAGGCCCAACGGGGTGCTCGGGGGGCGACTACCCGCCGTCTTGGATGTGCAACTACCTGCCGTCCTGGACGTGCGTTTCTCCGGAATACAGGTAGTGCACTACGCAGTTCCTACCCGCTGTCGCCGCTGAGGATTCAAAACACCAGTACACGGCCGACGCGCCCCACCCCGACCAGCAGGACGGGGGGACACATCGGGGAATGGATCACATGACCATGAACGAACTCACTCCAAAGCTAGTCGAGGAGATCAAGCAACTGCTGCGGCGCAGCTCGGTGCGGCACGGTCAGGCCTTTCGCGGTATGGAGAAGGGTTCGACGGCAGCCGAGATGGCCGTGGAGTGGGGCGACAAGACGCCGTCCTACGTCGCGAACGTGATGCGCAGCGTCCGCTACATCCTGGAAGGCCGGCTGCCCGCCGGGTCGGCGAACGCCTATGAGAACTCCTTCGGGTACCGGGAGTTGTGGGAGCAGGGCGCCTCCCCGGAGTTGCTGGACTACGTCAAGAACTGCCTGTACGAGTTGCAGCAGCGCAACCCGGAGGTCAAGGTCGAACCGATGGGCAGGGTGGTCTTCCCGGGTGGGGACGTCCGCCGTAAGTTCGGCAAGCCGGTGACCTACTGCGACAACTGTTTCCTAGAGATGCCCTGCGACTGCGAGTAACCCCGACTCAACCGGGGCCGAGGTGGCCGATCACCGAGTCAAAAGCGTTGAGGATGAACTGATCGGCCGACGGATCCGATGACACCGGCTGGGAGGACTGTTTGACGATGGCCACGCGGTGGCGGCGGTCGATGTAGATCCACTGCCCGTGGACGCCGATGGCGGTGATGGCCTCCCGGCCGGGGGTGTGCCGGATCCACCACTGCGCCCGGTAACTCCAGTCGCCGCCGGCCATTGCGCCGACGGCTTCCGGCCCGGCGGCGAACGCGTCCCTGCTGCCGCCGGCTTCCAGGGTGGCGATGATCGCCGGGGTGACGATCTGCCGGCCTTGTGCGACACCGTCGTTGAGCATCATCATGGCGAACCGCATGAGATCGCGGGGGGCGGCGTTGAGGCCGCCCCCGGCCACCAGGGTGCCGCACCGGTCAAGCAGCACATAGGTTTCGGCTTCGGTGCCCAGCTTCGTCCACAACACGTCCGACATCTGGTCCTGGAAGGATTTGCCGGTGACGCGATTCGTCAGCCAGTTGACGACGTCGGTCTTGGGTGTCTGGTAGCAGAAGATCTCGCCGTGCTCCAGCGCCGGATTCCTCTGCAGAGTGGCCAGGAGGTCGTAGAGGCTCTCCGACGCGGTCAGCCCAGGGATCTCCAGCCAGCCCAGCGCCAGTGCGTAGCGGGCGATGCCCGACTCCAAATCGGCGTAATCCTCGCTGAAGTCCATGGAGTTCACCATGTCCAAGACCTGATCGACGGTGGCCCCGGCGAATGCCGAGGCGCCGGTGAGTTCAGCGACGATGTCGGTGATCTGCTGGCCCTCGTCGAGCAGTCCGTCGGCCGCCGCCATCAGGGCGAACAGACCGGCGAAGGACTTGGTGCACGACATCATCTGATGCGGCCGGGTGGGGGTCATGCCGTTGGCGTAGTGCTCGTAGACGAGCCGGTCGGGGGTGGCGACCAGGAACGAGTCGGTGTAGGTCTCGCGCAGGAACGTCGGGAAGTCCGTGACGCTGCCGTCGCCGCGGGTCACCTCCAGACCGCCGATGCCGGAGTCGATCTGGGTGTCGACCGGTGCCGCGGTGCTGCTGGTGCGGATCGGCGCCGACGGGAAGATGGTGCGCATGTGCTGATAGGCCCACCGGTTATAGGGCGGCACCATCAGGGCGTTGGTGCGGTCGACCCGCTTGTCGGGCGGGGGCGGGAAGCCCTCCATCAGGCCGAGTTCCGCGGCGCTGGCGTACGGGTCGTCGGTCACCGTGGTGATCCTAGTCGTTGTTGTTGTCAGACAGCAGTTTTCGGCCGACCGCGCTGTGGTCGGGGGAAAACGAGCCGGCGTCCCAGTCCTGGTCGAGCAGCCAGAGCGACATCGCCCGAGCGCGGGCGGCGCAGGCGAAGTAGAGGTTGGGCAGGGCTACCTGGCGGTGCAGGGCGTTGGGGACGAACCCGGTGAAGCAGATCATGCCGTTGTCCCATACGTAGCTGCCGAACCCGTAGCCGGTGACGTTCCTGGTCAGTTCGGCGGCGTTGAGGGTCAACGCGAGTTCGATGCCCTTCTCCGCCGAGTCCAGTGCATAGGGGAAGCGCTGCAGGATCAGCAGTCCGTTGCCGTACAGCGGATGCTGCTGGTTGCCGATCACCTGGCACAGCGACGAGTTGGCGCCGTATGGGAATTCCACGGTCAGGCCCTGATCGCCGGCCGAGGCCATCAACGCCGGCGGTTGGCGCATGAAGTCGTTCACCGCGGCATCGAACTGCTCGTCCGGCCACTGGCATGGCGCCTTGCCCTCGTCGACGAAGAGGCTGACGGCGTAGACCATGTCGTCGGGCTCGGGGCGGCGCCCGCGCTGCGGGTGATCGGTCAGCGCCGGTCGGGCGCCGAGGCTGTGAGCCAGGTCCGGTCCCAGCACCCGCGCCTCGGCGAGCTGGGTCACCGCCGCCGATCCGATCACCACGGCCATCCACGGGGCGATCTCCTCGTGCACGCGGGCTAGCGAACACAGGCTCAGGGTGCCGGTCTGGGCGTCATACACCGGACCGGACAGCGCCGCGCACCGCATCGGCCCCTCGTTGAGGTCACCCAGGGCCGCCTCGGTGAGCTCAAGGTCGGTGAGCATGTCGGTGCGCACCCCGATCAGGTAGCCGGTGTCGCCGTCGGGGCCGATCTCCTCGCCGAGGATCTCGATGGTCTGTGCGTTGCGGTCGGCCCACCAGGTGAAGCCCCGTTCGGTGCGCACCGACCACTGGTCGTCGACCTGCAGTTGCTCGCGGTAAAGCCAGTCGATGGTCTGTTCGCCGGCGGTCACGGGTTCCCCTGCCTTACGGATGAGAGCTCACCGTAGCGCGACCGCCGGACCGGGCGGGGTGCGTCGGGTATGCCGCAGCGGCCGGGAAACCCCTACAGTTTGAGTGGTCGTCGAGTGCACAGACTTGGGGTGATGATGGTGTCGGTTCGTTCCTGCCTGTCGGCCGGGCTGGCCGCCGGGGTGCTCACCGCAGCCGCCGGTTCGGTGGCGCTGGCCCCCCTCAGCGCCCCGCCGCTGCCCGCGCTGGCCTCCCCCGCCGTGCAACTGCGCGCCGCCATCGCTGCGCTGCCGCTGCCCGCCGCCGCCCTGCCGAACATCCCCGACCCGATCGACGTCGGCTCGGCCGACTCGGCGGGTGATGCGATCATCAACGGCTACAACGCCATTGAGCCGTGGGTGCAGTACAGCGTGGAGCTGGGAGCCTGGGCGGTCGGCTGGCTGCCATGGCCGATCGGCCTTGCCGCTCCGCAAATGATCATCGCTTACAGCGGCATCCAGCCCGTCACTCAGGCCCTGGTGTACAGCACCGCGTATCTGATCGACGGCGAGTTCGACCTGATCGGGCCGACGATCACCAACGGGATCCAGACCGGGGTCGACAACTTCATCGCCGGCGAGATCAGCTGGTTCGCCAGCTTCTTCCCGCCACTGCCGCCGATCCAGTTCCCGGTGTTGCCGGGGGCGGCGACCGCCCCGGCTGACGCCG
>NZ_JBILVF010000164.1:0-7443 GCF_044370595.1 Mycobacterium sp.
CCGCCGCGCGACCCGGCTGGCTTGCCTCACTGGCCCGTCACTACCGCGACCCGAACGTGCTGGGCGTCGGCGGCGGCATTGAACCGGAATGGGTTGTCGGGCGGCCGCGTTGGTTTCCCCCGGAGTTCGACTGGGTCGTGGGTTGCGACTACACCGGCCGGCGGACGGGTATCGTCCGCAACTTGATCGGGGCCAACGCATCATTCCGGCGGGAATTGTTCGACGACGGCGGATTCACCAGCGGGATCGGCCGATCCGCCAGCGTCCGGCGCCCGGTCGGTGGCGAGGAGACCGAGTTCTGCATCCGTTCCGCACAGCGGCGCCCGGGCGGATTCTTCCTCCATGACGGGGACGCCGAGGTGATTCATCGGGTTCCTGCCGATCGGCAGACCTTCGCCTACTTCCGGAGTCGGTGCTACTCCGAAGGGCTGTCCAAGGCTCTGGTGACCCGCAGCGTCGGGACGCAGACCGGGTTGGCCTCCGAGCGGGCTTACTCGACGGTGACCCTGCCCCTGGGTGTGCTGCACGGACTGCGGCGGGCACTGCGAGGGGACGCCGCCGGGCTGCTGACTGCCGGGGTGATCATCATCGGGTTGGCCTACACCACAGCGGGTTACATCGTCGGCGCGGGATCCGGGGTGTGGGCTCGGCGGCGGGCAGTGCCATGAGCCGGCCGTTGCGGATCGGGATGGTTGCCGCGCGCGCGCTGCCGTTCATGGGCGGCATCGAAACCCACGTCCACGAGGTGTCACGGCGGCTGGCCGCATCCGGTGTCGAGGTCACGGTGCTGACCACCGACACCACCGGCGAATTGCCAGGTTCCCAGACCATGTCGGGCTACCGCGTCCTGCGCTGGCCGGCCTACCCGCGATCCCGCGACTACTACGTCGCACCCGGGCTTGTTCGGCATCTACTCGACGCTCGGGATTCCTACGACGCCATTCACGTCCAGGGAGTCCACACCCTCGTCGCGCCCGCCGCGCTTGCGGCCACGCGACGCACGCGCACGCCTGCCGTGCTGACCTTCCACACCGGCGGGCATTCCTCCGGTCTACGGGAGTTGTTGCGCCCCTTGCAGTTCACACTCATGGGTCCACTGTTGAGGTCCGCCGCTGCGTTGGTTGCGGTGTGTGAGTACGAGCGTCGGCTGTTTGCCCGGACGTTGGGGATTCCCGCAGAGGCCATCCGCCTGATCCGCAACGGGTCTGAGCCACTGCCGGTGGATCCCTGCGCCCCCGGAATCGACGGTAGCCCGCTGGTGGTGTCGGTGGGCCGGCTCGAGGAGTACAAGGGACACCACCGGGTGCTGCGGGCCATGCCCCTGATTCTCGAGTCCGCACCGGGCGCGACCTTGGTGCTCATCGGCAGTGGGCCCTATGAAGCACGGCTGCGGGAAATGACCGCAGAGCTGGGGATCGCCGACCATGTGCTGTTCCGAAGCTTCGGCCCCGAAGAGCGGGGCGCCATGGGCAAGGTGATCGCCGACGCCGACGTGATGTGTCTGCTCAGCGATTACGAGGCGCACCCGGTGGCGGTCATGGAGGCGCTCGGCACCGGGACCCCGGCGCTGCTCGCCGACACGTCGGGATTGACCGAACTGGGTGAAGCTGGCCTGGCCACGACGATTCCAGTGGACGCCTCGGCCGGTCAGATCGCAGCGGCGGTGATGACCGTCGCCGGGTCTGCCCGGACGCCGCCCAAGTTGCTGCCCACCTGGGACGATTGCGCCCGCGAGCTCAAGGATCTCTACCTGCAGGTGGCGAGGTGAAGATCCTGCAACTGGCCCAGTTCCTGCCACCGGTTGCCGGCGGAGAGGAACGCCACGTCTGGAATCTGGCCCGCGCGTTGGCGGCGCGTTCCCATGAGGTGACGCTGCTGGGCTTCGCGACCGGGGAGGACCCGGCCGGCGCGACCGTCGTCGACGGTGTCCGCGTGGTGCGGGTTCGGACCGCGGCGTCCCGGCTGCCGGTTCTCTATAGCGACCCGTCCCGCCCGCACGCGTTGCCGTTGCCTGATCCCGAGGCCAGTCGTGCCATCGCCCACGAGTTCGCCGGTGGCCGCTATGACGTTGCCCACGCTCACAATTGGATCGTCAACAGCGCACTCGGTCCCGCCGCGAAAGCCGGCGTGCCGCTGGTGATGACACTTCACGACTACAGCCACATCTGTGCGACGAAACGCATGATGGAGCATGGGCGCACCCGCTGTCCGGGTCCGGCTCCACGGCGTTGCCTGTCATGCGCCTCGGGCCACTACGGCCCGGTCAACGGGGCGGTCACGGTGGCCGCCAACGCGGCCGCAGCCCATCGGCGCGCCCGGCGGATCGCTGCGGTGGCCGCGGTCAGCAGTGCTGTCGCCGACGCGGTGGCCATTCCCGCCGGACACTGGCTGCACAGCGCCGGCCTCACCGCGCGGGTCATCCCGAACTTCATCCCTGATGACATCATCGCCGACGACCTTGCGCCCACCCGTCCCGATGCCCCGCTGCTGTTCGCCGGGGACCTGACCGCCGACAAGGGTGTGCAGGTTCTGCTCGATGCCTACCAACAGCTGGAATCCCCGCCGGAACTGGTGCTGGCCGGCCGCATGCCGGTGCCGGACGCGTGGCGCTTTCCGCCGGGGGCGCGGTGGGTGGGTCAGCTTCCCCACGAGGACGTGGTCGGGCTGTTCCGGTCCGCCCGAGCGGTAGTGGTTCCGTCGGTGTGGTCGGATCCCTGCCCCACCGTGGTCCTGGAAGCGATGGCGGCCGGTCGGCCGGTGGTCGGGGCGGCCTCGGGCGGCATCATCGACATGGTGGTGCATGGCAGTACGGGGCTGCTGGTGCCGCCGGGGGACTCCGCGGCCCTGGCCGGGGCGCTGGCCGCGCTGCTGAGGCAACCGGAGACGGCCCGGGCCTTCGGTATCGCCGGCTGGCGGCGGGCCCGTGAGTTCACCGTGAGCGCGGTCGTACCCCGCATCGAGCAGATGTACCACGATGCGATCGAGCCGAAGACCGCCGGATGAACTTGCAAGACCCGGGCAAACTGCGTTTTCTGCTGCGCAGCGCTGCGAGCCTGGCCACGAGTTCCGTGATGACCGCCGGACTCGGCTTCATCTTCTGGACGGTGGCGGCGCGGACCTTTCCGGCCACCGCGGTGGGTGAATCGTCGACTGCGATCTCCGCGGTGAGCCTGCTGGCGCCGCTGTCGATCTTCGGGCTCGGAACGCTGATGATGGTGCGGCTTCCTGTCATGCAGAAGGGCCGCAGTGCGCTGGTGTCGACCGCCACGCTGGCCGCTGCGATCACTGCAAGCCTCATCGCGCTGATGTGCGCGCTGGTGTTGCCCGATTCCTTTCTCGGTATCCCCGGGGTCGGCCACGAGCCCCTTGCCACAGCGGTTTTCGTCGCGCTGGTTGCATCGCAGACGATTTGCGTCGTCATCGACCAGGCTTTCCTGGCGGTAGCCGGCAGCGGAATCCAATTGAGCCGCAATCTGGTTCAATCCGTGGTCAAACTCATCCTGATCGTCGTTCTTGCCACCGCATTGGCGAGGTTCGGCTCGCTCACCATCGTGACGAGTTGGCTGCTGGCCAATGTCATCTCTTTCATGGTGGCGGTCGTCATGCTGGCACGTCGCTACGGGTTGTCGCTGCGCCGGGCGCTGCCCCGTCCTTCGGCGTTACGCGGAATGCACTTCGCGGCAGCCAAGCACCACAGTCTCAACACCTCGCTGTTGGTGCCGTACTTCGCGATGCCGATCGTCGCCAACGTCATCCTTGGCTCTGAGCAGGCCGCCTACCTGTATGCCACCTGGTCGTTGGCCGGTTTCGTGTTCTTCTTGCCGATGGCTTTGGCGTGGGCGCTGTTCGCCTCCGGTGCCCGGGATTCGAGCACGTTCGTCGCTGAGTTCCGGTTCACGTTGCGGATCGCGCTGTTGATCTGCACGGTGGCGGTTGCCGCGCTCGCCCTGCTCGGCGGGCTCGTGCTCAGCATTTTCGGCCAGGCGTATGCAGACAACGGTCACGTCGTCCTCATCGTGCTTGCATTGGGCGGTCTGGGCACCGTCATCAAAGATCACCACGTCACCCTGGCGCGGGTGGTCGGAAACGAGGGGCGTGAGGGCCTGTTGATGGCTGTCCTGGGCGCCGGTGAGATTGCCGGTGCCGCCCTGGGCGCGCATCTCGGTGGACTTGTGGGTCTCAGCCTGGGCTGGTTGGCCGCGGTCGGGTTCGAGATCCTGGTATGCGGGCCGCTGGTATGGCGGACCTATCGTGGTCGGGTGGAGATTCCCGCCCGGGATCGCGGTGGGGTGGCGTTGTGAGATGGCGGATCCGGGCGACCAGAGTCATGGCCGCTGGGGCCGTGCCCTTGTTGGTCGCACTGCCCCTCGGTGCTACCGGGGCGGCCGCGGGTCCACTGGTCGTGACCGACTTCGTCGAGGATTTTGACGGGCCGGCCGGTGCCGGGCCGAACCCGCAGTACTGGACCGTCGATGTCGGCCCCTCCGCGGTACACGGCTGGGAAGAGGGCAGCCTTCAGACTTACACCGACTCCCCGGACAATGTCCGCCTGGACGGCCAGGGCCACCTGGTGATCACCGCCCGCCGAGACTCAGACCGCTACACCTCCGGTCGGGTTGTTACTCGCGGGAAGCTCGAGTTCGGACTCGGAACCCTCGTCGGGAGAATCAAGTTCCCGTCCGGGCAGGGCCTCTGGCCGGCGTTCTGGATGCTCGGGTCCAACATCGAGACGGTCGGCTGGCCGCAGTGCGGCGAGATCGACATCATCGAACTGATCAATACCGCCGACACCTACCATGTCGCTCTTCATGCCCCAGGCGCCGACCCCGAGGCCTCCGGCCCTATCGCCGACCTGTCCACCGACTTCCACGACTATTGGGTGACGCGCACTGCGGACAGCGTCACCGTGGGAATCGACGACTCGGTGCTCGCATCGTTCGACCCGGACGTCCTGCCGCCGGACTCGCCGTGGATCTTCGGCGAACCCATGTTCGTTCTGCTCAACCTCGCGGTGGGTGGAAACTGGCCGGGACCGCCGGATGACTCGACGCCCTTGCCGGCCGCGATGATCGTCGACTACCTGCGATTCACGCCGCTGAAATGATCTCCCGCTAGGTTTGAACGAACGGTCGCTTCCGGAAGCATCCGGTTGCCTAACTGAACCAAGGGGGAAACATGCGTCGTGTCGGAGCGCTGGCGGGCGTTCTCGCAGCTTTGCTGTGGACCTCACCGGTGACGGCGGCCGAGCCGGCTCCCGGCGGCGGGGGCATCGTGGCGCCTGTCCTGGAACTTCCCGATATGGGCGTGTCGGGCACGATCGCATTCACCGTCAATCGGTTCAACGCCAGCAAATCGGTGAGCTTCCCGGTGTTGCCCGGCCTGGTTCCCGAGGAGATGCGTGCCCGAATCGAGTTACCGGTATTGCTGCGGTTCGGCACCCTGACCGTCAGCCAGAACGGTCGCCAGATCAGCCGGGTCGGTCTGCCGCTCGACAGCGATGGCGACCTGGTGATTCCACTCGGTGGCGTGCAGCTGTCCGGTGAGTGGCTCACTCTTGACCTGGCCCTGACGGTGATGCCGGCGTCTGACTACTGCTGGGACGACTACGCACCGGTACGGCTGACCGACGCCGCGGTTGTCTTCTCTGGCGCCGAGGTGTCCCCGAAGACGGTTGCCGACTTTCTTCCCTCGGTACTTCGCAAGGTGACCATCGGGCTACCGGCCAAGCCGTCACCGGCAGAGTCCAGCGCTGCGGTACAGGTGGCCACCGCGGTCGCCCAGCGCAATGGGCAGAAGCCCGACGTCGTGGTGGTGCCGCTTCCCGAGGGGGCCACCGCATTCCGTGCGCCCTCGGCTCCACTGGAGCGGAAGATCGTCGTCAAGGAAGGCGCCGAAAAAGGACTTTCGCTGCAGGGCGGCGGCTTCCCGTCACTGCTGGTCTCCGGAGAAGGCGCCGAACTCGTCGATCAGGCTCGATTGCTCAGCGACGAATCGCTGAAGCTCGCCGTTAGCACCACGGCGGTCCCCGGGCCGCTACCCGAGCCCGAATTCGTCCCCGACAGCACCACACTCGCGGACCTGAATCAGACCGAACTGCTGGACGAGGCGCTGTGGCCGAAGGTAAACATCGAGGTCGATCAGACTCGTTTCGGGCATCCACTGGCCGATATCCGGATTCATCTGGTCGGTTCCTACACACCGTTGCCCGGGAATTTCGGCGGTGAGTCGACCGTCACCGTCGGCGGCGAGGTCCTCGATCGGTGGGCGGCCACCGACGACGGAATCATCGACCGCTCTTTGACGATCCCGGCGCGTCTGATCAAACGCTCCGTCAATCTCGAAGTCGCCGTGCGCGCCACCGGCAACCCGGGACGCTGCGGGGACCACCTGCCGATCGCCTTGCGGATCGACCCCGCGTCGACGGTTCAGGTCGGCACCGCAAGTCCGCCGATTCCCCGCGGATTCCAATCGTTCCCCCAGGCGCTCATGCCGCGCATCGACTTCGGAATCGGCGAGGACGCCTTCGCCGACACGGTGCGCGCGGCCCGAATCGCGGTGGGCCTGCAACGGCTGAGCGCTGTTCCGCTGATGAGCGAGGTGAAGAGCGTCAGGGAAGCGATCGACGGCGGCGGTTCGGCGATTCTGATTGCCTCCGGAGGCTGGACCGATCAGTCCTTCACGCTGCCGTTCAACACCGATGGTGGAAAGATCACCGTTCAGGGCCTCGACCCCGACGGGGAGCCTCTGTCGATGACCCTGGAGCCCCAGACGAGATTCGGCTCCATTCAGACCATCTTCGACGGGCAGCGCGCAGTGATGATCGCCACCTCGAACGGCGCACCGTCGCAGCTCGACTCATTGCTGAGTTGGCTGGACGGTTCAGGACGCTGGTCGGGCCTCAACGGCCGAGCGATCATCTCCATCCCCGACGGTGCGCCGCTGACCGTCCCGAGCCCCCTCGTCACCGATTCCGCACAGGACGACTCGGCGACGCAGGGCAGCCAGCAGGATTGGTTCTGGTGGGTGGCCGGCGGAATCGCGGCGATCGCCGGCGTCGGAGCGCTGCTGATTCTGTTCAAGGCGGGTCGGGCTTCGGCTCGTTCCAGGGAGTCGTAGCGGCGCGGTTACCGTGTCAGGCGTGAACGAGGAGAGCTCGAAGCCATGGTGAGCCGGCTGTCCACGTCGGATGCGGCGTTTTACCAGAGGGAGAATTCCACGACCCCGGTGTACGTGGGGTCGCTGTCGATCCTGCGCCGGCCCCGTGGCGGGTTGAGCTACGACAGCCTGTTGCAAACCGTGGAGCGCAGGCTGCCGCAGATTCCGCGGTACCGGCAAAAAGTGCGGGAGGTGACGCCGGGTATCGCGCGGCCGGTCTGGATCGACGACCCGGACTTCGATATCACCTACCACGTCCGTCGCTCCGCGCTGCCTTCGCCGGGCAGC